>NZ_JIAD01000001.1:1644108-1972930 GCF_000688015.1 Eubacterium sp. AB3007
CCACATTGACCACCCGGTAGATCTTGATATCCTTCACGCCCATGCGCATGCCGGCCTTCTGGAAAGGATTGATCCCGCCGTACATGTAATCCTCCCCGTAGAACATATCGTAGCCCAGCACCTTCAGGTCCTTCAGATAGTCCGTCGCCGAAGCCTTCACCTTCTGGTGATAGCGAACGATGGATCCGCTGTGGATCCCCGCCCGGCCCAGCACGTTGGCCGCCAACTGATAGGTAGTCAGGTCTTTGTCCTTCTTTTTCAGGCCGTAGTTGCTCCAGATCACATACTGTGTCTGGTAGAGATCCTTTGCGTCATAGGACTCCTCCGTGATATCCAGCGCCGGGATGTGATCGCCGTACATCACAAGGATGACCGGTTCCTCGTAAGTCTTCAGAGTATCCGTCAGTTCTTTGACGAACTGATCCATCTCAAACACCTGGTTGACGTAATACTCATACTTGTTTTTCGTCTCCTCGTTCGCCGCGGAGGTGACCTGGATCTTCGGGTTCACCAACATGGGCTCCGTCGGGTATTTCCCGTGCCCCTGCACGGAGATCGTATAGATATAATCCCGGGTCTTGGAGGACTTCATCGTCTCCAGGATCTGGGAGGTGAGGATCTTGTCCTTTGCCCAGTTCTTTGGGGTGTACTCCACACCGCTCATGTACTCCACCGAGGTGAAGGAGTTGTAGCCGATGTTGTCAAACACCTCGTTCCGGTTGTAGAACAGAGCCCTGTGGTTGTGAATCGCATGGGCGGAATAGCCGATATCCGTCAGATCACTGGCCACGCTCTCCGCCGTCCGATCCGTCAGGACCGACTTGAAGGGGTACTCACCAGGGCCGAAGAACTTCACCGAGATCCCGGTCATCACCTCGAATTCCGTGTTGGCCGTTCCCGCGCCGCAGGCCGGTACCGTCAGGTTGCCCGTGGAATAGTGACGGGCCAGCTGGCGGAAGTTCGGTGTCGCAGGCTGCGATAGTTTGATATCTTTGAACTTTGTCGGATCCACAAAGGACTCCAGCTGCAGGAAGATGATGTTAGGCTTATCCTCAGAGACCGCAATATCCTTCTCTGACCTCTTCACCACTCCGCTCTTGCTGATCCCACTCTTTTTCACGATGGCCGAGACCTCCTCCTGAGAGTATCCGGCCGGCTTGCTGATGCCCTGGTTGAGCCAGGTATTGATAAAGCAGTACGGCACACCGTAATCCCGGTATGCATACGCCAGGTTTCCGAAGAAGGTAGACAGCACGTTCACACGGATCAATCCATAAGTACTTCCAAAGGCGCAGGCGATGATCAGAAGGCAGACCACCAGATTGCGCTTGAACTTGATCGCTTCCTTATGCTTCGGGCCCTTGATGAACAGGATCACGAACCCGATCACCACCAGCAGGATCACCACGCCGATCATGATGATCTGCCACATAGCCATGTAGTTGGTAAGGATGGTCGCCCCCTCGGTCATGGCCGAAAGATCCTTCATGGTAAACGGAGTCATGCGCTGGGTCAGGATCACCCCGTTGGCCACACCGATCAGCATCCACACGAAGGTGATCAGCCCGGTGACGAACATCCGCCGCTTGAACAGCGAGCCAATGCAGAGGGTCGCAAATATGATAAGTACGTTATAGAAAAACACCAGCGGGTGCTGGACCATCCACAGCAAACCACCGAGCCCCGGCAGCTGCTGTCTTCCCAGCGTTTCCAGGATCAGTTCGAGCAGAAACGCCAGCACAAGCTCATGCACCATGGAGTTGTTCAGATGTTCGTTATAGTATTGTCTTGCTTTTCTAAGTTTGTCCATACACTTACTCCTGCAGCCCGGAGAACGCATCCGCCAGCGCTGCAAACTCCTCCAGCGACAAAGTCTCCGCCCGCCTTCTGGCGTCGATGCCGGCGGTCTCCAATGCGGTTCGGATCGCGTCCTTACTGTGCCCCGTCGCTGTCAGGGAATTCAGCAGGGTTTTTCGGCGCATGGAGAATCCCGCACGCACACAGCGGAAGAACATGTCTTCGTCTATAGGGCGTACAGCGGGTTCTTCTCGAAGATCCAGCCGCAGCACGGTGGAATCCACCTTGGGCATCGGCATGAAATTCTCCTTCGGCACCTCCTCCACCGTCTCCACGGTACAGTAGTACTGCACCGCCACGGACAAAGCCCCATAGGTCCTTCCTCCCGGGGAGGCCTTGATCCTGTCCGCCACTTCCTTCTGCATCATGATGGTGATGCTCTCGCAGGGGATCCGGCTCTCCAACAGCATCATGATTATGGAGGTCGTAATATAGTAGGGAAGATTTCCGATGACCTTCACCGCCCGGTAAGGCGCGTCTTCCATCTCCTCCTGAATAAGCGCCGCCAGATCCAGTTTCATCACGTTCTCGTTGATGATCTGAATATTGTCATAGCCTCTCAGCGTGTCCGCCAAGACCACCATCAGATTGCTGTCGATCTCCACGGCGATCACCTTTCCGGCCTTCTCGGCTGCGGCGACTGTCAACACACCGATGCCGGGACCGATCTCAATGATCAGATCCGAAGGTCCGATGTCCGCGCCTTCCACGATCCCATCGATGACCTCCTTGCTGGTCAGGAAATTCTGCCCCAGGCTCTTGGAGAACCGAAATCCATATTTACTCTTGATCGCTCTGATCACTGCAGGATCGTATAGCTTCATAGTATTCCTTTCTTGTAATCCCAAACCCGTTCAGTTTTGCCAGGAAGGTCTTCCCGTTTCCGTACCCGATGCCCAGAGCCTCTCCCAGCTGCTCTCTTCGGACCCGGCTTCCCGGTCCGATCAGCCCCTCCGCCGCCAGGTCCTCTGTGGTGAACGCCTCTTCATCGTCTCTGGACGCAGGGCTTTGTGCACGGGCACCCGCAAGTGCCTGCCGGATCGCCTCGGGGCTCGCATTCTCCACGCCCACATCGCCGTCACGGAGCGCCTCCGACTTGGGGAGGAACGCTTCCTTGCATCCGGGGTAGCGTGTCCGGATCTGTCGCCGGATGTACTCGCCGGGGTAGTCCGGGTCTGTCAGCACGATGATCCCCCGGGTGTGGACGGCCTTGTCGATCTGGCGCCACATCTCCTCGCTCATACCAAAGCCGTGGGTCTCTATGGTCTGGGCATCCACCGCCCGCCGAATGGCGGCCGTGTCATCACGCCCTTCCACCACGATGATCTCTTGAATCTTCTCCATGCTCTATCCTCTGCGGATCGTGTCCTTCCCTCCGCTATCTGTTGTCATCTGCGCTCTTGTCGGTGGCTTCCTCGTCCTGCTTACTCTTGTCCTTGATGTAGAGGACCTCTCCCGGCTTCACCATGTTCAGCTGCTTGCGGGCCTGCTCCTCGATATAGTTCAGGTCGTTGACCTTCTGCAGCTCCAGTTCCAGCTGGGCTTTTTCCTTCTTCAGGGCCTTGTTCTCCTTCTCCAGGTCGCCCTTCTCTGACCACAGGTCTATGATCGTCTTGGCTGAGACGCCAAACACGATCACCAGTGCGGCGACCACGGTGATCAGAAGGATCCTGGTGGGGTTCAGCCACCGCCTTCTTCGTCTCCGTCTTCTTCTCTCTTCCCGTTCGTCCATCCCGTTTACTCCCCTTGTTGTTTCAACCACACCTCTGCCTCCTCCAGGCGGAGGGGCACGCAGGTACACCGTTCTCCCAGATCGGTGACCCCGGTATCGTGGCATTTCTCGCACAGATACCTGTGGTCGGTGTAGTCCATCTCGTATTCGTTATCGGTGAGGAGCACCGCTCTCTCCATGGAGAGGGACTCCATCTGCTCCCGTATTTCCTGCCCTTCTTCGGCCCGGCCGCTGATCAACGCCTTGGACATCATGGCGCCCAGCTCGCGGTAACGCTCATCGATCTCCCGTATGCGGGGAATGGATGCGTATACCTCGCTGCGGCGCTGGGAAGCCTCCTCATCTCCTTTCAGGCGCAGATACTCGTAGTACTGCTTCAGCTGGGCATTGGTCACATTCACCTGCCGGTTCACATCGGTGCCACGGGACTCGGATTCCTTCCGCCAGCCCAGCAGAACTTTGTTCACATAGTTGAAGTTGGGGCTGGAGATGCCGGAGGTCTTGCTGCAGGCATCCAGGATCCGCTCCATGGAGAACCCGTACTCGTCGAACCACCGGTCGATCATCTCGCGCTCGGTCTCGGTGATGCCCCGGTTGAACCCCAGCGCCTGCATGATCCGCTTCCGCTGGTAGTGCCGCTGATCTGTCTCTTGCAGGTGGAGGCTGATCTCCTCCACAGAGGTATGCCCCTCTGCTACCCAGTTGTGGAGCACCGTCTCGATGTAGCGCATGTTGGTCTTCCCCTTCTCCGCACAGTACCGGAAACAGTAGAGCACCAGGTCTCCGGAGATGTGCTCATCCACGATCCAGCTGATCACCTTCCGGACCTCGGTGGAACTCATGCTCCGTTCCATGATCTTCTCGATCTGTCCAAAGGTCTCCTTCAGCTGTTCGTTGCCGAACACCTTCTCCTCCCCCCGCTTGGGGGCCGGCAGGGGTTCATCGTTCTTCCCGTACATCTGCTGCCGCAGATCCAGGAACTCCACCGTGAAATCAAGCTCGCCGCTGGCATCAAAATAGATCTTCCGGATCGCTCCCATTTTCTCCCAGTACGTCCAGGCATCTCCCACCTGCTTCTCTGAGAGCCCCAGCTGCCGGGCGATCATCTGGTCGTTCATCTCCATATCAAAACCGGCGTACATGCTCGCGTAGATGTACACCTTGACATAGTCTCCCGGCGCCGCCGGCAGATACTCGTTAATGAAGATATTCTCTACCTGCGTTCCCTGCAGGTAGACATCTCTGCTCTTTTCTCTGATGTATTTCATGGTCCTCCAAGCGCAGGCACAAAGCCTTCGGCGCATGCCGCGGTGTGCCGCGCCCTATCCCTACGCCATATCGCTGAACTTGGTGTATCTGGCCACCCAGGTCAACTCGATCTTCTTGGTCTGGCCACTTCTGTGCTTGGCCAGGTTGACCTCGCAGACACCGGGCTTCTCTGTCTCTTCGTTATAGTAGTCGTCTCTGTACAGGAACATGACGATATCCGCGTCCTGCTCGATGGAGCCGGATTCTCTCAGGTCCGACAGCTTGGGGCGCTTGTCGTCCCGCTGCTCCGGCCCACGGGAAAGCTGGGACAGCACGATCACCGGGCAATCCAGTTCTCTGGCCATCAGCTTCAGGTTCCTGGTCAGCGCACTGATCTGCTGCTGCCGGCTCTCGATGCGGCTGTCTGCATTCATCAGTTGCAGGTAGTCGATGAGCACCAGATCCAATCCGGACTCCGCCTTCATCCGGCGGCACTTGTTCTTGATCTCAAAGATCGTCAGGTTGGGTGTGTCATCGATGTTGATGGTGGCCTGGGACATGGCGTCCATGGCCAGCATCAGGCGATCCCAGTCGTTGCGGTCAAGCGTCCCCTTCTTTAGGTTCTCAGAGTCCACTCTGGCTTCCATGGCTAGGAGCCGGTTGCCCAGTTCCTCCTTGGACATCTCCAGACTGAACAGGAGCACGGCCTTCTTTCCCTTCAGGGCCGCGTTCTGCGCGATGTTCAGTGCAAACGCCGTCTTTCCCATGGCCGGTCTGGCCGCCACGATGACCAGTGTAGACTTCTGCAGTCCGCCGGTGACCTCGTCCAGGGCTCTGAATCCCGTGGTCACCCCGCGGATCTTTCCCTGGTTCTGCACCGCCTCGTTGATCAACTCGATATCCCGGAGCATGACCTCCCCGATGGGGGTGTAATCCCGGCTTTGTCTGGACTGAGCAATGCGGAAGATCTCCTGCTCCGCATAGTTCAGGATGTCCTTGGGATCCTGATCCGCATCGAACCCACGCTCCCGGATCGTCTCCGCTGTGAGGATCATGGTGCGCAGTGCCGATTTCTCTGCAACGATCCTGGCGTATTCTCCCACATTCACCGCAGAAGGCACCTCGCTGGACAGTGATGCCACGTAGCTCCGTCCCCCCGCAAGCTGGAGCACCTTCCGGCGCTTCATCTCGTCGCAGACGGTGACGATATCCACAGACTTGTTGTCCTTGTACATATCCGTCATGGTGGCAAAGATCTCCCGGTTGGCACCGTCGTAGAAATCCTCCGGCTTCACCAGTTCGATGGCATCGGCCAACGCCTCCTTGCTCAGCAGGCCGGCACCGATCACAGAACGCTCCGCTTCCAGATTGTTTGGAGGGATCTTCTCAGCCATCAGTCTACCACCTTAACCGTAAGCTCAGCGTTCACACCGCTGTAGAGCTTGATGGGAACATTGAATACCCCCAGCGCCTTGATGGGGCTTTCCAGAGACATTTTCTTCTTGTCGATCTTGATGCCGTGCTGGCGCTCCAGCTCAGCGCTGATCTCCTTGGTGGTGATGGAGCCGAACAGCCGACCACCTGTGCCCGCCTTGGTGAGGATGGTCACATCGATCTTCTCGATCTTCTCGGCCAGTTCTTCCGCCGCGGCCTTCGCCGCCGCTTCTTCCTCAGCCTGCTTCGCCTTCACCTTCTCCAGCGTGTTGATGTTTCCCTTGGTGGCCTCGATCGCATACCCCTTGGGGATCAGCATGTTCCGGGCATAGCCGTCACTGACCTTCACAACCTCACCGGCCTTGCCGGTTCCCTTCACGTCCCTTTTCAATATTACGATCATATGTCTACCTCTTTTCTGCTAATTCTTCCAATATATTACGGATCTCCTCCAACGCCTCTTTCGGCGTGAGATCCACCTGGGCTCCCGCCGTGGTCAAATGTCCGCCGCCGCCCATTTTCTCCATGATCACCTGCACGTTGACCTCTCCCAGAGATCTGGCGCTGATCACCGTTTCGCCCTGTTCATTTCTGCCAGTCACAAAACTGGCCCGCACGCCCTTCATGTTCAGCAGCTCATCGGCTACCTGCGAGTGGATGATCTGGGCGTCCCGGTTATTTCCCCGGCAGATAGAGGTGGCTACCCCGTCCTCGTGGATGGTGGCCGAGGAGATGCAGTGTGCCCGCACCTTGAACGCCTCCATATCCACCTGGAAAAAACGTTTGACTTCTGTGGTGTCCGCACCCGAACGGCGAAGCCAGGCTGCCGCCTCGAACGTCCGCACCCCGGTCTTTACCGCAAATCGATTGGTGTCGATGGTGATTCCTCCCAGAAGTGCTTCTGCCTCCAGTTTCTCCAGTGCCCGTTTCTTCCCGGCATACTGCAGGATCTCTGCTACCAGTTCCGAAGCGGAAGAGGCGTAGGATTCGATATACTGCAACGAAGTATTCTGGATGATGTCCGCCGACCGCCTGTGGTGGTCGATCACAGCGATATGCCCCACCTTCTCCAACAGCTCCGGGCAGTCCACAAAGCTTCTCCGGTGGGTATCTACCACGATGAGCAGGGTGTTCCCATCGGCCATTTCCTGGGCCTTCTCCCCATTCGCAAAGTTGTATTTCTCGCTCTCCTCTGCCTGATCATAGATCAGCTGCAGTGAGTCATTGACCTCTGACAGCACGATGGTGGCATCCCTTCCCTGCATCTTGCAGAGGCGGAACATACCCATGGCCGATCCAAAACAGTCCATGTCCGGGTTCCGATGGCCCATGATCATTACACGATCTGCGTCATCGATCAGCTGGTTCAGCCGATGCGCGATCACGCGAGAACGTCCTTTGTTGGTCTTCTCTACCGTCTGGAGCATCCCCCCATAGTAGTCGGTCTGCTCTCCTTCCTTGACGACCGCCTGATCGCCGCCTCTTCCCAGCGCCATGTCGATGGCCGAGACTGCGTAATCTTCCGTCTCCTGGAAGTCCTCTCCCAGCACACCTATCCCGATGGACAGGCTGACAGGAAAATCCGCTTCGGATTCTATGCTCCTGGCCTCATCCAGAATGGGGAACTTGTCCTCCCGCATCTTCTTCAGATAAGAGTATTGGAAATATATGACATACTCGTCTTCCTTGTGCTTGATGATGGATCCACGGATCTCCGAAGCCCACTTCCGGATCGTTTTGTCAAGCTGGGACGAGATGTCCATCCTCATGTCCGGCAGTGTACTGGCCATCAGTTCATCGTAGTTGTCGATTCTGACGATGCAGCAACAAAGCCTTCCTTCCTCGTAGTTCTTCCGTACATCCTCATAGCTTGTCACATCATCGAAAAACACGAATATGTTGTTGTTCTGTTCCGACATGTTCATGCTGGCGAACAGCCGAAAACTCTTCCCATTGCGCTCAATGGTCTTGTAATCCGAACTTTCTGCCGTCTCGGTCAGCCCGGCGATCTTCACTCCCGTAAGCTGGAAGAAATCGCTCCCCACCAGACCATCGTACAGGAACACCTCGTTCATATGTGCGTTGCAGCTGACGATCTTTCCACTCTCGTCCACCACGCACATCGGCAACGGAACAGATCCCGCCATGTCTTTTTCAAATACTGTCTCAGCCATGAAATTACCTCTCGCTATCGTCACTGCCCCTGGGCAGTTCGTAATATATCGATCAGTCTGTTCAAGTCACCCTGATCGTAGTACTCGATCTCGATACTCCCTTTCTTTCCCTTCTGATGGATAGACACCCTGGTGCCATAGATCTCTTTCAGTTCTTCCTCCACCCTCTGGACATCTGCATCCTTGGGTTTCAGAGCCTTCTGTGTATTTCTGCTCTGCTTCTCAGGCGCCTTCGCCAGCTTTTCTGCTTCCCGTACAGAGATCCCTTCCTCCGTGATCTTGCGACACACCTGTTCACGACGGGATTTCTCTTTTATAGACAACAGTGCACGGGCGTGTCCCGTGCTCATCTTCCCCTCTGCCAGCATTGTCTGCATTTCCTGCGGCAGCTTCAGCAGTCGCAGGGAATTGGTGATATACGGTCGGCTCTTACTGACGCTTCTGGAAACTTCTTCCTGCGTCATGCCATAGGCTCGGATCATCTCATTCAGCCCCTGAGCTTCTTCGATCGGATTCAGATCCTCTCTCTGCATGTTTTCTATGATCGCGATGAGCATGTTGTCCTCATCGGAATACTCTCTCACCAGACAGGGAACCTGCGGCAGCCCTGCTTCTCTCGCCGCTCTGTAACGTCGTTCCCCAGCTACGATCTCATACCCGGCCCCCTTCGGGCGCACCACAAGAGGCTGGATGATCCCGTGCTCCCTGATGGAGTCTGCCAGTTCTGCGATTCTCTCCGGATCGAAGTTCTTACGTGGCTGATTGACATTCGGCTTGATCTCGTTGATATCCAAATATAAAACAGTCCGCCCGTCCGATGCCCCTCGCGGATCTTCTGCCGCCTCAGGTTCCGGCGCTACCGGTGCCTGATCTGCAAACAGCGCGTCCAGCCCACGGCCCAGGCCTCTTGCCTTTTTGTTTTTACCTGCCATTCAGCTCTTCCTCTCTCTCCAGAAACTCTTCTGCAAACTCCCTGTATGCCTGTGCTCCCTTTGATCTGGAGTCATACTCTACCACCGGCAGCCCGTAACTGGGCGCCTCTGCCAATCGGATATTCCTTGGGATGACCGTGGAATACACCTTGGCCCCAAAGTATTTCTTCACCTCCTGGACTACCTGGATCGACAGGTTGGTTCTGCCATCGAACATGCTCAACACGACGCCTTCCACATCCAGGTTCGGATTCATGTTCTTCCGTACAAGGTCGATCGTGCTCATGAGCTGGCTCACACCTTCCAGTGCATAGAACTCACACTGGATCGGGATCAGCACACTTTCCACCGCAGTCAGCGAGTTGATGGTCAGGATTCCCAGCGAAGGAGGGCAGTCGATCAGAATATAGTCATAGTACTGCCGGATACGGTCGATCGCCTTCTTCAGACGCTTCTCTCTTCCCTCCAGTTGTACCAGCTCGATTTCCGCGCCTGCCAGGCTCACGTTAGCAGGAATCAGATCCAGGTTGGGGACAGCGGTATGCAACACCACTCTCCTGGGGTCGAAATTTTCGTGCACCAGAAGCTCATACACCGTATACTTCAACGCTTTCTTGGAGATTCCGATCCCACTGGTGGTATTCCCCTGCGGGTCGATATCCAGCATCAGGACCTTCTTCCCCATCTGCGCCAGACACGCTGCAAGATTGATATTGGTCGTGGTCTTTCCTACGCCACCTTTCTGGTTAAATATAGCGATTGCCTTTCCCAATTGAAACCTCCTGCTTCCCTATTTTCATTCTTTTCCCTATTATATCCTACATTGCAGGATTTTACTACTGTTTTGGCGAAAAATGTTTCACGTGAAACAATTTCAGACTATTTTCTTTCTCCTTGATCTATCTAATGGGGGTCTTCGCCGGCTTTCCTGGCTGCCTCGGGTATTTCTTCGGTGTCGGAACCACTTTGGAAATGGTCAGAAGCGTGCGCCGTTGTTCGTATAGCTCCAGCGCACATACATCGGCCAAATCCCCGCCAAGAATTCGAATCGCCTTCTTGGCGTTGTTGCATTCCTCCACCACATCGCCTGATTTGTAGGAAACAAAGAAACCTCCAACCTTCACAAACGGCAGACAGTATTCTGTCAATACGGCAAGGTCAGCAACGGCTCTGGACACACAAAGGTCATATTGCTCTCTGTGGGTTCGCTCTCGCCCCAGATCCTCCGCTCTCGCATGGATGACCTCTACGTTTTGAATCCCGCACTCCGCACACATTTCTCTGACAAGATCCATCCGCTTCCTGAGAGAATCCATCAGAACAAAGCTCTTTTCCGGCGACAATATCGCCAGGGGAACTCCCGGAAATCCTCCTCCCGTTCCCACATCGATGATTTTCTTCGCCTTCTGGTATGCTTCCTTATTATATATAGCCACAGAATCCAGAAAATGTTTCACGTGAAACTCTTCCGGATCTTTGATGGCGGTCAGGTTAACTTTCTCGTTGTTAGCAAGCACCAGTTCCATGTATTTCTGAAACTGGGCAAGCTGCTCTTCTGTCACGGGAATGTTCAGTTCCTCTAGCCCGCGCTGTAATAGATCGCTCATCCTCTGCTCCTTCCCATCTTCTCCAGCCAGATCAGCAGCACGCTGATATCAGCCGGTGATACTCCGCTGATCCTGGAGGCCTGCCCCACGGAAGCGGGACGGATCGTTGCCAGCTTCTGTGCTGCCTCGAGCCGCAGTCCCTCGATCTCCTCGTAAGGCAGATCAGAGGATAGTCGCTTGGACTCCAGCTTCTTGAATCTTTCCACCTGCGCCATCTGCTTGCGTATGTATCCCTCGTACTTGATCCGTACTTCCACGCAGTTCCTCTCGTGCAGAGTCAATGCCGGACGCGCGGGATCGATCTCCGCCAGTTCTGCATAGGATAGCTCCGGCCGCTTCATCAATTCACATAGCGATACTCGCTTCTGCAGAGGACTGCTGTCGTGGGCGATCAAAAAGGCATCTGCATCCGCCGGCCCCACCAAGGTTTTTTCCAGCCGTTGGACTTCCTTCTCTACCGCCTGCTTCTTTTTCAGAAATCTCTGATATCTTGCATCCGAGACCAATCCTACGGCATATCCCTTCTCTGTCAAACGCTCGTCTGCATTGTCTTGCCTCAGAACCAGCCTATATTCCGCTCTGCTCGTCATAATTCTGTAAGGTTCATTAGTACCTTTGGTCACGAGATCGTCGATCAGAACGCCAATATAAGCCTCGCTTCTGTCCAGAATAAGGAAATCTTTGCCATTTATTTCCAATGCCGCATTGATCCCGGCCATCAATCCCTGGGCAGCCGCCTCCTCGTACCCGGAACTTCCGTTCAGCTGTCCGCCACAAAAAAGGCCTCTGCAACACTTGGTCTCCAGACTCGGATAGAGATCCAACGGGTCGATGCAGTCGTATTCGATGGCATAGGCCGGGCGCACGATCTCGATATGCTCCAGGCCGGGTATGGTGTGATAGAAATCCCGCTGCACATCCAGCGGCAGACTGGAGCTCATTCCCTGGATGTACATCTCGTCAGTATCGAGCCCCTCTGGTTCGACAAACAGCTGATGCCGCTTCTTGTCGGCGAATCGATGGACTTTGTCCTCAATGCTGGGACAGTACCTGGGGCCGATGCCCTCGATCTCTCCGCCGAACAAAGCCGACCGATGAAAGTTCCGCCGGATCACGTCGTGGGTCTCCTCGTTGGTGTAGGTGAGCCAGCATGCTACCTGCTCCCGCTCCAGAGAATCGTTCATGAAGGAGAAGGGCACCACGGGAGCATCACCCTCCTGGCGGGTCATCTTGTCGTAATCGAAGGTGGGAGCCAGGGCCCGTGCCGGCGTTCCCGTCTTGAACCGGCGCAGCTTCAGCCCCAGTTTCTCCAGGCTGGCGGACAGATGCTCCGCCGAGGCCAACCCGTCCGGACCCGAGGAGTAACTGCTGTCCCCGATGAAGATCTTCCCCTTCAGAAAAGTTCCGGTAGCCAGCACTACGGCCTTGCATCGATAGAGGGCGTGACTTCTGGTGAGCACGCCGGTGACATGGCCGTGCTCCGCCAGGATCTCCACCACCTCGTCCTGCCGCATATGCAGGTGGGGGGTGCGCTCGATGGTCTTCTTCATTTCTGTGTGATACCTTGCTTTGTCCGCCTGGGCACGAAGAGAATGCACCGCCGGCCCCTTGGCCGTATTCAGCATCCTGCTCTGGATGAAGGTCTTGTCGATGTTGACCCCCATCTCACCCCCCAGCGCGTCGATCTCCCGCACCAGGTGTCCCTTGCCCGTGCCCCCGATGGAGGGGTTGCAGGGCATCATGGCGATGGCGGCCAGGTTGATGGAGAACATCACCGTCTCCATGCCCATCCTGGCAGCGGCCAGCGCGGCCTCGCATCCCGCGTGCCCGGCCCCCACCACGATAACATCGTATTCGCCCATAAGTACTTGCTCCATAGTCTTTCTCCTTATTCGTACTATTGTACCGCAAATACATGGAAATTGCAATTTCGGGAAAAAGGTTTGTGGGCCCACCGAAACCTGAGAGTGGGCCCGCCGTGGTCCCTGCCGAAACCTGAGAGTGGGCCCGCCGGCTTCGGAGGCGAGGGCATCTGGCGCTTGTTATAATTACTCACTCGCCGTATACTGTGCTTCTTCTGCAACCTGTTGAAATGGATATTTCACACTATGTAGTAATACAAAAACAACAGCGAAAGTTGGTAGCACCGCATATTTCAAAGGGGGATATATTATTACAGGGGGAAGCAATATCATCGAAAAGACATCTAAGTATATTAATCTATCAAAACAATAAGAGAAATAGTCTCGACTAACGGTTATAGCAACTCTATATGACCAGGAGGACACTATGCACATCAACCATCTTCCACACAAATTGGCAGTCTTTACGATCATAGTGGGTATGCTTATTCTTGGAATAGTTATATGGTCTATTACAAAGCCACACTATAATTCCCAAGGAGAAAACGGCAGCATGAGTATTGAGGAGATCGTTCGGATACAGAAGACTCAAGGCGACATGCTTTCTAAGAAAGGACAGGATCCCCTCGATACGTACTTCGTCATACAAAAAGAATATGCCAAAGCGCGAAACGACAAGACGACCGATGATGAGATCGCGAAGGAGATCGTTCAAACAGAAGCGCTTTGCTGGTATGCAAAGAAACAAGGAATAGAGCCTACCGACAAAGACCTCGAAAAATATATGGACCAGCTAATAAGAGACTTCAAAGACTCCGAGGAATACGACGAATATCAGAGGGCCGCGCAGAAATATGACACAACGTATGAGCAGATCCTGCGAAACAATACGGACGCTTACCGAGTGAGCCAAACCGTAGAAAACGTGTACCAACAATTCCTGGCCAGATATGATGTTACCGGAAAAGTCACGGAAGAAGACCAGGCCGAAAGAGAAAAAAAGATACAGGCCGAATGGGACAAGTACGTTGAAACAATAGTCACGAAATACAAGGGAAGTGCCAACTACAAAGACCTTGAAAAATCGTTGTCCAACATAAAGAAGAAATATAAGAGCAAAACCACCGCGGACAGTCAGGACGAAGATTTTGATCGCATCAAGGAAATCGTTCGCATTGAGATGGAACAATCAGAGCTCCAGCAGAAAATGAAGAAAGACAGTCTTTACCCGTACTATTATGTTTCAGAAGAAATGAACGCGCACGGCTTTTCAGATTCAGATCCGGCACAATCTCTGATCGAAACGGAAGCAATTCTTCACTATGCGGAAACGAAGAATATCTTTGTGTCAGACGAGGAGGTCAACGAAGGTATGGTCCGAATTCAAGCGTAAGATCACCAGGGAGTACCGTACCACCGATCGCTACAAAGAACTACAAAAGGAACTCGGTAAATACAAGGAGCGCTACAGAAATCCGGGACACCGCACAGACAAACCGCACTGACGTCCCGGCTGTTTTATTTCCCCAGACAGAACCGGGAGAAAACCTCGTCCAGGATATCTCCCGCGGTCTCCTCTCCCAGGATCTCTCCCAGTGCTCCGTAGGCACTGTTCACGTCGATCTCGATGATCTCCAGCGGTTCCTGCAAATCGGTCACCGCCTGGGCATCGGCGATGGACTGGGCCGCCTTCTCCAGCAGATCCCGGTGTCGGATGTTGGTCACCAGGGGATCCTCAGTCCGTGAATGTCCCAGGCCCGCCTGCTCCTGCACAAAGCCTTCCAGCTCCATCAGCCCGTTCATCTCTCTGGCGGATAATGGGAGCACCCTTATGTCCGGGAGCATCCTCCGAATCTCATCAAAAGAAACCACCTGCTCCAGGTCCTGCTTGTTGATGACCACCAGGGACCGACCCGGTTCCAGGTGGTCCATGATCTCCCGATCCTCTGCACTGAGCGGCCGGCTGCCGTCCACCACGTGGATCACCAGATCCGCCTCGTTGAAACTCTTCTTGGAACGCTCGATCCCGATGGATTCGATCTGATCCTCCGTTTCCCGAATCCCGGCGGTATCGGTGAGCACCACCGGCACCCCACCGATGGACAGTTGCTCCTCAATGGTATCCCGGGTGGTTCCGGGGATGTCGGTGACGATTGCCCTGGACTCACGGAGCAAGGCGTTCATCAGTGAGGATTTTCCCACGTTTGGTTTCCCCACGATGGCCACACGCAGCCCTTCCTTCAGGATACGTCCACTGTCCGCACCGGCAAGCAGCCTGTCCAGTTCGCCTTTCACTCCAGCGAGACCCTCTGTCAGTTTCTCGTAGGTGATCTCCTCGATATCCTCATCCGGGTAGTCGATGTTCACGGTCAGATCCACCAGAATGTCCACCAGCATGGCACGGATGCTCCGGATCTTTTCCGAGAAAACGCCCTCCAGCTGATCCAGCGCCACATCGAAGGCTTTGTCCGCCCGGGCGGATACCAGATCCATCACCGCCTCCGCCTGGGCCAGGTCGATGCGCCCGTTCAGAAACGCGCGCTTGGTGAATTCGCCCGGCTCCGCCATCCGTGCTCCCGCCCGGAGGATCAACGCAAGGGTCCGCCGGAGGGGGATCTGTCCCCCGTGGCAGTAGATCTCCCCCACGTCCTCACAGGTATAGGTGGCCGGAGCAGGCATGAACACGCCAAGCACCTCGTCGATGACCTGAGGGGCCTCACCGCGCGCCCCGGCATCCACGATATGTCCGTACGTCATGCGCCGGGGGACAAGGTTTTGTGCTCCCGCCGGCCGAAAGACCTCCTCCATGACTTGTCTTGTGTTCTCGCCGCTAATGCGGATCATGCCGACGCCGCCCTCTCCGAGGGGTGTGGCGATGGCTGCGATGGTTTCTTCCATGATGTCTCCCCTGCGATTACGTCAGATCTTTGTAGCTGATAGACGGATTATACTGCTTATCGTATGTGATGTGCGAATTCAGATAACAGCGCATTTTGATAAGGTTATCCTTGGGGCCGAGTTCCCGGTGGCCATATCTATTGATTTTCAGTTTACCCTTCTTGACGGTCAGCACGTTTAGGCTTTCGTATCCCATGTGCCCCCAGTGCATGACGATGCCCTTGTGTTTCGGGTAAGCGGCGAAGGCCGTGTGATCGCACCCGACCGATCCCACCTTCTTCACTTTTCCAGCCTTGTAGCGGAAGACCAGGACCTTCACGTCCGCTTCGCAGGAGCCAAGCTCCACCAGAAGATCGGCTTTCTTGTCGTTGTCGATATCGGTCAGAAAATAACCCCATACGAAGGGCTCTCCGTAGTTGGTATCGATGCCGTACTTGTTGACGTAGTGTTTGACCTTCTGCAGATAGGCCTGCCTCATATCCGCCGGCATGGTCGCAACGCATTTCTCCTTGGCGTGCTTGCGCATCTTCTTGGCGTATTTCCGTACCTTGGAGTACTGGGCCTTCTTGTAATACTTCAGGACCTTCTTCATGTTCTTGCCGTCGGATTTCTCTGAGGCATGTACCGGCGCGGCACCTGCGAACAAAAGAGCTGCGATGCACACTAACGCAACGGCGAGCCTCATACTTAGCTTTCTTTCCATCATAAACATCTCCTCTCCTTGTCGACTGCTTTCTCTTTTCCATTATACCATGAACGCCCAAAAGAAAATAGCCCGGATGCCCGGACTATTTTGTCTCTTGATATCTCTTTACCTTTCCGGTGGTGGTCTTCACCATCTCCTCGGTCTGTACGCTGAACCGGTGGACGTGCTTGTACTTGGGCATGTCCTCGTTGATACGATCCAGGTCCGCCGCGACCACAGCCCGTACAGCCTCTTCGGTGGTCGCCCCGTAGGACCCCTCCATCACCTCCGGATCGTAGACGATCTTGGCCACCAGCACCTGATCCTTGTCGTCCGCGCCCTCTCGGCGCACCTCGCTGTAGATGATGTTCTCCTTCACGTAGGGCAGTTCCTCCAGGATGGTCTCGATCTCCTCCGGATAGACGTTCTTGCCGTTCTTCAGCACGATCACGTTCTTGGAACGCCCACAGATGTGGATACAGCCCTTCTTGTCCAGATAGGCCAGATCCCCCGTGTGGAGCCATCCGTCCTGCAGGACCTTGGCGGTCTCCTCCGGTTCCTCGTAGTACCCCATCATCACGCTGGGAGAGCGGACGATGATCTCACCCACACCTTCCTCGTTGGGAGCATCCAGTTCCACGTCCATGCCCGGCAGTCCCAGACCGATGGATCCCGGTGAGCGGGTGAACAGATTCTCTCCAGCGATGACCGGCGCAGACTCTGTCATGCCGTAGCCCTGGACGACTTCCACGCCCAGCTCCGACCATCCTCTGATGACCGCCGCATCCAGCGCCGAAGCCCCGCTGACCACCATGCGCAGTTCTCCGCCCAGCTCCTTCAAAACATCCTTGAACAGGCGGCGACGAACATCGATGCCCACCTTGCGGAGCACCTTCGCAATCCGGATGCCCCGGCGGAAGGTCTTCTCCTTCCCCTGCTTCTTCACTGCCGCCAGGATCTTCTTGTACATGGCCTCCATCAGCAGCGGCACGCCAACGAACACCGAGACGTGGTATTCCTGGAAATTCTTCTGCAGATACTTCAGCCCGTCGCAGAAGACGGTGGTGGATCCGCAGGCATACATCAGCAGCTGGCAGCTGCCTCCAAAGGTGTGGTGATACGGCAGCAGGGCGATGTTCACGTCCCCGTACTCGATATTCTCCACCTGCTTCAGCGCATATATATTGAACATGATATTCCGCTGGCTCAACATCACTGCTTTGGCCGCGCTGGTAGTACCGGAGGTGAAGATCAGTGCCGCCACCGCCTCACGATCCACCGGCAGTTTCAGGAACGTGTCGTCCCCCTCCGCCAGCAGCCGGCGCCCATGCTCCAGGATCTGCGCGTAGCACAGGAACTCGCTTCCGCTATCCATGCAGATGAACGTCTCCACCGTGCTCTCCTCCTGCTTCAGCTGATCCGCCAGCGCCCGGTGCTTCTTGTCAAAGATCAGCACCTTGCTCTGGCTCTTGTCCAGCGAAGTCTTCAGCTCCGCATAGGGCAGCCCCTTGTCCAGCGGTACCACGATGCCCAGCCCCGACATGGTCGCCAGGTAGGCCAGCTGCCATCCGTATGAGTTCTCTCCGATGATGGCAATGCGGGTATCCCTCACGCCCATGGCACAAAGCCCTGTTCCCAGCGCCTGTACCTCGTCCCGCAACTCCCGGAAGGTGACCTCCCTGTATTCCTGTTTTTCTCCGCGCTTGGCGCGCTTCTCTTTAAATATAAAGGCTTTGTCCTCCCCGTATTTCTCTACCGTGAAATCCAACAGCGCCTTCACGTGCGCATGCTCCTCCGAGGGGTATACAGGCTTCAGCTGCCCGACCTTGATGTTTTCGCTCATCGTCATGCACTCCTTTCCACAATAACGAAGAAAGTATACCACAACATACGGGATGGTTCAAGTTTTTTAATTAATTTCTTACGCAAAAGAAAAAGGGAAAGAGAAAGAGATCCGAAGAGTCCTTGTTTAGCAAGCACCGGAGGCGGTGAATGGTTCCCTGTTCCGCGATTGGCGATTTATTTCGCGTTTGCGGAACAAAACACAGGATTTGTTCCGCGATTGGCGTATTTTTTCTGGTTTGCGGAACCCTGTTCCGCGATTGGCGATTTATTTCGCGTTTGCGGAACAAAACACAGGATTTGTTCCGCGATTGGCGTATTTTTTCTGATTTGCGGAACCCTGTTCCGCGATTGGCGATTTATTTCGCGTTTGCGGAACAAAACACAGGATTTGTTCCGCGATTAGCGTATTTTTTCTGGTTTGCGGAACTCAGTTCCGCGATTGGCGATTTATTTCGCGTTTGCGGAACAAAACACAGGATTTGTTCCGCGATTGGCGTATTTTTTCTGGTTTGCGGAACTCAGTTCCGCGATATGAGATTTTCCATCAGTTAGCGGAACAAAACAGGATCTGTTCCACTAACTGCTACACTCACTCTTCCCGTGCAACGCGATTGGTGTTGAGGCTGTGCATCTCCGGCATCAGCTCCGTCACCACGGTGTGGAGCATCTGATCAAACTGCTCGATCTCCTCTGGAGAGAACCGTTCCTTCATGCGCGCTGCCACCAGATTGAGATAATCCAGCGCGGATCCGTATTTCTCACG
The DNA here is from genome assembly GCF_000688015.1 of Eubacterium sp. AB3007. Classification (NCBI taxonomy): domain Bacteria; kingdom Bacillati; phylum Bacillota; class Clostridia; order Eubacteriales; family Eubacteriaceae; genus Eubacterium; species Eubacterium sp. AB3007. Next base: position 1,663,146 of record NZ_JIAD01000001.1, read on the forward strand.
GTATTTCGGCATGGGACGCAGGTGGTACTCCCGCTTGTCTTTCTTAGACTGGATCTTGGAAATGTAGCCCTTGTTGATCAGCCGGTTGATCCTGTAGGCGGCGTTGGGGCCTGACAGCCCGGCGTAATGCGCAAAATCATTGATCGTAGGACGCCGCAACGCGATGATCAACTCCAGGTACACGATCTCCTGTACAGAGAGAGAGTCCTCCTGTTTCTCATCCGGCTCACGAAGGAACTGGCCGTAAAGATGAAGTTTGAACTTGTTGTAAACTCTGGTCAGGTTCTTCTCTAACATAGGGTCTCGGCCTCCTTTACGTACCTATTATACCAGAGTCATCATTTAATGACAAACGACAATTTCGCCTGAGCTACGATCTCTCCATCCACGCTAGCCACCGCGTTTCCAAAGCCCATCGGCCCCCGCCGTGACTCGATCTCGCAGTAGAGCTCCAGCACATCTCCCGGCAGGACCTCGTGCTTGAACCGGCACTGCCGGACGCCGCCGAACATGGCGAGCTTGCCACGGTTCTCTTCTTCGTACAAAAGCGCAACGGCCCCTGTCTGCGCCAGCGCCTCCAGGATCAGCACCCCAGGCATCACAGGATAGTTGGGAAAGTGTCCCGTAAACTGCCCTTCGTTCGCAGATACACACTTGATCCCATAGGCATACTTGCCCGGTTCCATATCGGTGATCCGATCCACCATCAGGAAGGGATACCTGTGGGGAAGGATCTGCCGGATCTCTTGGATGTTCAGTTTCATACATACCTCCTACTCTGCCCGCCGGAATACCAGCGAGGCGTTGTGTCCGCCGAATCCCAGGGAATTACTCATGGCGTACTCTCCCTGGAAAGCCTTGGCCTTCCCCGGCGCGATATCCAGATCACAATCCGGATCCGGCACCTGATAGTTGATCGTGGGCGGCGCCATCTGCTTTCGCAGCGCCTCCACCGTCAGGATCGATTCCAGTCCACCGGAAGCTCCCAGCGCATGGCCCATCATAGACTTTGTGGAGGACATCACCAGATCCTCTGCCGCCTCCCCGAACGCCTTCCGGACCGCCCGCGTCTCACACCGGTCGTTCAGCGGGGTGCCGGTACCGTGGGCGTTGATGTAGCCGATCTCCTGGGGGGACACCGCCGCGTCTTCCATGGCAAGACACATAGCATCGGCCGCGCCTTCGCCGTCTTCTCTGGGAGCGGTCATGTGGTGCGCGTCGCAGCTTGCGCCGTAGCCCACGATCTCTCCCAGGATCTCAGCGCCCCTGGCCACCGCATGATCGTAGGTCTCCATCATCAGCACGCCGGCGCCTTCGCCCATCACGAATCCGGCTCGCTCCTTGTCGAAGGGGATCGACGCCCGCGCCGGATCCTTCGCCTCGGACAAAGCCCTCATCGAGGTGAATCCACCGATGCCCAGCTCCGTGATGCAGCTCTCCGTACCACCGGCCAGGATCACATCCGCATAGCCGTCCCGCAGCGCGTGGAACGCCTCGCCGATCGCGTTGGAGGCCGAGGCACAGGCAGTCACGATGCAGTTGCAGCTGCCCCGGAACCCGAGGCGGATCGCCGTCAGCCCCGCTGCCATGTTGGTGATGGCCATGGGGACGAACAGGGGAGACACCATATCGAAGCCCCTCTTCTGCCCACGCGAATGCTCCCGCTCGATGATCCCCAGACCGCCGATCCCGCTGGAGAGATAGACGCTGCAGCGCACCGAGTCTTCCTTCTCCATGTCCAGACCGCTCTGTCGGAACGCTTCCATCGATGCAGCGACTGCAAACTGCGTGAACCGGGCGGTCCGCCTGGCTTCCATCTTGTCAAAATACGCCGAAGGGTCAAAGTCCTTCACTTCCGCCGCTACGCTGACTTTGTGCCCGGATGCGTCGAAGGACGTGATCTCTCCGATCCCGCACACTCCCGCAAAAGCGTGCTCGCTCATCTCCGGGACATTATTTCCTAAAGGGGACACGGCCCCCATGCCTGTAATGACCACTCTTTTTCTCATTTTCTTATCCTCCGTCACATACACATCCCGCCATCGACACAGAGCACATGGCCGGTCACATACCCGGTCTCTCTGCCGGCCAGGAAGGACACCGCTCCCGCGATATCCTCAGGTTCTCCCATTCGACCCGCTGGAACGCCCTGCAGCACGGCCTCCACCGCCTGGGCAGGCATCTCTTCCGTCATCTCTGTATGGATCATGCCCGGTGCCACCGCATTCACCGTGATCCCCCGGGTGGCCACCTCTCTGGCATACGCCTTGGTCAGTCCAACCACGCCGGCTTTGGCGGCGCTGTAGTTGGCCTGTCCCGCATTGCCCATCAGACCTGAGACAGAGGAGATATTGATAATGCGTCCGTAACGACTACGCACCATGGTCCTGGCGGCCGCCTTCATCATGAAGAACACTCCCATCAGATCTACATCGATCACCTTCCGGAAGTCTTCCTCGCTCATTCTCATCAGGATGGCGTCTCTGTTGATCCCGGCGTTGTTGACAAGGATATCCAGCCTCCCGAATCGATCCAGGCACTGCCGGACCATGTCCTCACAGGCTTCTGGATCCGAGACATCCCCCTGGACCAGCAGCACCTCCGCACCGGCGTAGCTGCAGATCTCTGCCACTTCTTCTGCTGCCTCGCGGCGACCGGCATAGTTCAACACCACATCACAGCCATCCTTTGCCAGACGGATAGCCACCGCCCTTCCGATGCCACGGCTGGCCCCCGTGATCAGCGCGACCTGCCTTTCCTCAGCAAGAAACTTCCCAGCATCCTCTTTCATCTTATTTCTCCTCTCTCAGCACCGCGGCCACCTTGTCCAGATCCTCTGCTTTGTCGATCTGCATCAGCGCGATACTGCGATCTGTTTTTCTGATAAACCCGGACAAAACCTTGCCCGGTCCGATCTCGATCACTCTCTCTATCCCGGCCTCACTCATACGGCGGATCGTCTCTTCGAACCGCACGCTGTGGCTCACCTGCATGGCCAGCAATTCCTTCACGCTGGTCCCCTCCGGGCAGACATCGCCGAGATAGTTGAAGAGCACTGGAAATGCCATGGACTGGAACGAAACCTGTTGAAAATACTCCCGCAGGCCGCGTTCGGCTGGCTCCATATAGGAGGTGTGGAAGGGCCCGCTGACGGACAGACGTACACATCTGCCTTTGCCCTGGGCCTTCAGATACTCTTCACAGGCGGTAACTCCTTCCGCAGAGCCGGAGACCACCATCTGCCCCGGGCAGTTGTAGTTGGCCACCTCGACTCGTCCTACTTCTCTGCCGGCCGCACATGCCGCTTCCACGGTCTCCCGGTCCAGACCGATGATGGCAGACATCTCTGTCTCTTCCTGACTGGCACACCCCGCCATCAGCTGGCTCCGGCGCCGGATCAGCGTCAGTGCCGTCTCCGCATCGAACACGCCAGCTGCTGCCAGGGCGGAATATTCCCCCAGACTGAGCCCTGCCGCCATCGCAGGGGAGAATCCTCCGCTCCTCTCCTGGAGCACACGATAGACCCCCATGGCAAAGGCCAGCATCACCGGCTGCGTGATCGTCGTTTCCCGGAGGGTCTCCTCCGGTCCGTGGAAGGCAGCCTCCCGCTCTTCCCTGGTCAGAAGATCAAAGATCTCCCGGAAGGCCGGTTCCTTCTCATAGAAGTCCTGCCCCATGCCAACATACTGACTTCCCTGTCCTGCAAATACTATTCCTGTCTTCATATCCTTACCTTTCCATCAGATCCCGGATGACTTCTCTGACGGTGGTCATCCGGTGCACCTTTCCCACATCGGCTCCGCAGAAGAACAATCCGTGCTCCCAATCTCCATGCCAGGCAGCGATCAACGCCCGGTTGATACAGTAACGGATCTTGTCCGGCACACATCCACGGATACATCCAACACAGACTTCTGCCCCCTGACGACAACCTTTGGAGGCTCTCTCCAGAAGGGGACTTGCCACCGCCCGTCCCGGCATCCCCACCGGGCTCTCCACGATGACCGCATCCTCGTTCTTCGCCCGCAGGATCACATCCTTGAATCCCTGAGAAGCATCGCACTCCTCTGTAGCGATGAAACGGGTCGCCACCTGGATCCCGGAAGCACCAGCCTCCGTTACGGCGCCTATGTCCTCCCGATCATTGATGCCGCCCGCCGCAAAGACGGGGATCCCCTCTGCTGCCTCACAAACCTCTCTGACGATCTCCGGCAGCGCCCGGGTCTTCCCACTGAACAGGGAGTCCGGCGAAAACCCCAGGTGTCCGCCAGCCTTGCTCCCTTCCACCACGAACAGATCCGGCAGCCTTCCGCAGGAGTGTTTCCACTTCTTCATCAGCAGGGAAGCGGCTCTTCCACTGGAGACCACCGGGGCCAGCATCACTTCGGCGGAGCCGGCCAGCTCCGGCAGATTCAGGGGCAAGCCCGCGCCTGCGATCACACAGTCGATCCCCGCCTGGATCGCTGTTCGCACCATCTCGCCAAACTGCTGGGTGGCCACCATGGCGTTAATGGCCAGAAGACCCTTCCCGCCGCTGATCTGCCGGGCCTTTTCGATCTCGCTTTGCAGCGCCCGGACGTTGGCCACCTTCGGGGAGGTCCAGAAGTCCTTCTCCCGAAACCCGATGCTGGCGGTGGAGATCACCCCCATACCGCCTTCTGCTGCCACGCTCCCGGCCAGACGCCCCATGGAAATACCGACCCCCATGCCGCCCTGGATCAGGGGCACGCTCAGTTTATCTGTCAGCCATACATGCTTCATATTCCTTCTCCATCTGTTCCAGGATCTCCCGGACTGGACGGATCTCCTGAATCATTCCGGAGACCTGTCCCGCCATCAGAGACCCGTTCTTCACATCGCCTTCCTTGACCGCTCTGCGCAGAGAGCCAAGTGTGTATTTCTCCAGCTCCATCTTCTCGGCGCCTTCCCGCTCTCGCTTCAGGTACTCTCTTGCCATCTGGTTTTTCAGGATCCGTACCGGCGCGCCCACACTCCTGCCTGTCACCACTGTGTCGTTGGATTTCGCCTTCCGCACAGCCTCCTTGTAGGCCGGGTGGATCGGGCATTCCTCACTGCTCAGCATGATGGTGCCCACCTGCGCGCCGCAGGCTCCCAGGACAAAGGCGGCTGCCAGCTGTCTGCCGCTGGCGATGCCTCCGGCTGCCAGCACCGGGATGTCCACTGCCTCAGCGACCTGTGGAACGAGCACCATCGTGGTGAGCTCTCCCACGTGCCCTCCGCTCTCGTAACCTTCTGCGATCAGCCCGTCAGCGCCGGCAGCCGCCAGCCGCCGGGCCAGGGCCACCGAGGAGACCACCGGAAATACCCGGCAGCCTGCCTGTTTGAAGGCTTCCATGTACTTACCGGGATTGCCGGCACCGGTAGTAACCAGAGGGATCTTCTCTTCTGTCACGACCTCCACCAGCTGGTCTGCTCTGGGGTTCATCAGCATCAGGTTGACCCCAAAGGGGCGGTCCGTGTTCTCCCGGCAGATCCGGATTTCTTCCCGCAGCATATGTTCGTCCATGCCGCCGGCGCCAATGATCCCCATGGCGCCGGCATTGGAGACCGCCGCCGCGAACGCGCCGGTCGCCACATTGGCCATGCCGCCCTGGAAGATCGGAAACTCCAATCCGAACATTTCTTTCAGTTCGTTCATCCCTTTACTTCCTTTCCTTTTATATTCTCATGAGCATTGCGCCCCATGTCAGGCCGGCTCCAAACCCGGCGCAGACCACATGCATGCCGGGCTGCAGCAGCCCTTTCTCCATCATTTCACTCAGACAGATAGCCACGCTGGCTGCCGAGGTGTTCCCTGTGGTCTCGATGTTGGTATAGAACCTCTTTCGGTCCACACCGACACGCCTGGCGACGCTGTCGATAATGCGCAGGTTTGCCTGGTGGCAGACGTAATAGTCGATGTCTTCCCTGTCCATCCCAACCTTCGCCAATAGGGTCTCGATGGCCTCCGGCACCTGACTGGTCGCAAACCTGTATACCTCCTGCCCGCTCATGTAGATCGCCGGGTCGAATCTGGGGCATCCCAGGATCTGATCATCCGGAAGACAGCCCGTTACCGATTCGAACAGACCGTTCTCGTCATACTCCATGACCAGCGCGCCAGCGCCATCCGCAAACAGGATACAGGTCCTGCGGTCATTCATATCCATCATCGGGGAGATCTTCTCACTGCCGATGACCAGCGCTCTTCGGGCGCTTCCGGCGACCAGCATCGCGGCCGCTGCCGTACATCCATACACGAATCCGGAACACGCTCCGTTCACATCCATCGCCAGGATATCCGGTTTTGTGCCCAGACGCCCCGCCACCTGGCAGGCCAGAGAGGGGGTGGCCAGATCCGGCGTAAACGTGCAGATCAACAGAAGATCGATATCCTCCGCCGTGAGTCCGGCTGTACGCAGCGCCCCTTCGGCTGCCTCCTGGGCCATATCCGCGTTGCTGCGGTGCTCGGCAAAATGCCGGGAGACGATCCCGGTCTTCTCCCTGATCCATGCGTCGCTTGTGTCCACCATGGCCGCCAGATCGTCATTGGTCACGACTTTGTCGCCATGGGCATATCCATATCCTCTGATTCTAATTCCCGCCATTTCTTCTCTCCAAGAGTCCCAGTTCCCGGTAGCGTTTTCTGACCAGATCTTCCCCGCTTCGTTTCAGCAGCGGCTCGAGATTCCGCCAGATCGCTCTGTCCAGTGCATCAAATATGTATTCCTTTGCCGCTTCACTGCCAAAGGTGGGTTCCGCCAGCACCTCGTCGCAGATCCCCAACTCCTGCAGCTCCCCGGCCGTCAGTTTCATCAATTCGCTGGCTTCCTCCCAGCGGCTTCCATCGTGCCACAGGATGCTGGCAAACCCTTCCGGTGAGAGGATCGAGTAGATACTGTTCTCCAGCATGATCGTCCTGTCGGATACAGCAAACGCCAGCGCGCCTCCGCTTCCGCCTTCTCCCACAAACGCGGCGATCAGCGGCACAGGCAGCCGGCTCATGGTCCGGATACAGGAGGCGATCGCCTGTCCCTGTCCTCTTTCCTCCGCTTCCTTTCCAGGGTAAGCCCCCGGTGTGTCTACCAGTGTGATCACCGGCCGCCCGAATTTGGCGGCCTGCTTCATCAGGCGTTCTGCCTTCCGGTACCCTTCCGGGTCAGGCATCCCGAAGCGGAAGCGGAGGTTCTCCTCCAGATCTCTTCCCTTCCGGTGCCCGATCACCGTCACCGGCCGGCCATGAAACAGACCGACCCCTCCCAGCACGCTTGCGTCTTCGCCGTAGCAGCGATCACCCGAGAACAGCATCAGCTCCTGAAACAAAGCCTCCGCATACTCGTCCACCACAGGCCGATCCTGGCTCCGAGCCAGCTTCACCCGTTCTGCTGCTTTCAGATCATGTACTTTCATGGGATTCACCTCCTGCTATGGATCCGCAGAAGCCGTCCCAGCACTTCCCGCATCTCCTGTCTCGTTGTGATCCTGTCCACAAACCCCTTCTCTTCCTGAAACTCTGCGCTCTGGAATCCCTCCGGCAGTGTCTCTCCGATGGTCTGCTCGATCACCCGGGGGCCGGCAAACCCAATCAGCGCTCCCGGCTCTGCCAGGGTGATGTCCCCCAGGCTGGCAAAACTGGCCGTCACCCCGCCCGTGGTAGGATGGGTCAGCACAGCGATATACAGAAGCCCGGCTTCATCATGCCGGGCTACAGCAGCGCTGGTCCTCGCCATCTGCATCAGAGAGAATATCCCCTCCTGCATCCTGGCACCACCGGATGCCGCGAAAACGACCACCGGCAGTTTTTTCTTTGTCGCATATTCAAAAGCCAGGGAGATCTTCTCTCCCACCGCGGTCCCCATGCTTGCCATCAGAAACCGCTTATCCATGACACAAAGCACTGTGCGAACACCATCGATCCTCGCCGTTCCCGTGATCACTGCTTCCTTGAGTCCGGTCTGCTTCCGCAGCTCCCGCAGTTTCTCCTTGTAATCCGGAAACTGGAGAGGATCCCGACTGGTCCTTCCGCGATTGAACTCACGGAAACTTCCGGCATCCACCGTCATCCGGATCCGGGCTTTGGCCGATACCGGCTCATGTTGACCACAGGCAGGACATACATACATGTTCTCACTCCACTGCCCCATGGAATACACCTCGCCGCATCTGCGGCAGGCAAGGGGACGGTGCTCCCAGGCCTGCTGCTCTGGCGGCTTGCTTGATCTGGCCACGTGGCTGATGGATCTCAATATCTCTCTTCGCTCACGAAATGGATTCATTCTTCCCTCCTGCTGCCTCGTACATATCCAGCAGCTCCTGTCCAAACTGCTCCATGAACCCTGTGTCATACTTCCCTCTCAGGAAAGCTTTGTGATACAGGATCAGGTGATGGATCGGCAGCGTTGTCTTCAGCCCCTGGATGATGGTTTCGCCCAGCGCCCGGCGCATCCTTCTCACCGCCTCCAGTCTGGTATCACCATGAACGATCAACTTACAGATCATGGAGTCGTAGAAGGGACTGATCCCGCAGCCGCTGTACAGGGCGCTGTCGACCCGGACACCGGCCCCGGCAGGCAGATGTAGAAACTCCACCTGGCCCGGCACAGGAGCGTAGTCCCTGAACACATCTTCTGCGCAGATCCTGCACTCGATGGCGTGCCCGTTGATGTGGACATCCTCCTGCCGCAGGGAAAGAGGCAGGCCGGAAGCGATCCGAAGCTGCTCTCTGACCAGGTCGACCCCGGTCACCATCTCCGTGACCGGATGCTCCACCTGCAGCCGTGTATTCATCTCAATAAAGTAATAATTCTCTCCGTCTACGATGAACTCTACCGTCCCGGCGTTTCTGTAGCCGGCTGCCTTGGCCGCCCGGACAGCGTCCTGTCCCATGCGTGTCCGCATCTCTTCGGACAGGTTCCAGTCGGGGGCTTCTTCCAGCATCTTCTGGTTCCTTCTCTGAATCGAGCAGTTCCGCTCACCAAGATGGATGACGTGCCCCTCCTCGTCGGCCAGGATCTGAAACTCCACGTGCCGTGGATGGGAAATCAACTTCTCCAGATAGACCGTATCATCGCCGAAGCTGCTGCCGGCCTCTGTTTTCGCCTCCAGAAAGGCCGTCCGAACCTGAGTCTCGTCCCTGGCGATACGCATCCCGCGTCCGCCTCCCCCTGCGGAAGCCTTGACCAGTACCGGAAATCCCAGCTGCCCGGCGATGCGCTCCGCCTCTGCCACGGTGTCCACAGGACCATCTGATCCCGGCACGACCTGGACGCCGGCCTTCTTCATGGTGTCCCGGGCCTGGGCTTTGTCCCCCAGAAGGCGGATCGTCTCCGCAGAGGGGCCTATGAACCGGATCCCGTTCTCTTCACAGGCGGCCGCAAAGGCAGGGCTCTCAGAGAGAAACCCAAACCCGGGGTGGATCGCCTCGCAGCCGGTCAGTACCGCCGCTTCGATCAGGTTCTGCATGTTCAGATACCCGTTGTCTGCCGCTTCCGTGCCGATGCAGACGGCCTTGTCCGCCAGCATGGTGTGCAGGGAGTCGCGGTCACTCTCCGTGTAGACGGCCACGGTGTCGATGTTCAGGTCTCTACAGGCCCGCTGGATCCGCACGGCGATCTCTCCTCGATTGGCGATCAGTACCCGCTTCAGCATGGTTCCACCTCGAACAAAGCACTGCCCACCTCGACCATGGCGCCATCGGCGACCTGGACCTCTGTGATCCGGCAGTCAAAAGGAGCCTTGATCTCGTTCATGACTTTCATGGCTTCTACGATGCCTACCACATCGCCTGCCTTCACCGTGTCTCCTTCCTGGACAAAGGCTGGCTCATCCGGAGAAGGCGCGCTATAGAAGGTGCCGATGATGGGGGAGCGGATCGCCTGCTTCTCTTCGGCTTCTGTGGCTGGCTCTTCCTCTGGTTCGCCGCCGGCAACTTCTTTCCTGACGTCGCCGGAGGGACCTCCCGTCTTGTCAGCATTGCCGTTCCCCTTCTGCTCCAACCGTACCCGGTAAGCATCCTCCTCATATTCCAAAACGCTGAGCGACGATTCCTCGAACCGTCTGATCAGCGCGTCGATCTCTTCGTATCTCATCCTAACATCACTTCCCCAAGGTCATTATCCGCGATACTTCTCGATGCAGGCCACGATGTCCTTCACCTGCTTCAGATTCTCCAGCTCCTGATCCGGGATCCGGACGCCCAGTTTCTCTTCCAGCGCCATGACCAGCTCCACTGCGTCCAGAGAATCGATGTTCAGATCGTCAGCAATAGATGCCTCCGGTACGATCTTCTCCTCGTCGCAGTTCAGTGTCTCTACCATCGTCTCCTTAACCTGTTCAAATAACATATCTGTTTCCTCCTCACGATTTGTTTTGAAATTTTATCTAAATACTTTTAACTAAAATACTTTAAGTATAATACACGCATCTGAGGATATTGTCAACATGTTTTTTAAAACAATGGTGAAAAACGATACACTAACGCCGGGGCGATACACTTTGTACCACTCCGGCTCTTTTTATGCCACAGAGGATTAGTAGGACGTTAGTCAGGTTTTGTTACCATAGGAGAGAATTGTAAAACACAGTTATGTTGATAATTCTGGCGATGTGACGACAACGATTCCCAAGGAGAGCGATGATTATATTACAATGGAAGATGACGAGGGCACAAAAATCGGTATGTCTCTTCCGAAAGAGTTGACAGCAAAAAAGGGCATACCCTTAGATGGTTTTAGAGAACTCATAACAATCAAGAGTAAAGATGCTCCCAGGGAATATACTTTCAATTTCAACATGTCAAAAGGTTACAGGCTGATCACCTCTGAAGAGTACTGTTCCGAACATAATAACAAAGCAGACGAAGAAAAGCTTCTTGTTGAGCCGGGAGTTGTCTATATTGTAGATCCTAATCCTCACCCCAATAAGACCCGAACATTATACCTGACAAAAAATCAAGTCAGAAAATGGCGAAACAAAAGCGAAAACAGTTTTGCCGGCCAAAGTGTCGAATATGTCGTTTCAGGCTTGATCGGTATAGCAAATACTCCGGCAGGACTTGCTTCTGGTGCTATCTTTCTCGTTGGGAACCAATACCTTTCAATCAAAAAACACTCCTTCAATGTTTGATCCCTCTAGTATGCGCGATAAACGCAGCACTATGGGAAATGGGAAGATTGTTGGAGAAAGAGACTATATTATTTCATTTCATCATTTTTTTTGGATTTGGAGTTTTAATGGTACTAAGTTGGAGATTCTTTGATCATCAAATCAAGAACTTCACTATGAGAGTAAGCGGAAAAGTGAGTTCTGTTTTTATATGGGTTTCTGTATTTTTTCTTATCCAATATTACGGATAGTAACCATCGCTATAACAACGGAGAGGGATCGGTCTACTTGTCACAATCCGTTTTGTCTCTGCTGAAAGAAAAGGAGTGTGTGGAAGAAATCAAAATGAATAGGAGATGCTGTGCAGTACAACATCTCCTTTATCGTATTCTTTGGTTGCCTTCCGTTACTTCAGTTCGATGATGACCCTTCTGTAAGGATCGGCTCCCTCGCTTCTGGTGGTCACACTGGGGTGATCCTGCAGGGTGGCGTGGATGACCTTTCTCTCATATGGGTTCATGGGCTCCAGCTTGACGCTGCGCTTGGTGCGGACAACCTTGCCGGCCAGCTTGTGGGCCAGCTGTTCCAGTGTCCGCTCTCTCTTAGACCGGTAGTTCTCAGCGTCCACAACGACCTTGATGTAGTTCTCGCTGTTCTTGTTCACTACCAGACTGGTCAGATACTGGATGGCATCCAGGGTCTGTCCGCGCTTTCCGATGATGGTCCCGGAATCATGTCCGCTGATCTCCACGTAGACGTTCTCGGCATCCGCCTTGGTCTTCATGTCGACCTTCAGACCCATCTTCTCTACGACCTCCTCCAGGAAGGTCATCGCAGGATGTTCCTCGACTTCCGGAAGTGGATCCATGACCTTATGGAAATCCAGCTCGTCGAGCTTGGGATTTCTGGGCAGTTCTTCCTTCTTGTCTTTCCGTTTGTTTCTCTTTCTGGAATGACTCTTGCGGGCAGGCTTCTCTGTGACCGTTTCGGGCTCCTCCACAAAGACTGTCTCCCCGGCAGTCTCTGTCACTTCAGGAACCTCTTCCGGGAGCACTACTTCTGGTTCCTCCGGTTCCTGTTCTTTGAGAGAGACCTTAACCTTTGCGAGTTTGGAACCGATTCCGAAGAATCCCCTGCTGGGCTCCTCCAGAAGCTCGACCTCCACCTCGTCCCGGGTAGCTCTCAGGTCGATCAAAGCAAGTTCCACCGCCGCATCGATGTCATCGCCGTATTTTACTACTTCTCTCATATTATCTGATTTCTCCTTGAAAAGAAGGCTTTGTGCAGAGAGAGCCGGTTACGCTCTCACCGCCTTCTTCTTGTGTTTTTTCTTTTTCATTTTCTCTTCGCTCTTCTCACGGGCCTTCTTGCGAAGCTGATTGAAGCGGATGTTATAGAAAATCTGAATGAACTGGCTGATGAACCAGTACCATGCCAGTCCGGCAGGATAGGTCTTGGCCAGCCATACGATCATGATCGGGAATCCATATCTCATCACCAACATCATGGCGTTGCTCTGGGATCCGCCCGGCATGCTGCCGTTGTTGGAGGACATCCAGAAAGAGATAAACGTGGCGATACCCGCAAGGATCGGCAGGATCCACGGATCCGGCTGTGCCAGGTCGTTGATCCACAGAAAACTCTCGTGCACCGCGAACACCATGTCCTCAGAGGACAGATACTGCAGCGGATAGCGGAGAAGCTGGAACAGGCCCATGATGATGATCATCTGAATGAACATGGGGAGACAGCCCGCCATGGGGTTGACGCCCTCCTCCTTGTAGAGCTCAGAGATCTTTTCATTCATCTTTTCCTTGTCATTGGCGTACTGCCTCTGGATCGCCTGCATCTTGGGGGCCATCTCACTCATGCCCATGGTGGACATGATCTGCTTCTTGTACAGCGGGTACAGCAGCAGCTTGATGATCACCGTCAATATGATCAGTGATATTCCGTAGTTGCCCAGGATCTCATAGAGACCTTGCAGCGCATAGGACAGAGGCATGGCCAATATGCCAAAAATATTCATTAAATACTTTCCTCCATTACTTCAAAGGATCATACCCTCCCGGGTTCCATGGATGACAGCGAAGTATCCTGCGGATACCCAGCCAGGTACCTTTGATGGGGCCGTACTTCTGGACGGCTTGGATAAAATAAGCAGAACACGTGGGATAGAACCTGCATGTCGCAGGAAACAGGGGTGAGATGCAGATCTGATAGAATCTCACCAGAAGAATCAGTATTTTTCCAAAAAATCCACTGATGTACTTCATCTATACTTTCACCACGCCCGTTCGCCGGAGGGCGAAACGGATCGACTTCTGCACTTGCTGACACTTGGCGTCGGTAATGGTGTTCCGGGCGATGAAGATGAAATCGTATCCGGCAGGAAGTTCTATGTTCGCTGTCCGCATCGATTCCTTCATGAGGCGCCTGGCCCTGTTACGCTGTACGCTGTTGCCAACCTTCTTGCTGGCCAGAAAAGCGCGCCGGCTATGATCTTTCCCGTTCTTTCCATAGAAAATGACCACATACCTGTCGCCAACGGATTTCCCTCTCCGATAGACCCGGTCGAAATCCTTCTGGTAACGCAGCACATCGTCTGCACGCATCTTCCTATGCGGACAGGCTCTTTCTTCCCTTGAGTCTTCTTCTCTTGAGGACGTTGCGTCCGTTCTTGGTTGCCATTCTCTTACGAAATCCGTGCTCTTTCTTTCTCTGCCTTGTCTTTGGCTGATATGTCTGTTTCATTGTAAAACCTCCATTGAATCTGAAAAATAACTATTTTTGCACAATCTAAATTCCAATATGTGCACGCATACTGTTCAATTATACTTTCTGGTATAGGAAAAGTCAAGACTTATTGATCAGGTATTCCTTCAGCAGCGGTACATCGATAGCGACCCTCCCCCTTCCGGTCTCCCTGATCAGCCCCTGATCCAGAAGTCTTCTCTTGATCTTGGTGGCATTGTTTGCACTGATCTCCATACGTTTTGCAATTATGGAGACCCTGCTCTCCTCATCATCTTCTGTCATTTTCGAAAGAAACTCGTGTTCTCTTCCCGTAAGTTCTCTGCTAGTGACCTCAAAGATTGTCCTCTCCATCTGCCGTCTTGCGACTTCATAAGCTCTCTCAACATCGATCGATGTTATCTCTTCGTTTTCAGGACTTTGCCGCCACATATGATAGCCGAGGAGCTGGATCAGAAAAGCGAAGCCCCCTGTCTTTTCGGCAGCGTTCCACAAAGCCTTGTCTTCGATTCTTCTGCCGCCTTCCTCTATGGTTTCCCGAATTGCCTGTGCAACATCGTCAACAGGGATCATCCCCATCTCGTGGAGAAAGGCTCTTCGTAGAAAGGATATGCGATCTTCCTGAAGGAGAGTTGATACCTGCTGAGGAAGGCCTGCCATGAGAAGCGCAATGTTTCTGTTTTCTCTGACAAAATGCTGGTAATTATCGATGAGGATCTTCAACTCCTCCTGATGAGAAGAAATCTCATCCACTGTGATCAGAAGACCTGTTTCGTTATGTTCCAGTTCCTCCAATATCCTGGTCATTTCTATTCTCCAGGAAGTGGGCTCTTCCTTGTAGGTAACCGAAAACCCGACTCCTCCTATGGAAAGTCCGGATATCCTCGCTTTGGCAGCGGGAGTAAGTATGTGAGAAGCTTTCTCTTTCACCTGCAGCAATATTTCCTTTAGCATGTCCTGACCGGACGTTACGTTCACACTGATCCAGCCTTCCGACTCTGCAATATTGGCGATGGCAGTCAATAGAACGGTTTTCCCCGTTCCTCTGGGCCCCGAAAAGATACAGGATCTGTTTGGATCTCCTGGTTTATTTCTCAGACCATCCAGAATATCCAACATGATGTCTTCTCTTCCTGCAATAGAAACAGGAATGCTGCCAAAGGTCGGTCGGAAAGGATTTTTCTTTTCATGTTTCGGCATTACGATGTCACTGACTTTCATGCAATTTCACTTTCTTTCACATTTTTTCATTTTATTTCACCTACATAATAACATAGGAAAAAAGATATTGCAACGAATGTCCACGTATACTACATATTCATAATTTTAACTGTCTTGACAGTTGTATATACATCTGTTATAGTTGTAATGCTGGCGCACAAGGGTGTGTCATTTTTCTGTAAGTATATAGAAAGGAAAATAGAATGACTGATTTTTTTAAGAGGAAAGACATCGAGATCTCTGTCAAGAGATACGTGCAGGATGCACTGTCTGCCATGGGGTTGGGGCTGTTCGCCTCCCTTCTGATCGGACTGATCCTGAAGACAATAGGAGAACAGCTTTGTCACATACCGGGGGTGACAGAGGAATCGACAGTCATCGCATTTCTGATCCTCATCGGAACCACCGCTATGGGTATGATGGGACCGGCCATCGGCGTGGCAGTCGCTCATGCGCTGAAAGCACCGCCACTGGTACTCTTCTCCTGCGCAGTAGTAGGACAGATGGGTGCCACCTTCACCGGATTTGGAATCGAATCAAACGGCGGACCCGCCGGAGCATTCATCGCTGTTGCCGTAGCCGCCGAGTTCGGCAAGATGGTCTCCAAGGAAACCAAGGTAGATATCCTGGTGACGCCTGCGGTATCATTGATCATGGGCGGTATCACCGCCAAGCTTGTGGGACCTGGCCTGGGATGGTGCCTGCTGAAACTGGGAGATATCATCGAGGCCGCCTGTGAGTGGCAGCCCTTCTGGTTCGGCATCTTCATCTCCGTCGTAGTAGGACTGGTGCTGACAGCACCGATCTCTTCGGCAGCGCTCTGCATCATGATGGATCTGACAGGTCTGGCTGCAGGGGCAGCTACCGCGGGATGCTGTGCCCAGATGGTAGGATTTGCCATCGCAAGTTACAAGGATAACGGCGTGGGCGGACTTGTCTCCCAGGGAATCGGCACCTCCATGCTGCAGGTACCGAACATCGTCATGCACCCGCTGATCCTGATCCCTCCCACACTGGCGGCGGCCATCACAGGACCCATCAGCACCTGCATCTTCAAGATGACCAACAACGCGGCAGGAGCCGGCATGGGTACCTCAGGTCTGGTGGGGCAGATCATGACTCTGACCGATATGGGATTCACCGGAGGGGTGTTCTTCAAGATGATCTTAGTCCAGGTAGTCCTGCCGGCGGTGCTGTCTTATGTATTCTACAAAGTCATGTACAGCGCCGGCTGGATCAAAGACGGCGATCAGAAGCTGGCGATGTAAATAGCGATCATCGAAGAAGGGGCTATCTCAAAAGAGATAGTCTCTTTTCTTTGTGATCGAGATCTCGTGCACACTTATGAACAGTTTTATCCACTATATGTGGATAACTTTACTCAATCGTGAATTTTCAAGAATGTGAAAAATGCACTTGTATGTGGATAACTTATTAGGTACAATAAGAAGTGTCTATGAAATGGGAGACAAGTACTATGAGCAATACAGAAACCATCTGGGCTGATGTCCTGGATATCATCCGCAATGACACTTCTCAGATCAGTTATAATACATGGTTCCTTCCTGCACACATCAGGATGATCGACGACAACCTCCGCATCGTGTACATCGAGGCGAAGGAGGATTTTACTGTCAACATTCTAAAGAAACGGTACATCCAGATGCTGCAGAACACGCTGAAGGAAGTAATGAACGAGGAGTACCGCGTGGTCGTCAAGACCAGCGATCAGTACGACAAGGAGAAACCACAGCCTCAGAACCAACGCACCAGGGTCACCAAGGTCATCAAGGAACTTGGCAGGGAGAAGATCTTCAACCCCAAGTACAACTTTGATAACTTTGTGGTAGGAAGCAGCAACAAGTATGCCCATGCGGCAGCCCTTGCTGTAGCGGAATCCCCCTCGGAAGCCTACAATCCCTTCTTCATCTACGGAGGATCCGGCCTGGGAAAGACACACCTGATGCACGCCATTGGCATCTACCTTCTGGAACACAACGATGACATCAACGTCCTCTACGTTTCCTCGGAGATGTTCACCAACGAGTTCATCAAGGCTATCCGGGAGAACAAGACCAGAGAATTCAAGGAGAAATACAGAGAAGTAGACGTCCTCCTCATCGACGACATCCAGTTCCTGGAAGGTAAGGAAGAGACACAGGTAGAGTTTTTCTATACATTTAATACACTCTACGATTCCAACAAGCAGATCGTCATCTCCAGTGACCGCCCGCCCAACAAGCTGAACATGCTCAGCGAGAGACTTCGTTCCCGGTTCGCCTGGAACATGATCGCGGAGCTGATGCCTGCAGACTACGAGACACGGGTCGCCATCCTCATGAAGAAGGCGGAGAACAGCAACATCGAGATGACCGAGGAGTTCTACGAGGTCATCTGCCTCATTGCAGAGAAGGTGAAGGACAACATCCGGGAGCTGGAGGGTGCCCTCAACCGCATCATCTCCTACTCTCTTCTGATGAACGAGACCATCGACAAAGCATTTGCACGCCGCATCCTGAAGGATATCCTGGTGAACAACGGCGACAGCCCTACCCCGGAGAAGATCAAGACCCACGTCAGCCGCTACTTCAATATCACTGTGGCGGATATGGAATCTTCCAAGAGGACCAAGCAGGTAGCGTTCCCAAGGCAGATCGCCATGTACCTCTGCCGGACCATGACGGACTACTCCCTGCCCAAGGTTGGCAATCTCTTCGGCGGAAGACACTACACCACAGTCATGCACGCCTGCGACAAGATCCAGAAGGACATGGCCACCGACGCAGGACTGCGGGAGATCATCGAGACACTGAAGAAAGATATCAGCGGTGTGGATAACTAAACAAGAATTATTTCTCTCTGCCCACAGTTTTGTGACAACAGCATTTGGCTGTTTTTCAGAGAGGAACAGACTTATCCACATTTTCCACACCCCCTACTACTATAACTACTAAAAATAAAAAGAAAAATAAACAGGCATTATCGGAGGTTATTTATGAAATTCTCATGTGATCAGCAGGAACTGGTGAGAGCACTCTCTGTGGTTTCCAAGGCAGTGACCACAAGGACCACCACTCAGGTCATGAAAGGGATCCTTATCGAAGCAAAGGAAGGCGGAACCCTTACCATGTCCGCATCTGATCTGGACATCTCTATCCAGAACACGATGCAGGCAGATGTTCAGGAAGAAGGCAGTGTCATTGCCATGGCCAAACTATTTGTGGACATAATCCGCAAGCTGCCCCATTCAGAGATCACCATCGAAAGCGATGACGATTTCAACATCACCATTCGATCCGCCAACTCGGAATTTCAGGTGGTAGGCATGTCTCCGGACGAATTTCCCGAGAGAATCAAGGAACAGGAAGGAGACAAATACATCGAGTTCAACCGGAGAGAGTTCAGCAGCATGATCGAGAAGACCGCATTCGCGGCCAGCATTGAGGAAGCCAGAGGAATCATCACCGGTGTTCTGCTGGAAATCGAACCAGACGGAATGAACATGGTGGCTATCGATGGCTACCGTATGGCGATCAACAAGAGCGCCATGGTTACCGGCGCTTCCGGCAATGTGGTGATCGCTGCGAAGATGCTGGGAGAGATTGGAAAGATCCTGGCCGATGTTGGGGAGGACGAGACAGGCAGGCTCTATCTGAACGAGAAGAAAGCCGTTTTCCTGTTCGACCAGACCCAGGCAGAACTGAAACTGATGGAAGGCGAGTTCATCCGCTACAAGGATATCCTTCCCAGAGAGAAGAAGATCCGACTTGTCATTGACAGAGTCCAGCTGCTCAACAGCATCGAGCGCGCCTCTCTCCTCTCCAGAAGCGGCAAGAACAACCTGATCCGCATGAATCTCACCGATAACCTGGTGACCATCAGTTCCACCTCCGAGGAAGGAAATGTCCGGGAGGACATCCTGGTGGAGAAGGAAGGCGAGGATCTGGTGATTGGATTCAATGCCCAGTATATGATGGACGTACTGAAGAAGATCGATGACGAGAAGATCCTAATGTATTTCAATACACAGATCACCCCTTGTGTGATCGAACCACTGGAAGGAAACCAGTACGAGTTCATCGTTCTGCCGGTGAGAATCAACTAACTTTATGCATATCAGAAATATAGAACTCAAGAATTTCAGAAACTATCAGGATCTTTCGATGGATTTCGATGAGCATGTGAATCTCATCATAGGGCCGAATGCCCAGGGAAAGACCAACCTCATAGAGGGAATCTGCCTGACATCCATCGGAAGGTCTTTTCGTACGCATCACGATGCGGACATGATCAGGTTTGGCGAGGAAGAGGCCTACGTGAAGGTGGAGTGCAGCAAGGAAGTCATCGATACCAAAGTAGAGGTGACCATCAACCGCCGCCTTAAGAAATCCATCCGCAAGGACGGCAATATCATCCGCCGCACCTCAGAGATACTGGACAACATCATCATCGTCAGTTTCTCTCCGGAGGATCTTCGCATCGTCAAGGACGAGCCAGAGAAGAGAAGGCGGTTCATCGACAGCGAACTGGCACAGATCAAGCCTTCCTACTACAGGATCCTCTCCGACTACAAGAAGACCCTTCTCCAGCGCAACACCTACCTGAAGGAGGAGAGCGTGGACAAAGCCATCCTCTCCGTGTGGGACGAGCAGCTCATCCGTCTTGGCAGTGAAATGATGCGGCTTCGGAAGGAGTTCATCGACAAGATCAACGTGTTTTCCGGGGACATCCATGGGAGGATCACCGGTGGAAAGGAAGAACTGACCATCGGTTACGATCCTAACGTCCCATATAAGGAAGGGAAAGAAGAGAGAGAGGCTTTGTTCAGGGAGGAGATGGCAAAGTCGCTGGAGAATGACCTGCGGCTAAGGACCACCACCCGGGGACCCCACAAGGATGACATGCAGTTTTTCATCGGTGGTGTCAATGTTCGAAATTTTGGTTCTCAGGGACAGCAGCGGACTTGCGCTCTGTCACTGAAGCTGGCGGAACTGGATTTTATCCGGGAGGAGACCGGAGAGGAGGCCATACTTCTGCTGGATGATGTGATGAGCGAACTGGATGAGGAGAGACGAGCCTATCTGGTGATGAGCCTTTCTGAGAATCAGATGTTCATCACCGGGACAGACATCGACGAGGGGATCCTGGAGATGTATGAGGAACCGAAGGTGATCCGGGTGGAGAACGGGCACGCCTACAATATAGAGTGGTAAGAGAAAAATCCGTCAATTCCCATATACTCATATCGGGAATTAGAACGGGTTTTTTCGTGGAAAATTTGAGATTTAACAGTTTTTTTCGTACTAAGGGATAAAATGAATCAAAAAGCGGGTCTGATGTTGTCAAAATGGCGATTTTGTGTTATGATGTAGAACGTATAGGTTCACTACATATAGAAATGAATCTTTGGCTTGAATAATGAGAAAAGGTGGGATTTGATGAGTTTAGATCAGAAACAAGGAAGCGAATATACTGCTGATCAGATCCAGGTATTGGAAGGCTTTGAGGCTGTCCGAAAGAGACCTGGTATGTACATAGGATCCACTGGCCCCAGAGGCCTTCATCACCTGGTCTACGAGATCGTGGACAACAGTGTGGATGAGGCGCTGGCCGGATTCTGCAAGAAAATAAAGGTCATCATCAACCAGGACAACTCCGTGACAGTCATCGACGATGGCCGCGGCATGCCGGTAGATGAGCACCCCAAGATGAAGATCCCTGCGGTGGAAGTTATCCACACAGTTCTCCACGCCGGTGGAAAATTCGGTGGAGGAGGATACAAGGTATCCGGTGGATTGCACGGTGTCGGTGCTTCTGTCGTGAATGCTTTGTCCACCAGGATGGAAGTAGAGATCAACCGGAACGGGAAGATATACGAGATCGAGTTTGCTCGGGGCAAGACCACCAAGAAACTGAATGTCATCGGGGAGTCCAGGAGGACAGGATCCAAGACCACCTTCTGGCCGGATCCGGAGATTTTCGAGGATACTATCTACGATTACGATACACTGCAGCACCGTCTGCGGGAGATGGCGTTCCTGACCAAGGGACTGAATATCAGTCTGGAGGACAAGAGGCCCGGACAGAAACGGAAGGAAGTCTTCCATTACGAGGGAGGACTCCGGGAGTTCGTGAAGCACCTGAATACCAATAAGGATCCTATCCACGAGGACATCGTGTACTTTGAATACGCAGATGCGGCAGAGGGTCATGAGGTGGAAGTGGCCATGCAGTATACGGACCGTTTCAACGAGCTCATGCTTTCCTATGCGAACAACATCAATACCAACGAGGGTGGTACCCATCTGGCGGGATTCAAGTCGGCACTGACAAGAGCCATGAACGACTACGCCAAGAAGGCAGGACTGCTGAAGGAAGGGGATTCTCTGACTGGAGATGATGTTCGGGAGGGCATCACCGCTGTGATAAGCGTCAAGCTTGAGCAGCCCCAGTTCGAAGGCCAGACCAAGGCCAAGCTTGGTAACACGGAGATGAGAGGGTTTGTGGAGACCACCTGTAACTCCAACATCATGGCCTTCCTGGAGGAGCACCCCAAGCAGGCGGCAGCCATCGTCAACAAGTGCGTCAGCGCCTCCCGTGCCAGAGAAGCGGCCCGCAAGGCCAGAGCTCTGGTGCGTCGGCAGAGCGCACTGCAGGGACTGTCCCTGCCGGGTAAGCTGGCAGACTGTTCCGAGAAGGATCCTCAGCTTTCTGAGATTTTTCTGGTAGAGGGAGATTCCGCTGGCGGCTCCGCCAAGCAGGGCAGAGACCGTAAACGCCAGGCAGTACTTCCGCTGAGAGGTAAGATCCTCAACGTAGAGAAGGCACGCCAGGACAAGATGCTCAACTCCGAAGAGATCAAGAACATGATTACCGCCTTCGGTTGCGGCATCGGAAGCGAGTTCGACATCAGCAAACTGCGCTACCACAAGATCATCATCATGACCGATGCGGACGTAGACGGTGCCCATATTCGGACACTGCTGCTGACCTTCTTCTACAGATACATGACCCCGCTGATCGAGGGAGGCTATGTCTATGCGGCACAGCCACCTCTCTTCCGGGTGCAGAAAGGCAAGCAGACTTGGTACACCTACTCGGACAAGGAACAGGAGAAGCTGCTGGCGGAGATTGAGGACAAGCCGGGCAAGGTGGAGATCCAGCGCTACAAGGGTCTGGGAGAGATGGACTTTGACCAGCTCTGGGAGACCACAATGGATTACAAGACCAGGACCATGGTACAGATCACCGTGGAGGATGCCACGGCGGCTGACGAGATCTTCACAACCCTGATGGGGGACAAGGTCCCGCCTCGTCGTAAGTTCATAGAAGATAATGCCAGATACGCAACACTTGATGTTTAGGGAAAGTCGATAGGAAGGAGGATAATCTTTGGATAACTTATTAGAAGATACCAAGATCATACAGCACGAGATACACGACGAGATGAAGAACTCCTACATCGACTACGCCATGAGCGTCATCGTTGGAAGAGCTCTCCCTGATGTGCGAGACGGAATGAAGCCGGTACACAGGAGAATTCTCTACGGCATGAGCCAGTTGGGCGTCACGCCTGACAAACCATACAAGAAATCCGCCAGGATCGTAGGAGAGGTCATGGGTAAGTATCACCCTCATGGCGACTCCTCCATTTACGATGCCATGGTCAGGATGGCGCAGGATTTCTCCATGCGCTACCCGCTGGTAGACGGACACGGAAACTTCGGCTCCATCGATGGAGACGGCGCCGCCGCCCAGCGTTATACAGAGGCCAGGATGAGCCCCTTCTCCCTGCAGATGCTGCGGGACATCGAGAAGAACACGGTGGACTTCATCCCCAACTTCGACGGGGAAGAGAAGGAGCCGGTGGTCCTGCCCAGCCGCTACCCAAACCTGCTGGTGAACGGTTCCAACGGAATCGCCGTCGGTATGGCCACTTCCATCCCTCCCCACAATCTGGGGGAGGTAATCGATGCCACCGTCAAGATCATCGATGAGCCGGAGTGCACGGTGGATGATCTGATCAAGATCGTCAAGGGTCCGGACTTCCCCACCGGTGCACAGATCATGGGGAAGAGCGGCATCCGCGATGCCTACCGTACAGGCCAGGGAAAGATCAAGGTCCGGGCTTGTTGCGAGATCGAGGAGAGCAGCCGCGGCAAGATGCGCATCATCGTCTCCGAGATCCCTTATGCGGTCAACAAAGCAAGGCTTATCGCCAAGATTGCAGAACTGGTCAAGGAGAAAAAGATCGACGGAATCACCGATATCCGGGACGAGTCTAACCGTGAGGGCATGCGGATCGTCATCGAACTGAAGAGAGATGCCAACCCGCAGATCACACTGAACCAGCTGTACAAGCACACCCAACTGCAGGACAACTTTAGCTGCATCATGATCGCACTGGTAGATGGAGAGCCAAAACTGCTCAACCTCTACGAGATGCTGAACGAATACCTGAAGTTCCAGAAGGAAGTGGTCACCAGAAGAACACAGTTCGACCTGGAGAAGGCGGAAGCCAGAGCCCACATCCTGGAAGGACTGCGGATTGCCTTGGACAACATCGATGAGATCATCCAGATCATCCGTAATTCCTATAACGACGCCAAACAGCGGTTGATGGAAAGATTCGGTCTTTCCGAGATCCAGGCACAGGCCATTCTGGATATGCGTCTGGCCAGACTGCAGGGATTGGAAAGAGAAAAGATCGAGAACGAATACAACGAGTTGATGGATCGCATCGCCTACTACCGGGCTGTGCTGTCCGATGAGTCACTGTTGATGGGCGTCATCAAGGCAGAACTGTTGGAAGTGAAGGACAAGTGGTCCGATCCCCGCCGCACCAAGCTTGTGGCAGACGAATCGGATTTCTCGGAAGAGGATCTGGTGGAGGAAGAACAGGTGGCCATCACACTGACCCACCTTGGATACATCAAGCGTGTGCCGGCGGATACCTACAAGGCACAGCGCAGAGGAGGCAAGGGGATCATGGGGATCACCACCAGGGAGAACGATTTTGTGCGTGACCTGATCATGACCTCCACCCACAGCGAGCTGATGTTCTTCACCAACCGGGGCAAGGCGCACCGGATGAAGGCATACCAGGTACCGGAAGCCTCCCGGACGGCCAAGGGCACGCCGGCGGTGAACTTCCTGAACCTGATGCAGCGCGAGCGCATCACCTCTATCATTCCGGTGAAGAATTTCGAAGAAGAGAAGTACCTGGTGGGAGTGACCAAGCTGGGAACCATCAAGAAGACAGCCATCTCTGAATACAACACCAACCGCACCGGCGGGATCATTGCGCTGAAGCTGAAGGAAGGAGATCAGCTGATCGACATCAAGCAGACTACCGGCGAGGACAACATCATCATCGTGACCAAGAAGGGCAAGTGCATCTGCTTCAGCGAGGAAGATGTCCGTCCGATGGGAAGAATTGCCAGCGGCGTGAGAGCCATCAAGCTGGATGATGACGACGAGGTCGTCTCCATGTCTCTGGTCCATCCGAGCGAGGAACTGATGGTGGTCACCGCCAACGGATACGGCAAGCGTACCCCGGTGAAGGAATACAAGCTCCAGGTGAGAGGAGGCAAGGGCCTGCTGACCTACGACAAGAGCAAGTTCCGCAAGACCGGAGAGATCATCGGGGCCATGGTGGTAGATGAGGAAGATGAGATCTTCCTGATCAATTCCCAGGGGATCATCATCCGGATCCGGGCCAGCGAAGTGTCCGAACTGGGCAGAGCCACCCAGGGTGTGAAGATCATGAAGGTAGAGGATGACACCAAGATCGTTGCCATGGCCAAGGCCATTCGGGAAGAGGAAGTAGAAGAAGAGGATTCTGAGCAGATTAAGATTTGATTTTGTTCTTCAGGGGTATAAGACAATTGTTGCAGAATGCAATGATTTTGCAGAGTGAGGAGTAGAATATCATGGATAATCTGAAGTTTGTCATCCCCGGGAAGCCAGAATACCTGACCATGGTGCGGCTGGCCATCAGTTCCATCGCTTCCACCGCCGGGTTCGATGTGGAGGAAGTGGAGGACATCAAGACCTCCGTGTGTGAGGCCTGCAAGAACATCTCCTGCCATGGGTCGGAGGGTTTTTCAGATCAATATGAGGTGGAGTGCAGCGTGTCACAGGGATATATAGAGATCCGGGTGAAGGATGACTGTGACGAGCACACACTCGCCAAAGAGAGCAAACCTTGCAGAAAATGCCCCAGCGAGGGGAACATCGGCGTGTTCGTGATCGAGTCGCTGATGAACGAAGTTGAGTTCGGATTGGGAGAGGATGGGCGAAAGTTCATCCACATGGTGAAGAGAGCATGACAGAACTATCCAGATTCAAGGAATACAGGGAAAACCCTACAATTGAATCACGGAATGCACTGGTGGAGGAGCATCTGTACATGGTGGATATCCTCATCAGGAAGTATCTGAACAAAGGCGTCGAATACGACGACCTGTATCAGGTAGGTGCTTTGGCGCTGATGCAGGCGGTGGAGAGGTTCGATCCGTCGAAGGGATTTGAGTTCAGCTCTTTTGCCACGCCCACGATCCTCGGAGAGATCAAGAAATACTTCCGGGACAAGCAGTGGAGCCTCCGGGTGCCCCGCCGTCTGAAGGAACTGGCAGCGAAGGTACAGGAAGCCAAGGAGGTTTTGTATACGGAGCTGCAGCGAAATCCGACGGTACCGGAGATCGCGGAGCGCTGTGATTGCAGCGAGGAGCAGGTTATCGAGGCCATGGATAGTTCCCAGGCCTATGGGACCTATTCTCTGGATAAGACCTTCGATGAGGCAGGAGAAAACGGAGAAAGTTCTTTCCTGGAAAGGTACGTTGGGTTCGAGGACAAGGGTTTTGTGCAGATCGAGAACGACGAGATCATAGGCAAGGTACTCAGCGAGCTCTCCGATCGCAACCGCTACATTTTCCGAGAACGTTTTCTGTTCGGCCGATCTCAGTCGGATATCGCCGGGAGCCTGGGAGTATCCCAGATGACCATCTCCCGGGCAGAGAAAAGCATCATCGAGAAGTTCCAGGCGGAACTGAGAAGATAAGAGAGACCCTGTTTACCATTTTGGTGGACAGGGTTTTCTCTTGCTGTGGATATTGAGATTCTTCTGCCGAAATGGTAGTATATAGAGAAAAAGGAGGTTGCCGTGTTCTATGTGATTCTGGCTGCGGGCCTGATAACTGCATACATCAATGGGATGCACGATGGCGGCACGGTGGTGGCCACCACCGTCACCTCCCGGATCCTGACTCCCAGAAAGGCTGTGTTGATGGCGGGCTGCGCCAATTTCCTGGGGGCGCTTGTGTTGGGGAAGGCAGTGGCAGCAACTGTAGCCTCCGGACTAGGGGATACGGCAGCGGTGTCAGCCGGCGGCATGAGGGCAGCCGGATCGTTTGTGCTGGCGGTGCTCATCGGAAGCATGGGATGGAACCTGCTGACCTGGGTCCTGAAGATGCCCTCCAGTGCTTCCCACTCTTTGCTGGGTGCTCTCATCGGCGCGATGATCGCCGCGGTGGGGACAGGAGCTGTCTATTGGGATGCTTTTCTGTTGAAAGTGGTGCTGGCTATGTTTCTTTCGCCGGTTTTCGGTCTGCTTGTGGCGATGCTCCTCCGCCGACTGGAGATGCGGCTACTGAAGCGGGCTACGGTAGCCGTGACCCCGGGGGTACAGAAGTTGGACCTGGTTGCCACCTTCCTGCTGTCCCTTTGCTACGGCAGCAATGACAGCCAAAAGATCGCTGGGGTGCTGGCCATCGCGGTGTGCGGTGGTATGAGTGTGGGTGGCGCACAAAGCTTTGTGCCACTGTGGCTCATCGCCCTCTGTGCCGCGGCGCTATCTGTCGGCACCATGACCGGTGGCTACAACATGATCCGCACCGTGGGCCGGGGCATCGGCAAAGTGCGCACAGACGAAGCGGTGTGCTCGCAACTGGCTGCGCTGCTGGTGGTGGAAGTATCCAACCTGACCGGACTTCCTATCAGTTCCACCCAGGTCATCACCGGCGCTGTGATGGGAGCGGAAAAGGGACCACGCAGGGTCAACTGGACCATCGCAGGTAAGATCGGCATCGCCTGGATCCTTACCCTGCCAGCGGCGGGGCTGTCCGGCTGGGTGGTGTATCAGGGGATGCGCGTCCTGTGGCTATGACCGGGCAATCGGGTGGATGCATTTAAGGCGGAGAGAAGTTCTTTACGTGCTCGCACATCGAGGACGAAGCGATCGACTGCAATGTTCGCTTCGCTCACTCCTTCAGGTTGATCGTGGTCGGACGGCTCACCGGACTACAATTTTCCTGGTAGAGCGGATTTTTTTGTAGTCCTCCGACCATCCCGCGATCCTTCTGCATCAATCCCTCTTTTCGAAGATCTTCTATAGCCGATTCACAGGCTATTGATAACCTAAGGTAAAGTTGTTATCTTGTATCTCCACCGGTGGTTTTTGTCACAATGCTATGCTATAATGGAGGTACAAGATAAAGTTTAACAAGAATAACATAATCCGGCTTTTCCGCTTTATCTTTGGCGATCCGGAGCACAAAGACCGCACCAGAGATCGGTGCGCAAAAGGCTGGCATGGAACTGAGTGACTACAGGAAGGCGATGGCAGAATACCGTAAGAAGGCTGCTTCGACCGTCAGTGACAATACCAGAAAACCCTAGTGGAAATTGGGCTATTATAGCCGAGGTGAAAAATGGGATTATTCAAGAGAACCAAAGAACCAGATGTGTTCCTTCTCCTTGCCAAGCAGTGCCGGCAGGCGCTGGACAGCGCCACCATGCTGGTGGAGTTCATGCGGAATCCTGGAGAGGTAGAAGTAGCAGCAGAGATCGAGGCCGAGGAGAAGTCCGCAGACAGGACTCAGCGGACCCTGAATGACTATGTGGAAAATACCTTCATCACGCCCGTGTCCCGGCACTACCTTTTCCGCCTGGGCCGGGTCATCGACGATATCACCGATGAGATCAAGGACCTGAAGGATTTCATTCAGTTTTTCGACTATGTACCAACGGAGAAGAATATTGAGATGGCGGAGTGTTGCCGCCAGTCAGTGGAGGTGCTCACTGCGGCCATAGAGAAATGGCGTGGGGACGAGGACCGAGCCATGTGGGAGGATCTCACCAGGATCCGGAAGAACGAGAACCATGTGAAGCGTCTCTACTGGCAAAACCTGAAGGAGATCGAGGCGTCAGACTCCGTCCGGGACGTGATCACTTCCCGGGAGTTCTGCCGGGATCTGCGTGCCCTTTCCAAGAAGATCGCCAAGGTGGCAGACCGGATCGGGGATCTGGTGATCAAGTCAATCAAATAGGGCTGCTGTTGAACTGACCCCCAAAAGTTAGACCAAGAATCTAACTGGAGGAGGTCAGTTCATTCAATGTGGCAGCCCTGTTTTTACATTCTTCTGACTTTCTTCTTCTGGTGCATCTGCTCCAGTTCCTGCTTGGAGAGGCCAAGCTTGTTCTTCATGTTGGACCCGTAGCGCATGCATATGTAGGCGAAGATGGCGGCGATGAGCATCAGCGCCAGGCCGATCCGGTTCTGGAACACCACGTTGTGGTACTCGCCGTGCTTGTCCACGTAGTAGGTGATGTGGAGCTGGAGATTATAGATCAGCCAGTAAACAAAGGTAAATGCGTTGCAGACTAAGATCCCCTGGGCTCCGGTGACGTAGCGCTCTGTCTGCGCCTTGAATTCCGGAAAGTACTTCCGATTCAGCTTGCTCTCGTTCTGCCGGAGGTTGTTCCAGTTGATGAAGGCGTAGGCACAGCCGATGGCGGCAGAGAAGACGATGACGTCCACGCCGTACAGGTTGTCACAAAGCCCTTTGTTGGCGTCTGCCAGCTGTTCGGCCACCAGCATCAGATAGCCGATGTAGAAGATCACCAGGAGGCCGGCCATTCCCGTCATGACCAACGACAGCTTGAACTTCTTCAGTTGATCTTCCTTGTAGTTCATGATTTTCTCGCGTAACTTTGAATCCATCTCTCTCTCCGTTTAGTTTTGCTTTGTGCTTTATCGGTTCTCGTCGATACCCTCGTTGGCAAGGGCGTCGGCGCGGTTGTTCATCTCTGTCACGTGCCGGAATTCCTCCATGGTGAAATCACCGTTGTTCTTGCAGAACTTCCGGTAGTGGGCATCCACATTGGTGCTGGGGTGATCCAGATTGACGTGGCCCTTCACCCGGTAGAACCGGACGCGGTGGCGCCCCACCAAATCCAGTAGTCTCTCCCACAATTCCCGGTTCTCCACGGGTTTCTTCTGGGAAGTCATCCAGCCGTTTCGCTGCCAGCCCACATACCATTTCTGAAGGAAGCAGTTGGCTACATAAGAACTGTCTGTGAAGACACGGATCTCCAGGCCGTCACGTTTAAGTGCCTGAAACGCTTCGATAACTGCGGTGAGTTCCATACGGTTATTGGTGGTGTTCACCTCTCCTCCGTGGAGCTCCTTGCTGTGCTCCCCGAATTCCAGGATGGCGCCCCAGCCTCCCACGTTGGTTTCGTTCTGGT
This sequence comes from Eubacterium sp. AB3007, assembly GCF_000688015.1. Taxonomy (NCBI): domain Bacteria; kingdom Bacillati; phylum Bacillota; class Clostridia; order Eubacteriales; family Eubacteriaceae; genus Eubacterium; species Eubacterium sp. AB3007. Next base: position 1,692,753 of record NZ_JIAD01000001.1, read on the forward strand.
TGCCAGAGCAGGCACCGTCTGTGTACATGTTCAATATCTGACTCATCCAGGACCCCTTTCTGTCGGATTGAAATCACACCTTTTATTATGCAATATTTTAATGAAAACGTAAAGGGAAATATGGTACAATGTTATCGATAATAAGCAGGAAGCGAGGTGCCCGATGAGACTGCTGATCGTAGAGGATGAGAAGCGCCTGCGGGAGGTGCTGGTCAAGCACCTGAAGAAAAATAACTACAGCGTGGATGCCTGCGCCACCGGGGAAGAGGCGAAGGAATTCCTGGCTATGGCGGATTACGATGTGGCTATTTTGGATGTGATGCTGCCAGGCATCTCTGGTTTTGATGTGCTGAAATGGGCGCGCGGGCAGAAGATGGAAGTGCCGGTGCTGTTTCTGACGGCCCGGGATTCCGTGGAAGACAAGGTAAGGGGGCTGGATCTGGGGGCAGATGACTACCTGACCAAGCCCTTCGCTTTTGAGGAACTGCTGGCGCGGCTGCGGATGCTCACCCGTAAGAAAGCGGGGAGCAAGACCAACATCTATACGCTGGAAGACCTGACGGTGGACTGCGGCCGCCATATCGTGGAGAGGGCAGGCAATCCGATCACATTGTCCAGAAGAGAGTTCGCCATTCTGGAGTACATGATCATGAACAAGGATATCGTGCTGACCAGAAGCCAGATCGAGGAGCACATCTGGGACTACGACTACGAAGGCTCCTCCAACATGATCGACGTGTATATCCGCTATCTTCGGAAGAAGATCGACGAGCCATTCTCCCCCAAGCTCATCCACACTGTGCGCGGGAGAGGGTATGTACTCCGCGTAGACCCCGAACAACAGAAATGAAGAAACGACTATTCCTCGGAAACAGAATAGAACTTGTCTACACTGTATCTATCCTGGTGATCGTTTTGATCCTGATGGGGTTTTTCTATCTGGTGGTGCGGGACTATATCACTGCCGACCGGAAAGAGAACCTGGTGGAAACGACCAATCGCACAATGATGGATATCAGTATCGAACACGGCCGTCTGGATGTGGATCAGGACGTTAGTTACAGCAGCGACGGTGCGTTTGTGGTGCTGACTGACAGGAACGGAAAGATCATTGACGGTGCCCTGGGACATGCTTTTACGGATACCGCGCCTTTACAGGATGGGAAGGTCCGGATGATCCGGGAAAACGGAGAGAAGTACTTCATCTACGACAGAGCACTGTGGTCGGATGAGGAAAACGATGAAGATGAGGATGACGAAGACGAAGATGAGGAAGAGGTGGAATGGGAGCAGACACTGGCAGAAGAGGCGCCTATCTACTGGCTGCGGGGCGTGACGTCGGCAGAATTTTCCGAGATGGCGCCCTCCCTGGATGGCTCATTGAGGATGGTGAGCCGATTGCTTCCGCTGTTTCTCTTGGCTGTCATCTTTGCCGGTTGGCTGGTGACCCGGCGGGCGCTGAAGCCACTCCGGGAGATTACCAGAACAGCGGAACTGATTCAGAAGGAAGGAGATCTGTCCCGCAGGATCGGTATCCGTACCCGGGGAAACCATGATGAGATACAGCACACAGCGGAGGTGTTCGACAGCATGCTGGAGAAGATCGAGCAGCTGTTTGAGCGAGAGAAGAAATTCACTGATGATGCCAGTCACGAATTACGTACACCGGTGGCGGTGGTGATGGCGGAGTGTGAGTATGCGCTGGATAACCTGGATGATCCGGAGGAGGTGGAGAGTGCTCTCCGCTCCATTCTGGAGGAATCCCATCATCTGTCTGACCTGGTCTCCACCCTGCTTCTGTTCGCCAGAGCGGACCGGGGCATGTACGAGCTGAGCCGGGAGTGGACAGATCTCAGCCTGCTGGCGGAGGAGTGTTGTGCTCGTGTCCGGCCCAAGGCGGAGGCAAAGAACATCGCCCTAGCGGTTGACGCACCGGAAAGTGTCTATACCTGCTGTGACCAGCTTCTGATGGGGCGAGCGCTGGATAACCTGCTGACCAATGGAATCAAATACGGCAGGGAAGAAGGCTTTGTGCAGGTAAAGGTAGAAGCGAAGAGTGAAGAAGTAAGGATCACCGTAGAGGATGACGGAATCGGGATACCCCCTGCAGAGATGGAGAAGATCTGGGGGAGGTTCTACCGGGCCGAGAACGCCGCAGCGCATACCGATGTGGACGGAGACGACCAGAGCATGGGCCTCGGACTCTCTCTGGTGCGTTGGATCTGCGAGGCCCACGGAGGCAGTGCCGCCTGTGAGAACAGACCGGAGGGAGGCAGCCGGTTCATCATGAAGATTCCTTTAATCCACATTTAATTCGTAACAAGTATACTTGACTTGTACGGTCGATCAGCCAAAGAGCAAGAGAGGTAATATGGGAATTCATTTGAAATGCAGACGTATGGAGAATGGGATTAGGAAAATCATTACGATCGTACTGGGAGCTGCGCTGATAGCAGGAGCCTGGAGTGCGGACGCGCATGCCGCTTCTGCCAACGCGCCCGTTCCCAAGAGTGTGACTTACCAGGGGAAGGGAAAGGTCCAGGTGATCTTCCGGGAGAAGGTAAGATACCGCGATCCCAAGGTCATCGTCAGAGATGAGGACGGAAAGAAATACAAGACAAAGATCACCCTGAAGGGGGGAGACATCTTTGGATTTACCGTCCGGAAATGTAAGAAGAACCAGACTTACACTTTCCGGATCAAGGGAATCAAGGTCCGGGGCTTCAAGAAATTCGTCAGCGTAGACGGAAAGTTCCGAAGTTCTTCCCGTCAGATACCAACGGTGGAATCGGTCCAGTTCGACTCCAGATCATCGGAAGTGGAGATAGAGTTCCAGGATGACGTGGAATGGAAGGACCCTTCAGTGACCTTCAAAAGGAAGGGCAAGACCTACCGGGGAAAGATCATCGACAAGGAAGATGATGAGATCATCGTCAAATGCCGGAAACTGAAATACGGCAAGACCTACAAGTACACCATCCGGGGTATCCGGTTGGAGGGTCTGGGAGAGTATGTCACCCTGAAAGGGAAATTCCGTGCAGTTGCGTAAGAGAATAACGAGAAACAGGAGCCGCTGTGCCTCCTTCAAACTCCCGGCCTTGCGGCGCGGGAGTTTTTGTTGAGCGAAAGTTCCAATCGTTCCGCACCGGCAACAATGATGCCGGAGATGATAGAGGCGGTTGTACAGGGTCGGCTGCAGAGCATAGGTATTGCAAGTGTTTGTCTGTTCCTGATCGCATTGCAATCAGTAGTAAACGGTTTTGTCTTTCGAAAAGAAGAGGGGGCAGAGGACTCCGTGTACTGAGCATAGGCCGTAGAAAAGAACAGGCGCCCAAGAGAACTGCCTGTACTCCGGCTCGTGTGATGGATGGTGATCACTGTTCCGTGATATGAGATTTTTCATCAGTTAGCGGAACAACTGTTCCGCAGATGGACGTTTTTTCTGTTTCTGCGGAACAGACATGATTCGGACCGCACCTGCATCAGCAGAGCCATCCACGCGAACAGGCAGAGACTGCCGTACATTTTCGATCTGACACCAGTGGGGCATCGCGTCTATCTGCGGTTTGATAGGATGCAATTTTTTCAACAGACTGAGAACTGCCCGTGCAGTTCTCTTTGACGTTTTTGGGGACTGTGGTATACTATAGGGCAGAATACGACGGCTGCCGTTTGCGAGGGCAGCAGACAGGAGGATGGATGGGACTAGCGTTTTGTTCCTTTGCCAGCGGCAGTTCCGGGAACTGCTATATGATCAGGAGTGAGAAGACCACCGTGCTGATGGATGTGGGGATCGCCGGGAAGTATGTGCTGGCGGGGCTGGAGAGAAACGGTCTGGAGATCGAGGACGTGGACGGGATCCTGCTCACCCACGAGCACACAGACCACGTGCAGAGCCTGCGCATGATCGGACGAAAGGCGGAGAATGCAGAGGTACACGCCTCCCGGGGGACACTGTTGTCAGTGAAGGATAAGCTGCCTGCAGGCCGTGTCCACGAGGTGCACATCGATGAAGATTTCTACATCGGAGATATTCTGGTCATACCCTTTGACCTGTCTCACGACGCCACGGAGCCCATGGGGTATTCCCTGCTGGCAGGAGACCGGCAGGTGACGGTGGTGACAGACACCGGATATCTCACCGACGAGATCATGAACCACATAAGAACCGCCGATCTTCTGGTGCTGGAGGCCAACCACGAGGTGAACATCCTGAAGATGGGGCCTTACCCCTGGCCGCTGAAGCAGCGGATCCTGGGCGAGGAGGGGCACCTGTCCAACGAGACCGCTGCCGGGGCGGTGTGCGAGATGCTCCGAAACAGGCGGGAGGGAAGGCCGGTGCCGAAGATCCTGCTGGCACACCTTTCCAGAGAGAACAACACACCTCAGCAGGCGTATATCACGGTGCAGAACATCCTGTTTGAAAAGGGGTTCTATGTGAACCGGGATCTGGAACTTTCGGTACTTCCACGGGATGAAGAGAGTCCATTGATCGAGGTGTGAGCGTGTTTGAGCCGGTGCACAAAGCTACACTGTCTGTATAAGGTGTTTGAAAATTTCTATAACACTGTATACATTCATACAAAAACCTTGTTTTTTTTCCAACTTTGGAGTAACATATAACAAATATCATGAATTTTGAGAAGGTCGAAAAGAGAGTCATCATTACGTGCGTAATACTTTCCGTAGTTATTGCGGTAGGCTACTCTGTGATCGCAGGGTGGGCGCCGCATTTTCTTTACGGTATTGCTTGCGGTACGGCTATTATGTTGTTCAATTTCCATCTTCTCAGACTAGCGATCGGTAAGTACTTCGTCAGGGAGGACTATGGAGTGGCAGGTGGACTCTACCTGCTCCGTCTGGTCATCTACGGTCTGGCGGGCATTGCATGCTACAAGGTCAGCTTGCTTTGTCTGTATGGGTTTGCCATAGGTGTGATGGAACTTCTTGTCGGGCTGCTTATAGGTTTTGGAAAAGGAGGGAAAGCCGATGATTGATGTCAACGAGCTTGGGCCAAAAATAATAATATATTTCGGCGACAAGCTCCAGTTCCACATCTCTGAAGTGGTGATCATGGAAGTCATTCTGGCGGTCATCGTTGCCATCGTGGGGATATGGATGGGCAGTAACCTGCAGAAGATCCCGAAGGGAAAGCAGGTGCTGGCAGAGGCCCTGGTGGGCTTCATCTACTCCTTCGCGGAGGACAACGTTGGCAAGCGGTACGCGCGCACGTTCGCACCCTATCTGGGGTCACTGATCGTGTGGCTGGTGTTCGCCAACAGCACAGGTCTCTACGGTCTGCGGCCAATCACCGCAGATATCAACGTGACTGCAGGGCTGGCAGCGCTGTCATTCCTGCTGATCGAGGGAGCAGCTATCAAGCAGAAGGGAATTATAGGCAAGATCCAGAAGATGGGAGACCCGTATTATCCTATCGCAGCGATCCATCTGATCAGTGAGTGTGTTCTGCCGATGACACTTTGTCTCCGACTCTTCGGAAACATCTTTGGTGGAATGGTCGTCATCGATCTGTGGATGCACCTGATGGAGTACCTCAGTTACATGATTTGCGATTTCCCGTTCCTGCGGTGTCTGACAGTCATGCCGCTGAACTGCTTCTTCGATATCTTCGAACCGCTGGTACAGGCGTATATCTTTACCATCCTGACGGCGGCCAACCTGGGCGAAGGACTGGAGAGCGTGTCTCCGGAAACGGCAGAGAAGCGCAGACTGAAGAAAGCAAGGAAACTTGCAAAGAAACAGGGGGCGGCCGCCTGACTGGCCGAACAACACAGCTAATAATTTTTATTTAACATTTATGATTTAATGGAGGTAAACACAATGGGAGGACTTATCGGAATCGGCGCTGGCCTGGCAATCGGACTTGCTGCACTGGGAGTTGGAATCGGACAGGGACTTGTCGCTAGTAACGCACTGTCGGGCATGTCCAGACAGCCTGAGATCTCTGGAAAACTGACCACCACAATGATCGTTGGTATGGCTATCATGGAGACCGCGCTTGTTCTGGCGTTCGTCATCGCCATCATGCTGTTCGGCAAGATCTAATCAATACAACCGGCTGAGAAAAGGAGAATAAAACATGATGCTAAATCACGAAGCAATAATGGAATTTAATCTGGTAGACATTGGACTATCCATCATTACATTCCTGGTTTTATTCTTGATCCTCAAGCACTTCCTGTTCGAGAAGGTCCATGATTTCATGGAAGCCAGGACCAAGGAAGTGGAGGATTCTCTTAACAATGCTGCTGAGACGAATCGTCTCGCGGACGCCAAACTGATGGATTACGAGGAGCGGATCGCCAACGTTGAGAGCGAGAGCCGCGACATCATCAAGAAGGCGAGAGACGAGGCGAAGGTACAGGCAGATACCATCGTTGAGGAAGCGAACGAGAAGGCACGTCTGACATTCGAACAATCGCAGGCACAGATCGAGCGCGAGAAGTTCACCGCCAGAAAAGAACTCAGACAAGAGGTCGGCGCACTGGCCGCGATGGCTGCCGGAAAGATCCTGGAGAAGGAAGTTGATGCGGCAGAACATCAGGAGATCGTCGACAAGATCATCGAGGAGGCTGAGAAAGATCCATGGAATTAGAAGCTGCAATGACATATGCGAACGCGCTTTACGGTGCTGCTTCTGATCTGGGACATATCAGCGAAGTCAGAGAGGAGATCTGCGAGATCAGCCGACTGACCAGAGATGAGAAAGAGTTCGGTGACCTGCTCACCAACCCGGGCATGGCCAAGGAAAAGAAAAAAGCCATGCTGCAGGCAGTCTTTGAAGGTAAGGTGCATCAGGAAGTCATGAACTTTCTGTACATTCTTATTGATAAGGACAGGATCCACGGGTTCCATCGCATGGTTCGTCAATACTGCAAGATCGACGACGAGATGAATGCGACCAGCGATGGTGTAATTTACTCGGCTGTAGAGCTGTCGGAGGAGCAGCTGGCCAAATTCGAAGAAGAAGCTGGCAAGCTGTTGCACAAGACCGTCAAGCTGCGCAACAAGCTGGATCCGAAGCTCATCGGCGGTATCAAGTTGTTTGTGGACGGCAAGGTCGTGGACGCCTCATTGGCCTCCAGGCTGGAAGCCCTCACTGATAAGATCAGAAACAGCTAGAAGGGAGAATCTTCTATGAATTTAAAACCGGATGAAATAAGCGGTTTGATAAAAGAACAGATCAAGAATTATACCAATGAAATCAGTATTTCAGATTACGGGACCGTCATGCAGGTAGGGGATGGCATCGCCAGAGTCTACGGACTGGACCACTGCATGTCGGGAGAACTTCTGGAATTCCCACACGATGTCTTCGGCATGGCACTGAATCTAGAAGAAGATAACGTCGGTGCCGTCATCCTGGGTTCTGACCGCGAGATCGGAGAAGGAGACATCGTCAAGCCTACAGGCACCGTTGTTCAGGTCCCTGTAGGTGAGGGGTTGATCGGAAGAGTCGTGGACTCACTGGGCAAACCCATTGATGGCAAGGGCCCCATTCATACGGAGGAGACCAGACCCATCGAGTATCCTGCGCCGGGCGTGCTGAGAAGGCAGCCGGTCAAGGAGCCTCTGCAGACAGGTATCAAGGCCATCGACTCCATGATCCCTATCGGAAAGGGTCAGCGTGAGCTGATCATCGGCGACAGACAGACTGGTAAGACGGCTATTGCCATCGATACCATCCTGAACCAGAAGGGGAAGGACGTCATCTGTATCTACGTCGCTATCGGACAGAAACAGTCCACCGTTGCGCAGCTGGTTGCGACACTGGAGCAGAAGAAGGCTATGGATTACACCATCGTCGTCTCCGCTACCGCAAGCTCCGTGGCGCCGATGCAGTACATCGCGCCATATGCCGGATGCGCCATGGGTGAGCACTTCATGTATCAGGGCAAGCACGTACTGATCATCTACGATGATCTTTCCAAGCACGCTGTGGCTTACCGCGCCATGTCCCTGCTGCTCAGAAGACCGCCAGGACGTGAGGCGTTCCCGGGAGATGTATTCTATCTCCATTCGAGATTACTGGAGAGAGCGGCCAAGCTCTCCGATGAGCTGGGAGGAGGGTCTCTGACCGCACTGCCCATCATTGAGACACAGGCCAACGACATCTCCGCCTACATCCCGACCAACGTCATTTCCATCACGGACGGACAGATCTTCCTGGAGACCGAGCTGTTCTTCGCGGGGCAGCGGCCGGCCATCAACGCCGGTATCTCCGTATCCCGAGTCGGTGGTAACGCACAGATCAAGGCCATGAAGAGAGTTGCCGGTAAGATCAAGCTGATGCTGGCGCAGTACAGAGAGCTGCAGAGCTTCTCCCAGTTCGGTTCCGACATCGATGCCGACACCAAGAGAAGACTGGACCACGGCGCGATCCTCATGGAGATCCTGAAGCAGGGACAGTATGGACCGCTGGATGTAGCTGATCAGGTCATGATCATCTACGCTGCCTCCAACGACATGCTGGATGACCTGGATGTATCGGTCATCAAGGACTTTGAGGAGCAGTTCTTCAAGTACATGGACGACCGGTATCCAGAGATCAAGAGAGAGATCCACGAGACAGGGAACTTCTCGGAGGAGACAGAGGCTCTGATGAGAAAGGGAATCGAAGAATTCAAGGAGAAAGGATTTATCAATGGCTGAGCAGATGCAAGACATCAAGCGCAGGATCAAGAGCATCGGAAGCACTGAGCGTATCACCAATGCCATGAAGCTCGTTTCCGCAGCGAAACTGCGCCATGCCAAATCTGTCTATGAGCATAGCAGAAGCTACCTGGGCAGAATCATCGCATCCATTGACGAAGCTTTCGATGACGACACAGAGGTTCCGGGATACCTCCTGAAGGGGAACCGGGAGATCAAGACTACCTGTGTCATCATGCTCACCTCCAGCACAGGGCTTTGTGGCAGCTTCAACGGAAACGTGATCCGGGCGACGGAGGACGTGGTGGCGGAGCTGGGGCATGAGGTGAAGATGGTCAACATCGGCACCAAGGGCAAGGATTATTTTGCCCGCCGTGGCAGAGAGATCATCCTCTCTCACGACGATCCGGCAGACACCGTTTCCTATGAGTCCACCAAGGAAATCATGGTCCCGCTTTTGGAGAAATACAAGGCAGGAGAGATCGACGAGGTCCTCATGGTGCACACGGTCTATGTCAATACGCTGAAGCAGGAGGTCCACGTGGACAGACTGCTGCCCATCGATCCGGATGAGCACGACCACAGCGATCAGCATCTCAGTTATCTGGAGTACGAGCCCTCCTCCCAGGAGGTGTTCGAGTACCTGATAGGGAAGTATCTGGAGATGACGCTGTTCAGTGCCACGATCGAGTCGGCCACCTGCGAGCACGCAGCGAGACGGCAGGCCATGGAGAATGCGAATGACAATGCGAGCGACATGCTCAACGTTCTGCAGACCAGGTATAACAGAGCGAGACAGTCTCAGATCACAGATGAGATCATAGAGATCGTCTCCGGCTCTGAGGCGCAGAGTTAAACAATATGGAGGAAAAATCATTGAACAAGGGTATTATACGTGAGATCATTGGACCTGTCATCGATATCAAGTTCGACCAGGAACATCTACCTGAGCTTCTGAACGCCATCCATATCAAGCTGGACGAGAATACCACCATCGTTGCCGAGGTTGCGCAACACAAGGGAGACGACGAGGTGAGATGTATTGCTTTGTCCTCCACAGATGGACTGGCCAGAGGCATGGAAGCCCTCGACACGGGCAACCCCATTCAGGTACCTGTCGGACAGGAGGTTTTGGGACGCCTGTTCAACGTACTTGGCGATCCGATCGATGAGAAGGGAGATGTCCCCACAGAAAACAGAGCTCCGATCCACAGACCGGCACCTCCGTTCGAAGATCAGGATACATCTTCACAGATGTTTGAAACCGGAATCAAGGTCATCGACCTGATCGCGCCCTACACCAGAGGTGGTAAGGTAGGTCTGTTCGGCGGTGCGGGCGTAGGCAAAACCGTACTGATTCAGGAGCTGATCAACAACATTGCGACCGAGCACGGCGGTATTTCCGTATTCGCCGGTGTAGGGGAGCGTACTCGTGAAGGAAACGACCTATACGGTGAGATGACCGAGTCCGGCGTTCTGGCCAAGACCGCCATGGTATTCGGACAGATGAACGAGCCGCCAGGAGCCAGAATGCGTGTAGCGCTGACCGGCTTGACCATGGCGGAGTACTTCCGTGACAAAGAGAAACAGGACGTGCTCCTGTTCATCGACAATATCTTCAGATTCACTCAGGCGGGTTCTGAGGTGTCGGCACTGCTGGGCCGTGTGCCTTCCGCAGTAGGTTATCAGCCGACGCTGGCCAACGAGATGGGTGCGCTGCAGGAGAGGATCACGTCCACCAAGGACGGATCCATCACATCGGTACAGGCGGTTTACGTCCCGGCCGATGACCTGACAGACCCGGCTCCGGCCACCACCTTCGCCCATCTGGATGCGACGACAGTACTTGACCGTGCTATCACCGAGCTGGGCATCTACCCGGCGGTCGACCCGCTGGCATCCACCTCCAGGATCCTGGATCCACTGATCGTGGGGCAGGAGCACTACGAAGTGGCCCGTGGAGTGCAGGAAGTTCTTCAGAAATACAAGGATCTGCAGGACATCATCGCCATCCTGGGTATGGACGAGTTGTCGGAGGAGGACAAGGTCACCGTTGCCCGTGCCAGAAAGGTACAGAGATTCCTGTCTCAGCCCTTTACGGTAGCGGAGCAGTTCACCGGCATGGAAGGCAAGTACGTTCCCATCAAGGAGACGGTCCGTGGCTTCAAGGAGATCCTGGAAGGTAAGCACGACGAAATCCCGGAGGATCTGTTCCTGTTCGCAGGCGGCATAGACGAGGTCGTAGCGAAGTTCGAAGCCTCCAGAAAGTAGGTGGCGTATGGCTACTACGACACTGGAGATCATCACACCGAGAGATCTCTACTTCCGCGGAGAAGTGGAGAGCCTAACCGTCACCACGGTGGAAGGCTCGGAGGGATACCTGCCCGGACACGTCTGGTGCAACAAGCTCCTGAAAGAGGACGGAATCGCCACCTTTACTGAGGTTGGCACAGATACGCCCAAGAGGATCAGACTGAAGGGCGGTTACGTGGAGATCCGAGAGGTCTTTACGGTGTTCACCGAGGATGTGACAGAAGAAGAATAAGTTTTTCAACGAGGGGGTTGCTTGAGGAAAGCAGCCCCTGTTTTGACTGACAGCGTGACGGATAGGAGAACGATATGAAGAGAGAAGAATTGACCAGCCTGATCAACGCGGCTTCAGGCCGAGCAGAGGCGGATCTGGTCATCCGAGGGGCTCGCATCATCAACGTTTTCAGTGGCCGGATCCATCTGGGCGATATCGCCATGAAAGACGGCCTGATCGCTGGCGTAGGGGAACCGGGCGAATATGAGGGGAAAGAAGAGGTGGATGCCGACGGACTATATGCCGCGCCGGGGTTCATCGACAGCCACATCCACATTGAATCTTCCTACGTCAGTCCGGAGGAGTTCGGCCGGATGCTGGTGCCCCACGGCGCCACCACCGTTCTCGCCGATCCCCACGAGATCGTCAATGTCTGCGGCCAGCGAGGTCTGGAGTACATGATCGACGCTGCCAAGGGCACAAAACTCAGCATCCGGTTCATGATGCCATCCTGTGTCCCGGCCACACCCTTCGAGCACGCGGGTGCTGTGCTTGAGGCGGAGGATATGGAAGCGCCCCTCCAAAGAGAAGAACTCCTGGGGTTGGGTGAGTTCATGGACTTCCCTGGCATCGTCAACTCCATCCCCAGAGCGCTTGCCAAGGTGGCTCTGGCACATCGTGTCGGCAAGCCCATCGACGGCCATGCCAGCGGCCTGGCAGGAAAGGCGCTGAACGCCTACGCGGCGGCCGGGATCGTAGCGGACCACGAGGCAGATTCTTTGGAAGAAGTGAAGGACCGTCTGGAGCGAGGTCTCTATGTCATGCTCCGGGAAGGATCTGCCTGCCACGATCTGCGACGGAACATCCAGGCCGTGACCCCGGCGAACAGCCGCCGGTTCCTCCTCTGTTCCGATGATCGGCAGCCGGAGACCATGCTGACTCTGGGACACCTGGATAACCACCTGAAACTCTGTGTAGAGGAAGGTGTGGATCCGGTGACCGCCATCCAGATGGCCACCCTGAATGCGGCGGAGTGTTTCGGCATGAAAGACCGTGGTGCCATCGCGCCCGGCCGGCGGGCAGACATCGTCCTGCTGGAGGATCTGGAGGATTTCCGTGTGAGCAAGGTGTGGATCCGGGGAGAACTGTGCGCGGAGGGGGGTGTCTATCTTCCTCCGGTCACAAAGCATTCCATCCAGTCGGTGCAGGGCTCTGTGAACATCGGGGATTTTTGCCGCGCAAGACTTGCGATGAACCTGAAGTCCAATCGGGTGAACACCATTCGGATTCTGCCCGGCGGGGTGGTCACCGCCAGAGGCACGGCGGAGGTGAAGGTGGACAAGACAGGGGATTTTGTGTGGGATCCGGCAAAGGATGTGGTGAAAATCTCCGTGATCGAGCGGCATCACGGCACCGGTCACGTAGCCAACGCATTCCTGGAGGGGTATGGGATCAAGCACGGCGCAGTGGCGGTATCCGTTGCCCATGACTCCCACAACATCATCGCCGTAGGTGTCGACAACCGGGAGATCGAGGCGGCAGTCAAAGCTATCCAGGTGCAGGAGGGAGGCATCGCTCTGGTGAAAGACGGTCAGGTGATCGAGTGCATGCCCATGCCCATCGCCGGCCTAATGAGCGACCAGTCCGGGGAGTGGGTCAGAGATCGCCTGGAGGCGATCCAGGACAAGGCTTACAATGAGCTTGGCATCAGCCGGGATGTGGAACCGATCATGACACTGACCTTCATGTCCCTACCGGTGATCCCCGAGGTGAAGCTGACGGACATGGGCCTGTTCGATGTGGAGGCATTTCGGTTCCTTCCGCTGGAGGCGGAGTGAGATGTGAGGAGGGCATCCTGCGAGAAAGCAGGATGCCCTTTCTTGGTGCGCCGACTACTGTGCGGCCCTGTAGATGGCCAGCATATCGTCCGCATCCAGCACCCGGAAGGTGCCAATCTTGCGGGTGTAGTTGTAGGAGCACTCCCTGGCGGCAGCTTCCAGCTCTTCCTGAGAGAGCTCGCGTCCCATCAGTTCGTGGAGGCTGGTAGGCATGTCGATGCTGTGGTAGAAGTTCTCCACGGCGTCGATGGCCTGGTCCGCGGCAATGTTGTCATCTGCGGCAGTCACTCCGAATACCCGGCGGCCCAGCTGCGCGAACCTCGCCGGGTTCTCGTCTTTCACAAAGCGTGCCCAGCTGCCCCACACCGCTGAGAGGGAAGGGCCATGGGTCACGTCAAAGAGGGCAGACAATGCCATGCCCAGCTGGTGGATGGCCCAATCCCCGTCCCGGGGAGTATCCCCCTTGGCCCCCAGTCCGGTGAGGCCGATGTGAGAGACAGAGCCGCACCACATGATCTCGCTCATAGCCTCATAATTGGAAGGATCTTTCACCCCTATGGGGCCGTACTTGGTGATATCCCGGAAAAGTCCCTCTGCCATCTCGTCCGACAGATGGTTCCCCAGGACCGTGGTGAAGTAGCGCTCGTCCGTGTGCATGAAAATATCTGCCACGCCGGAGGCGATCTGATATACAGGCAGGGTCTGGGTGAGGGCGGGGTTCATGATGGTGAACTGGCAGCGGTTGAACTCGGTGTTGATGCCGCGCTTGGTCCAGGGCTCCTGGTCGTCCAACGTGAGGACGGAGGAGTCCGAGGTCTCTGAGCCGGCTGCGGCCAGGGTGGGGATTGCACCTACCGGAAGAGACTTTGTGAGAGGAACCTTTTTGGTCCAGAAATCCCAGATGTCCGTATCCGGGTTGGCAACCCCATGGGCCACCGCCTTGGCCGTGTCGATAACAGAGCCTCCGCCGACGCCCAAAATGAAATCTGCGCCGAAGTCGATGGCTTCCTTCACCATCCGACGTGCTGTGGAAACACGGGGATTAGGAAGAACCCCACCGCTCTCCATGTGGGTCAGTCCTGCCTCCTCCAGGCTCTCAGCCACGCGGTCCAGAAGGCCACTCTTCCTGGCAGAGCCCCCGCCGTAAACTACGAACACCCGGCTGCCGCCGCAGGTCTTGCAGAGTTCTCCGGCCTGTTTCTCTGTGTCCTGCCCGAATACGATCCGGGTAGGGGAATAGTATGTGAAATTTCGCATTGGTTGGTACCTCCTTTACCGAAAATCAGTTGACTCTTTTATAAAGAATACTTTAATACCTTATGCAGTGAATGGCAAGGCCTCATGGCGGTCCGAAAAAAAGAAAAGAGCCGGTGCCTCGCGCACCGGCTCATCCTGTGTCTATCCTGCAAGGTTACTTCTGCGAGATGTCTGTCTCAAAGATGACGGATCCATCGCCGTTCTGGTATTCAATGTGGCAGGTGATTCCCTCCAGTCCAGTACTCTCCTCCATCTGCTTGATCAAGGAGACGTATCTGTCGTTGTCACGCTCGCACTGCTTCTCAAGTGCATTCTTCAACTGCGCTACATCACTCTCTGAATAGGTCTTGGTGAACTTCAGGATATAGTTGGCAGTATTTTCTTTGGCACTGAAGGAGCACTCCATCAGCCCGCTGCCAGAGGCGTTCATGGCCTTCTCTACCTTCTTGGCCTCCTCCGGGTGCTCATTGAAGTACTTCTCCAGGGTGTTCCCGCCGCAGGCGGTCATGACTACTAGCACGGCAGCTATCAACGCCAGAACCAGTGGCGTACGAATTGTTTTGCTCATCATTGTCGTCCTTTCTCCTTCCCGATGTGTCCGATTTCTAATTCGAGGATAAATTAAGTTTACCATATTTATGCTTTTTTGGCTACTCCCAATCTGCTGGATCTTATAACACACTGAATTTTTTCGTGGCGTTGATGTACCGCATCAGCGTTCCCAGGTTGGCGTAGTAGTAGGTGTACTTGTCCACCTTGTGGGTGTCCACGATGCCGGAGCGCACCAGGCGCTTCATGTGCTGGGAGATGGTCGCCTGGGCATAGTCAAAATACGCCACCAGATCGCCGGTGCACACCGCCTCCATGTTCTTGTTACACTGCATGATGTGGCGGAACAAAGCCAGCCTGACCGGGTGCGCCAGTGCATCGGAAACGGCAGCGATGAGTTCTACATCGATCCCGTCCAGTTCATCCCGTGTTCCCTCGTCTCGTCTGATCCTCATGTGTCCGGTCCTTTCCATTCGGCGCTGATACAGCGTCATTGCTGATTCATCGTCTAATAACAATATTAAAACGAAGGGAAGAGAAAAGCAAGTGGATTTATAAGCTGTGCAATAAATAAACAAAATGTTCATTTACGTTTCTGAGGGTGTATGCTATATTGAGAATATAGTCAGTTTTAGAAGAGGAGGTGACCATGAACATCATCATCAATGTGGTGATTACTGCAGTTGCGGGCACGCTTCTGTCAGTGGTTACGGACATACCCATCGCGTTTGCCGGCGCACTATGGATCTGGAGGACAACCTTCAGAAAGGATCTGATGCTCGCATTCCTGTTGTTTCTACTGATCGGCAATGTGGCTGGGTTTCTGCGGTGGAAGTGGTCTAAGACCGCGAAGCAGGAGTGATTTCCTTGCGAAGCTCCGGAGGGGGCGCGGCCCTGGGAGAGGTTGTCTCAAAAGAGATAGCCTCTTGTTCTTTCTTAGAGGGGCGGTTGCCCAAAACGCAAATAAAGGCGTTTCTGTCTCCCAAACACACAACATAGGGCCCGTGGATACGGTTTTTCTCAAAAAGCCGGTTTTTGGTATCCTGACGAAAGATCTCGGAGGAGTTGGCAACAGATTTTCTGTAAACAGCTCTTCGGGATACAGAATAGGCTGTTTTTTAGGATTCTGGTATCCAGGTGGCTATCAAAATGAAAAATGGGAACAGGATCTGTGATATATCGAATTTGGGAAACGGACCAGTGCAGCGCGACCTCATACACGGCCTCGTCCGTGAGGTCACCGGCTGGGGGCGTTTTCTTCGGCTTGGGACATAGGTGTGTTGGGGCAAAATAATTTGCGTCCATTCCTGTCCGGTGGTATACTGAAGGTAGAATGGAGGAAAGAATGGAACCAAGAGAATATGAGGAAATCATCCGTCAGCTCATCGACCTGATGGAGGAGGGAGTCTATATCGTAGACAAGGACGGGGTCGGTCTCTTCTACAGCCAGAAGATGGCAGCGAACGAAGGACTGACAGTCTCCGATGTAGTGGGGAAGGAATATCACAAGGTCTTCCCCGGCATTCCCTTGAGCGAGTCCACCATGTACATGGCACTTCGCAAGGGCGTTGCTATCCGCAAAAGAGAGCAGACCTACACCAATCTGTATGGGAAGGAGATCACCACCATCAACAGCACGGTTCCGGTGAAGGTGGACGGGCAGACCGTCGCTGCCATCGAGGTGGCCAACGACATCACCAACATCCGGTCCATGAGTGATACCATCCTGGAACTGCAGGAGAAGAAACTTCCGGCCAGAAGGAAACCAAAGAACCCGGGGATCCCTCGGTATACTTTTGGTGACCTAATCGGAGAGAACCAAGCCTTCGCGGAGGTGAAACGGCGGGCGGAGCGCGCTGCCGGCAATGACGCTTCTGTATTTATCTATGGTGAAACCGGTACCGGGAAGGAGTTGTTCGCCCAGAGCATCCATTACGCCAGCCGTCGCAGGGAGAGGCCGTTCCTGGCGCAGAACTGTGCGGCGCTTCCCGAGTCCCTGCTGGAGGGGATCCTCTTCGGAACCGCCAAAGGAGGATTCACCGGTGCCATCGACCGGGCCGGCCTGTTCGAGCAGGCCAGCGGCGGTACCTTGTTGCTGGATGAGATCAGCGCCATGCCCTACGAGCTGCAGGGCAAGCTTTTGCGCGTGCTACAGGAATCCTATATCCGCAGGGTGGGCGGCAGTACGGATATCCCGGTGGACGTGAGGATCATCGCCACCGTCAACGAGGCCCCGGAGAAACTGATCGCAGAGGGGAAACTCCGGAAAGACCTCTATTACAGGCTGAACGTGGTCAGCGTCAACATCCCTCCCCTGCGCAGGAGGAAGGACGACATCCCGCTGCTGGTGGATGCCTTCCTGCAGAAGCATGACGAACGTTTCGGCAAGGAAGTCTGGATGGTCTCGGAAAGTGCCATGGGTCAGCTGATGGAGTACGACTATCCGGGCAACGTCAGAGAATTGGAGAACATCATCGTGCAGTCTGTGTCCATGGCTGAGAACGAGCACGTCCTCAGCGAGCGGCTTCTGCAGATGCCCATGGATTTCAACGAGATCGGCGAAGATGTGGAGAAGTGGGGGCGCCGCGGCCCGCTGTACGAGCACATGGCCAGCGTGGAGAAGGAGATCATCCGGGAGGCGCTGATGGACTGCGGTGGCAATATCACAAAGACTGCAGCGCTGCTCCAGATCAAGCGGCAGACGCTGCAACACAAGCTCCGCAAATACGGACTAAAGGAATAGGTGCCAATAATTTTGCGTAATATATGCAAATATATTGGCGCGCCTGTCACGAACGAATGGTAAAAAATAGAAGCGATATGATCGATTACCTTTCCCTTCACAGGAATGTTGTCGACATATCGTGGAATTATCGGAGTTAGAAAGGGGTTCGATACCATTTCTGCAAGGCGGAAAGCGCGTTTTCTGTATTATGTATACAGGAATATTGTTGGCACAAAACTTGCGTTTACTTCTTATTGTCATCTTGACTTCAATGTGGCCTGCTTTGTGCCACATGGAATATCGTTGTTTCACTCACTATGAGAAAAGGAGAGAAAAGCAAATGAAAAACGTACAGGTAATCCTTTGGGGACTCGGCGCTATGGGCGGCGGAATCGGAAAAATGCTGGCAAAGAAGCAGGGCGTTGACATCGTCGGTGCTATCGATATCGGTGATAAGCTGGGCAAGAACCTCTATGACGTAGTTCCTGGCATCGAGCAGGGCGACAGAGCTGACGTTATCGTCGGCACCGCAGAGGAAGTCATCAAGCCGGGCGCAGCTGACATCGTTGTCGTTTGCACTAACTCGTTCACAAAGGATGTATTCGACAAGCTGGTCTTCGTTATGGAGAGAGGCATGAACGTTATCACTTCCGCAGAGGAGATGGCTTATCCGCAGGCACAGGAGCCGGAACTGGCTAAGAAGCTGGATGAGTGCGGAAAGAAGAACGGTGTCACCGTACTGGGCACCGGCATCAACCCGGGTCTGATTATGGACCTGCTGGTCATCCTCTGGACCGCCGCTTGCGAGGAGGTCAACCACATCACCTCCAGAAGAGTTAACTCCCTGTCCCCGTTCGGACCGGCTGTTATGGAAGAGCAGGGCATCGGCATCTCCGTCGAGGAGTTCGAGAAGAGAAAGGCTGCCGGCACCATGGCTGGTCACGTAGGATTTGCTGAGTCCACCATGATGATGTGCGACGCACTGGGTTGGAAGTGGGATCAGTTCGGTCAGGACATGGAGCCCATCGTTACTGACGTTGACAGAAAGTCTCCTTATGGATTCGCCAAGGCTGGAAGCGTAGCAGGCGTTGCCATGAAGGGCTGGGTCGATATCGATGGCGAGAGAAAGATCGACATGGATCACCCGCAGCAGATCGAGCCTGAGCAGGTCGGCATCCACACTGGTGACTACGTCATCCTGGACGCTGTTCCGCCAGTCAACATGGCCAACAACCCGGAGATCGAGGGTGGAATCGGCACCATGGCTATGATCATGAACTGCATTCCGCACGTTATCAACGCCAAGCCGGGCCTGAAGACCATGATCGACATCCCTGTTCCCCACGCAATCATGGGCGACTTCAGAGACCTGATCGACGAGGACTGCAAGCTGGTTAAGTAGGGAGACCTAACCCCATTTGCGAAGCAAACCATCTGAGGGGAAAGACATCTTTCCCCTCAGCGTATCCGTTAATACATTTACACGATAGGAGTATGAATCAAATGGCAAAAAAAGGTGATTGGGTGCGCATCCACTCAGTAGTACTGAAAGCCGAGGAGAGAACCGCTAAGATTCCTGAAGATACTCAGAAGTGTGACCTGGAAATGTGGACAAAGGGAGAACTCCAGGCAGACGCTGAGATCGGCGATGTTGTTGAAGTAAAGACTGCAGTTGGTCGTATCGAGAAGGGAACCCTGATCGAGGTAGGACCTTACTATACACACAGCTATGGTAAGTTCGTACCAGAGATCATCGAGATCGACAAGCAGCTCAGAAAGATCATGAAAGGAGGGGACGAGTAATGGCACTGGCAAAGGACTATGATTCCGTAATGGGAAGATCGAACGAGATCCAGAAGAAAGCTCTGGGCCTTGACTATGCGACTTACGAGTCCGGCTCCATCGCTTTCGATTATGAGGCACTGATGAAGGACACAGGGTACACCCTGGAAGAGATCGACAAGATCCAGTCCCAGTTTGCAGTAGGCAACACTCCGCTGATCGAGCTGAGAAACATCTCCGCTCTGTCCAGAAAATACGCCAAGCCTGGCTATGGTGCAAGAATTTTTGCGAAGGACGAAGCAGCAAACGCTTCCGGTTCCTTCAAAGCCAGAAGAGCCGCCTGCGCAGTGGCACACGCGAAGAAGTTAGGCTACAAGGGCGTTATCGCCGCTACCTCTGGAAACTACGGCGCAGCCGTTGCTTCTCAGGCAGCTATGCAGGGTCTGGACTGCATCATCGTTCAGGAGTGCTATGACTCCAAGGGCGTTGGCCAGCCGGAGATTGTCGAGAAGGCTCGTAAGTGCGAGGCTTACGGCGCAGAGGTCATCCAGCTGACCGTAGGACCTGAGCTGTTCTACACCTTCCTGTCCGTACTGGAGGACACCGGATATTTCAACGCATCCCTGTACTCCCCCTTCGGAATCGCAGGCGTAGAGACACTGGGCTATGAGATCGCTATGCAGTGCCGCGAGAAGGTTGGCAAAGACCCGGATATGGTGGTCTGCACCAACGCTGGCGGCGGCATGATGACCGGAACTGCCAGAGGTCTGCTGAAAGCCGGTGCTGTGAACACCACCATGGTGGCTGCTTCCATCGACCTGACCGGACTTTCCATGGCTTCCGACAAAGCTTTCAACCTGAAGTCCTGCACCACAGGACACACCGGATTCGGTGTACCATACGCGACCGATCCGGATCACTCCGACGTTCCCAGAAGTGCGGCAAGACCGCTCCGTTACATGGATAGATACGTCACCGTCAAGCAGGGTGAAGTTATGTACGTCACCGAGATGCTGGCTAACCTGGAGGGAATCGAGAGAGGCCCTGCCGGTAACACCGCACTGGCGGCAGCCTTCTCCCTGGCTCAGGAGCTACCCGAGGACGCAATCCTCGTCATCTCCGAGACAGAGTACACCGGTGCCGGAAAGCACATCCAGCCGCAGCTGTCCTTCGCAAGAGAGAACGGTATCGAGATCCGCTTCGGAAACCCGACAGAGGAAGACAAGCCGGGCGAGAACATCATTCTGCCGGCAGATCCTGGCCTCATCCAGTGCCACGATGCTGACCTGAACCACTTCCGTCAGTCCTGCATCCGCAAGGCTGTCAAGAAGGCAGGCGGTGTCACTCCGACAGAGGAAGACCTGGAATTCCTGGCTGCTGAGACCAAGACAGACGTCGCCTTCGTCAAGGAGACACTGGGTCTGTAGGTTTCTTGCACAAAGCTTTGTGCAAGCTGACTACGCGTGTAAACCTTTGCCGGACTGTGAATTCGCGCAGCCCGGCGAAGGATCTGATTAGAGGAGAAAAGAGAATGATAAGAGAAGACGATTTTGAAAAAAGAAGAGTAGAAAAGGGTATCGCCGATCTTACAGATGAGCAGCTCTACGACAGATTCTGGGAGCTTTGCGCACAGGTCGTAGATCCACTGCTCGAGCTGGGCAGAAAGAACACCACTCCTTCCGTAGAGAGAGCGGTTCTTCTGCGCATGGGCGTTTCCTCTCTGGACACACAGAAGATCGTAGAGGGTGCTATGGACAGAGGTCTCATCGGTCATGGAACCGGACACATCGTCTACAGAGTTTCCAAGGATCTGGGACTCTCCATCCGTGAGGCATCCGTAGGACTTGCCCAGGGCAAGTACTGGGATGAGGCCGTAGCGATTTTCAATGCTAAGGAGGGAAAGTAAGATGGCAGATATGGTATTAAAGAAAAACGAAAAACTGGACGTACGTGAGATTCTGAAGGACCTCGACAAGTACGAGCCAAGAAGAAGAGGCTGGCACTGGAGAGAGCCGGCTCCCAACATCAAGATGGGTCCCTTCGAATTCCATGACATGTCCAAGCCGCTGAAGCAGAGCGTTGGCCTGCCGCCGGCAAAGTTCTTTGAGGACATCGATCCGCAGCCGATGCCGGTCATCACCACCGAGATCGCATCCGGTCGTTTTGAGGACGATATCAGAAGAATGAGAATGGGCGCATGGCATGGCGCTGACCATATCATGGTCATCCGTCACATGGGACAGTCCCACATCGACGGCCTGATGGAGGGTACTCCGCAGGGTATCGGCGGTGTTCCTATCACCCGTAAGCAGGTCAGAGCACAGAGAAAGGCTCTGGATCTGATCGAGGATGAGATCGGCCGCGAACTGAACTACCACTCCTATGTATCCGGCGTTGCTGGTCCGGACATAGCCGTTATGTTCGCAGAAGAAGGAATCAACGGTGCTCACCAGGATCCTCAGTACAACGTACTCTACAGAGACATCAACTGCGTCAGATCCTTCATAGACGCCTGCGAATCCAAGAAAGTCCTGGCATGGGCTGACATTCTGCAGATCGACGGAGCTCATAACGCAAACGCTACCGCAAGAGAAGCATGGAAGGTAATGCCGGAGCTGATCGTACAGCACGCCATTAACTCCCTGTTCTCCGAGAAGGTGGGCATCAAGCCGGAGAACATCTCCCTGTCCACCGTACCCCCAGATGCTGCACCGGCACCGGCTATGTATCTGGACCTGCCTTACGCAGTCGCACTGAGAGACATCTGCGACCGTTACAAGATGAGAGCTCAGCAGAACACCAAGTACATCTGCTCCTCCGTCCGTGAGGCTACCGTTACACACGTAATGAACATGGTTATTTCCAAGCTGACCAGAGCTGACATCCAGTCCACCATCACACCGGATGAGGGACGTAACGTACCTTGGCACATCTACAATATGGAAGCCATCGACAATGCCAAGCAGTCTTTCGTCTACATGGACGGATTCAACGAGCTGGTTGAGCTGAAGAAGGATGGACCGCTCAGAGAGATGGCAAGAGACATCAAGGAAAGAGCGACTCTGTTCATGGAAGAGATCGTCGAAGTAGGCGGCTACTTTGAGGCAGTCAGACAGGGATTCTTCGTTGACTCCGCTAAGTATCCTGCCAGAAACGGCGACGGAATCGCACGTAACCCGGAAGGCGGCGTAGGATATGGATTCATCTTCCCGAGAGAAGACGACTACATGGCTCCGGTCACCGCTCACTTCGGTTACAACAACGTTGAGCAGTACGGCGGAGATCCTGAGAACCCGTCCGCACTGATCGGCGGCTGCACATTCGAAGACAGAAGCAAGATCGTTTACATCGACGAGCTGGAAGAAGAAGATACCGTCAACACCAGACTGGCAAGAGTCAAGAAGTATCTGGACGGCGACGCTATCATTCCGGAAGTTGAGTGGTGCGGCGACGGTATGATCATGCTGACCATGATGGTACCGGCTAACGTCAGAACTGCTGAAGCTACCGGACTGCAGGTTGCTGAGAGACTGGGACTGCAGAATGCAGAAGTCATCTCCAAGGAGATCATGCACCCGGCTGAGGGTACCAGAATCGAGCTGAAGGGTAAGGTTCCATTCGATATCGACCCGAAGACCCTGGTACTGCCTCCACCGCCGCATCACCTGCCGGATTCCGTTCTGTACAAGGAATTCCAGGATCATCACATGAGAGTTGTCTGCGGAACCGTTGGAGACGACGAGCACTCCGTAGGTCTGCGTGAGATCATCAACATCAAGCACGGCGGAATCGAGAAGTGGGGTATCGAGGTGAACTACCTCGGCACATCCGTTCCTGTAGAGAAGCTGGTCGACGCGGCAGTTGAGCTGGACGCCAACGTAATTATGGCTTCCACCATCATCTCCCACGACAACGTTCACTACAAGAACATGAAGAGAATCAACGACCTGGCCATCGAGAAGGGCATCAGGGACAAAGTCATCATCGCTGCAGGCGGTACTCAGGTTACTCCTGAGGACGCAAGAGCTACCGGCATCGACGAGGGCTTCGGAAGAGATTCTCATGGAATCGACGTTGCTACCTTCCTGGCTGAAGAGGCCATGAGAAGACGTGGCGACCTTCCACCGGGAGGCCACCTGAAGGGCATCGACGAGGACTAAATCGTCTGAAGTGGGGCGGGCGCATGCCCGCCCCTGTTTTTCAGGAAGGGGCGACGGATATTTCGCCGGCGCCCACGAGACAATGCGCTTCGGATTGCCTGTTGCAGCGCCGGGAATTATGCCCGGGAAACCGTATGGAATAATCACCAATATTAGCGATTATTCCATACGGTTTTCGGAAATAGCAGAAGAAGCCCTCTCGGTTGGACGAAGGAGGATGAACAAGGAGATAATATATGAAAGTAGACGTATTGGTAGCAGAAATCGGATCCACCACCACAGTAGTCAACGCATTCACCGATCTGGATACGGACAGGCCGTGCTTCTGGGGACAGGGGCAGGCACCGACCTCCGTGCTAGAGGGGGATGTACGTATCGGCTTGCAGGGTGCGGTGGACGATCTTTGTCGCAAGAAGGGGATCGACAGCATCGAATACGATGAGATGCTGGCTACGTCCTCGGCGGCTGGCGGCCTGAAGATGACCGTCCACGGCCTGGTGTACGACATGACCGCCAAGGCGGCCAAGGAGGCGGCGTTGGGCGCGGGCGCCATCATCCACAATGTCACCGCGGGAAGGCTTCGCCGCACCGACATCAAGAAGATCAAGGAGATCAACCCAAATCTGATCCTCATCGCAGGCGGTGTAGATTACGGAGAGAGAGATACTGCTCTGGATAATGCAGAGATGATCCGGAGCATGGGGCTGAAGGTGCCCATCATCTACGCAGGCAACGTTGAGAACCAGGAAGAGATCAAGCTCATTTTTGAGGACAGCGGGCAGGAGGTCTATATTGTAGACAACGTGTATCCGCAGATCGATGAACTGAACGTGGAGCCTTGTCGGAAGGTGATCCAGGACGCGTTTGAGGACAACATCACCCGTGCTCCCGGCATGGAGCACGTGCGCGATATGGTCAATGGACCCATCATCCCAACTCCTGGTGCCGTCATGGAGTGTACCAAGGTTTTGTACGACTGCCTGGGTGACCTGATCGTGCTGGACGTGGGCGGTGCGACCACCGATCTGCACTCTGTCTGTGTTGAGTCCGACAAGGTGGCCAGGATCATGACCAGTCCGGAACCCAAGGCCAAGCGGACCGTAGAGGGGGACCTTGGCGTGTACGTCAACCGCTACAAGGTCATCGAGTCCATCGGCGAAGAGAAATTGAGAGAAGAATGCGAGAACGAACTTCATATCGATCTGGATAAGACATTGGAAACCTATCGAGCGATCCCCAGAAATGAGGATGAGATCAAACTGGTAGAAAGGCTCACCAGGGAGGCTGTGTTCAAGGCGACTGAACGTCATGCCGGCAAACTTCGCCACATCTATGGCCCATCCGGCCGGAGCACCGTGGCAGAGGGAAAGGATCTGACTCCAGTGAAGTACATCATCGGCACCGGTGGCGCGCTCACCCGTCTGCCCCACAGGGTAGAGATCATGAAGGAGATTGCTGCCCAGAACGTGACCGGCATGGGCCTCTACCCGACTGAGCACGCAAAGATCCTGGTGGACAACGACTATTTCATGGCGTCACTGGGTGTGCTATCCAAGACTCACCGGGAGGGTGCGATCCGGTTGCTGGAACAGAGCCTGGATTTCAAATTCCCGGAAAAGACAGATGACAGTGGTATCTACACGCTGAACACCAAAGCCATGGCAGAGTTGGACGAAGAGCTGGCGGCCAAGGACAAGAAGGAAGAAGAGTACCAGGAGCATATCAAGGAGATGGAAGACCTGGGCTACGATATGAGCTGCTACAAGGACGAGGAGCCCATCGGCGGCGCCAATGCCCGTCAGGCGGACGGTACCTACGTGAACGCAGAGAAGCGCAGCATCATGGAGGGCGGCGGCAACCAGCCGGAATGGAACCAAAAGCAGAAAGAGGCCCTGGAGGAAGCGGATAAGGCCAGGGATACCGATCAGATAGATCGCAGCAAACCCTGGAACAACTGCAACAAGGAGTGTCATATATGCACCCACGTACAGTGCCCCAGCAACCCTAAGAACCCGAAGAACAGGAGGGACTGATTATGTATCCAAAGATGGTAGTAAACCTGAAGAAACTGCAGCAGAACCTGGATGCCGTGGCGGCCATCACCAAGGACAGGGGAGCATGCTCCCTGATGATCGTCACCAAGGGAATGTGTGCCGATCCGGAGATGGCAAAGATGATCGCCGCGGACCCCAAGGTGGATTACATGGCGGACTCCCGTGTGAAGAACATCGCCAGCTATGTGGACATCGCTCATGAGGGTGGCAAGAAGACCGTGCTCCTGCGCATCCCTATGCACGACGAGCTCCCGGAGGTAGTGAAGTACGTAGACGTATGCTTCATTTCCGAGATCTCCTCCATCCGCCTGTTGGATGAGGAAGCCGGGAAGGTCGGCAAGGTGCAGGACATCGTGTTGATGATCGACCTGGGCGATCTCCGCGAGGGAATCTTCTTCCAGAACCAGGAACTCATCGATGAGGCTGTGGATGTGATCATGGGTCTGGAGCACGTGAACCTTTACGGCATCGCCGTCAATCTGACCTGCTACGGGGCCATTATTCCCAAGTACGACAACCTGTCCCAGCTGGTGGAGATTGCCGGGAGCATCGAAGAGCGCACCGGCCACAAGCTGCAGATGGTCTCCGGAGGCAACTCCAGCTCCATCTATCTGGTGGACAGGGGCGAGTTGCCGGAAGGCATCAACAACCTTCGTCTGGGGGAGGCATTCCTGCTGGGCAACGACACTGCGTACGAGACAGATCTGCCCGGGACTACCGGTGATGCCCTGACCCTGGAGGCACAGATCGTGGAGCTGAAGGAGAAGCCCTCCCTGCCCATCGGCGAGGTTGGTGTGGATGCCTTTGGACAGAAACCTTATTATGAAGACAGAGGGATCATGAAACGTGCCATCATTGCCATCGGCAAGCAGGACACAGACCTG
This sequence comes from Eubacterium sp. AB3007, assembly GCF_000688015.1. NCBI lineage: Bacteria > Bacillati > Bacillota > Clostridia > Eubacteriales > Eubacteriaceae > Eubacterium > Eubacterium sp. AB3007. The sequence goes on from NZ_JIAD01000001.1 coordinate 1,719,199, forward strand.
GACAGCATGACCCCGGTGGATCCCCAGATCGAGATCATGGGAGGAAGCTCCGATCACACCATCCTGGACGTGACCCACGCAGACCGGGACTACAAGGTGGGGGACATCGTTTCCTTCACTCTGGGCTATGGTGGTATGCTGAAGGTTGCCACCAGCCCTTATGTCAGCAGAGAATACGTAAAATAGCGTGACAAATCAGTCAGGGTGGAGTATAATGTCATTGTCTGATAAAAAATTAACGGATGGGCCTGCCGGCGCAGGGCCTGTGTATATCGGCTGTCACCTGTCCAGTGCGGATGGGTTTCTTGCCATGGGGAAGGCGGCTTTGTCCATCGGGGCGAACACCTTTGCCTTCTTTACCAGGAACCCCAGAGGAGGAAAGGCCAAGGCCATCGACCCTGCAGATGCGACGGCTTTGTGCGAGCTGCTTGCGGAGAACCGGTTCGGACCGCTGGTGGCCCACGCGCCGTACACCCTGAATCCGTGCTCCGCTACGCCGCGGGTGAGAGAGTTCGCCCGGATGGCCATGACGGAGGACATGGAGCGCATGGAGTACTTGCCGGGGAACTACTACAACTTCCATCCGGGGAGCCATGTGGGGCAGGGCGCGGAAGCGGGCATCGAGATGATTGCGGCGCTTTTGAACGAGGTCATTCGGCCGGAGCAGTCCACCACCATCCTGTTAGAGACCATGGCGGGGAAGGGCAGCGAGATTGGCGGGGATTTCCGAGAATTGGCGGAGATCATCCGGCGGGTGGAACACGAGGAGAAACTCGGAGTCTGCCTGGATACCTGCCACGTACACGATGCTGGTTATGACATCGACGGGAACCTGGACGAGGTGCTGGAGGTGTTCGACCGGGAGATTGGGCTAGACCGGCTGAAGGCGCTTCACATCAATGACAGTCAGAATCCACTGGGCGCGCGAAAGGATCGGCACGCCCGCATCGGCGAAGGCCATCTGGGAACAGAGGCCATCAGAAACGTCATCTATGATCCGCGGCTCATGGGGCTGCCCTGCATTCTGGAAACACCGCAGGAGAGCCTCGCCGGCTACGGGGATGAAATAGCAATGTTAAAAGGTGAAAAGGAGAATTGAAAGCATGGAAGCAAAAGAAATCAAGGACATCCTGGTCATCAACCCGGGATCCACATCCACAAAGATCACTATTTTCACAAAAAACAATACAGAAGTTCTCTTCAAGAAGAACATCGTACACGATGAGCAGCGCATCATGGAGTTCCCGAATGTAGCTTCTCAGAAGAACTACCGTAAGGTCATCATCCTGGACGAGCTGAACGCCATCGGTTATGATCTGGAGAACCTGTCCGCCGTTGTTGGAAGAGGCGGCATGCTGTTCGGCCTGAAGGGCGGTGGTTATAGGATCAATGAGAAGATGTACAACAAGATGGCCAGCCCCGAGCTTCCTCAGCACGCATCCAGCCTGGGCGCGCTTCTGGCCTATTCCATCGCAGAGCCCATGAACATCCCGTCTTTCATTTATGACTCGACCATGGGTACCGACCTGCTGGATATCGCCAAGGTCACCGGAATCGCAGAGATCGAGAAGTACGGTGCTGTCCACCTGCTGAACTCCCGTGCGCAGGCGATCAAGTATGCCACTTCCGTAGGCAAGGACTACAAGGATATGAACTTCATCAACTGCCACATGGGTGGTGGTGTCACCGTCAACGCCATGAAAGGAGGCAAGGTCATCGACTCTGCCGCATACGACGACGGCCCGATGGCACCGGAGAGATCCGGCGGTGTTCCTCTCCTGCTGTTCAAGAAGCTCTGCTTTGATGGCAAGCACACAGAGAAGGATATGGAAGAGCTGATCGCCGGCAAGGGCGGCCTCTACTCTTATCTGGGCACCAAGGACGCCATCGAGATCGAGAGCCAGATCGAGGAGGGGGATCACTACGCCAAGATGATCGTGGAGGCCATGGGCTTCCAGGTCGCCAAGTCCATCGCAGGCCTGTCCTGCTGTCTGGAGGGCAAGGTTGACTGCATCATCCTCACCGGCGGACTCGCCTACTTCCAGTTCCTGGTAGAGACTATCCAGAAGTACTGCAAGCACATCGGTCACATCGAGGTCATGCCGGGCGAGAGCGAGATGGAAGCTCTGGCTGCAGGCACCCTGCGCATGCTCACTGGCGAAGAAGAGATCAAGGAACTCTAATCAGGCACAAAGCACAAAGCTTTAGCGCGGGCGTTTTTGCGCCTGCCAAATATGCAACCGGCGCACCGTGCTGCGCCGGTTGTTTCATTCTGTACTGGCATAGGGAGAGAAGTATGAAAACGATCGGATTTGAAACCATCATGATCCAGGGAAAGGAGAGCATCCTGGTGGTGGATCACGACAACAGAACCGTCAGAGAAATACTGCCTGCGGCGGCCTTCAAGGACTGGCTGGACGCCTGGCCGCCGGCCTGGGCAGCGGAAGGGCCGGCGGAGGCGGGCGCGGCAACACCCGCACCTGCCGCGCCTACGCACCCAACGCGAGTCCTGGTGGACCTGATTCCCGCCCAGATCGAAGGTCTGCGCGCCGCCTTTCCAGAGGCTGCCCTGCGCGTCTATCGGAACGCGATTCCTCATCAGGTCGGTGCGGAGGAGATCCGACGCCTGGAACAGGAATACGGCGACACCACCAGGAATATGGGTGCCCAGCGGCATATCGCTGCGGTGCGCTACGCTTTCGACGAGAGGCAGTTGTCCATCGCCGCAGGTAAGCTGACTCTTCAGTTCGTGACCCAGGATCTGCGATTGTCCAAGGACAAAGTCAACTATCTGAAGCAACTGTTTGATTTCTGCCAGCACTTCCTGCTGCCGGATCCGGCACTCAGGGAGCACGTGGAGGCGTTCCTGGAAAGCGAGGTGGCAGCCTCGCTGCCGGAGTCTGCGGAGCTGCTTCGCAAGTATCTGGATCTGATTTGCCCGGAAGAGGAAGAAGAGGAAAGGCCCCTTCATCTAATCAAGGATACCTGGCTGAAACAGGTGGAACGTGGTGACGAGGAGGGGGCCGTCAGCTACGATGAGGTGGTGGAGAAACTCATGGCATTCAGCGTGGAGGAGGAATGAAGATAAGGAATCGGGGGTGTTAACTACACCCCCTGTTTTTTTTTTGACAAAGTAGTTCGGGGAAATATAGCCTGAATGGCAGGTCATATGATATAATAATTTCAGGTTAAAATGTTAAGGAGGATAATATGGAAGGTGGTTATGGAAGTCTTGGGAACAATTCCGGAAAGCAGGAAATAAGACCCATCAGCAGAAAAACAAAGGTGATCGTACTTACAGTCATTGCAGTGATTGTGATCGGTCTGGCAGGATTTACAATCTATGAGAAATTCTTCGATTTTGAGAAGATCGACCTGATGAAAGGGATTGAGCCACCAACGGTTGCAGGTTACAGTGGAACAGGGTACGTAGAGGGTGTCAATGATGAAGGGTATCTGGATGCGGTCGTGAAGGAGAATGCGAAGACAGAGGCCGGGGCACGGTTTCTGGAAACCGTCAGCTACAAGGTTGACAAGGTAAACGGACTCAATAATGGAGATACGCTGGTGGTGAAAGCCGTGTATGACGAGGAGGGGGCGAAGGAAGCCAAGATCAAGGTGACGAATGACACTTTGCAGTGTAAGGTAGATGGACTGATTGAGCGATTTGCCAACGGTGAGGAACTGAAGAACACGGTGGGTGAAGAAGGTGTCAGCACTGCGGTCAATATGCTCCAAAAGTATGTGATCGATAATCACTCTGGTATGAAGGTCACGCACGAAAAAACCTATTTTTCGAGAGAGGACGGAGAAGACCCTGAGAAAGAGTATCAGGATTATCTGGTGTGTGTATTCAGAGTCAAGGATGAGTATAACGATTACCACGTTTGGAGTTCCTTATCTCCGATCAATAAGAGCACAGAGTTCGGGAAATTGAGGGATCTGGTTGCAGACGGAGCGTTGGAGGCCAATGAGTGCTATGGAGGATATGATTCGATCAACGAGGCGATGCAGGATTTTGAGGCTGGTCGTTATGTGAAAACCTGGGAGGTCAAGTAGCATCGTTGAGCATGATTGACAGGAGGTAAATAATGTTTGGAAAGAAGAATGAAATGTCCGGTATGGAGCAGGGGACAGATGGAGAAGAAAGAAGACCGATTGCAGTACTCGCCGGGAAAAAGTGCCAGTTGCGCATATTTGACCTTCCTGTAACCATCGGAAGAAACAGTGAAATGGTGGATGTTCCTCTGGTGGAATACTCTGTCAGCCGCAGGCACTGCGCACTGGAGCTGCTGGACGAAAATATAGTGCTGGTGGATCTTGGCTCCTATGTGGGAACTTTTGTGGAACGACATAAACTGCAGGAGGGAGAGGCCTGCGTGCTCCAAAACGGGCAGACCATTCGTATCGGCAAGGAGAAGTTCAAGTTAACCATCTTCCAGGAGGAGCTGATGCGCCGGATCCAGGAAGCTCGCCGCGCTTCCATCACACCTGAGCAGATGGAAGAGGAAGACACGGGCTTTCTGATAGATACCTTCGACGACGGTGAGTCGGTGGAGGAGTTGGAAGAGATCGAGGATCTCGAGGAGGCTGGAGCGGTCGAAGAGGTCGAAGCGATCGAGGAACTCCCGGAGGGAGAAGAGGCCGAGGTCATCGAAGAAGGCGAGCCGGAAGAAGAGGTCGAAGAGGTCGAGGAGGTTGAAGAGATCGAGGAGGTAGAGGACCTCGAAGAGATCGAAGAGGCCTCGGAAATCCTTGAGGCAGAGGATATGCCGGAGGACAGTGAGTCGTTCGCGGTCATCGATGAAATAGAAGTCCTCGAAGAAGAAGAGGAAACAGACGCAGAGCTGACCGAGATGATCGACTATGCAGAGCACGGTGGAATCGTCTTTGTGTGGGAGGATGATCTCACCGGAGAGAGTGATCGGTTCGAAATCAGTAAGGACCTGTTTGTCATAGGACGTCAGGAGGGGGATGTAGATCATGTGATCCAGGCAAAGGGCATCAGCAGAAAACACTGCTATATCTCCAAAAGAAACGGCGGATATTACATCTACGATATGCAGTCTACAAACGGAGTAACGCTGAACGGAGAAAAGATCGATCCGGAAAGGGAGGTCCTTCTGGAGGCAGGCGATACTGTGCAGATAGGCGAGAGGGTGTATACGGTTGAAGAACTTTGATATACATGAGATAGAGCAGCGTGTCAAAAAGGTCTTCCGAAACAGGTACAGGGTAATAGGGCCGCTGGGAGAAGGCGGCATGGGAGGCGTATTCTGTGTGGAGAGCACAGACAGATTTCCTGTAAGACATGCGCTGAAGGTCCTGAAACGAAAGAATCGATTCAAGGGGGTGGATCTTTTCGGAGAAGTCCAAATGCTTCGGCAGCTGAATCATCCCAGTATTCCCAGAATCATCGAAGCCCCAGAGGATGAGGACTACATCTATATTCTGCAGGAGTTGGTGGAAGGGGTGTCGCTTCGGGAGGTCGTGGAGACACAGGGGCCATTGGATGTAGAAACCGCACAGCTGTGGATGTCCGATGTGGCAGATGCCCTTGCTTACCTCCACGAGCACAGGGTGATCCATCGGGATATCAAACCCACCAATATCATGGTCACTGCGGAGGGCGTGATCAAGGTGATCGACTTTGGGTTGGCAAAATGGACAGAAGAAGTCGATTATGCTGACAAGAGGCTTCTGGGGACCAAGGAATATACGCCGCCGGAACGATATGCGGGAGCACCTGCCACAGAACAGACGGATATCTATGAGTACGGCACCACCTTCTATATGCTGTTGACAGGAGAGAGTCCGTTGGTGATGAGCACCAACGCACGGCGTCATATGCAGGCCATGCGTCATAATATAGACAGGATCCCTTCTGCAGGACTCCAGGCGATCCTGAAGCGCTGTATTGATGTGAAACCGGAACGGCGGTATCGAAGTTTCAATGAGATCCTATATCAACTGCAGACCCTGGATGCTTTTGAACAGGCAGTAAAGCAGACGGAAAAGAAGCGAAAGATCAGGAAAAAACTGACGATCGGAACACTCTCTCTGGGGGTGATCCTGCTTTGCCTTGGGGTGTACCTGACGGGAGCGATCCACGACAACAAGTACGAACAGCTGATTGAGAAGGCGGATAGCGACTATGATCAGGCGATGATGAAAACGGCATTGGATAAATACCGTGAAGCAAAGGAGTTCGATCCTGGTCGGCCGGAAGGTTATGTTGGGGAGTACACCGTCAGGCTGGCGAATTTGAAATCGCAGAAGCTGCCGGAGGTGTATGGAGATCTTGCAGAAGAGATCGATAATGATATAGAGCAATATGCGTTTCTGGAAGAATCTGCCTCTATGTGGACACAGAAGGGAGAAACCCTGTATTATGCAGCAGAGTCCTCCGAGAATAATCGGGAGAAAAGGGCTGACTATTGCAAAGACGCCATAGATGCCTATGAAGAGGCATTGAAAAGGGATCCGGACGAGGATCTTAAGGAGGAAATTTATTTTGCTGAGGTGTATACGTATACACTGATGGGCGAGTACGAAGCTGCAAACCGCGTCCTAAAAGAGCACCTTAGCGATACCAATGATGATAATAAGAAGTATCTCGATGCGTACATCATGGAGCATCAGGGAAAGAGTGACGAAGCTGTCAGAATCTATGAGAAGCTGATTTCCACTACAGATAATCCGGAGCTGAAGGAGAAAGCCATCACCCAGGCCGGTGCACTGTACATGAAGAATCATCAGAATGAAGAGGCGGTTCGCGTTCTGAAGAAAGGGGACCAACAGGACTACACCAGAAATGTGATGCTGTTGGATGCTTATTACCAGGGCAGGAAATACGAAGCCGCGATCAGACAGGCTGACGTAGTTCTGAATCAGAACGATTGCAACGAGAACGCCTACGAAAAGAAGATCTGTGCGCAGTTGGAACAATTTCGTTATGAAGAAGTGCATACGACAATAGCGGCGTATGCGAGGCATAGTAAGAGACAGGCGGCTTTTTGGGAGGCCTATGCGTATGCAACAGAGATCTCCAACCTGAATACAGAGTATGAGTCGGATCCAGGGCTTTGTGACAAGTTTCTGCAGGCATATGAACGTGCGGAATACCCGCAGAGCCGCGGTCTGCCGGAGGTCTATAAGGAAATAAAGAAACAGAAGCAGATCGTTGTCATGGGAGGGAGTCTGCAATGATCGACAGTCTTAGTCTGGTGCTTGGAAACATCAGCCATTATGTCAACATAGGGCTTGCCATGGTCGTGCTGGGAGTGATCCTGCTGATCGTCGGCTTTGTGAGCCTGTGGAAGTACCTTAACCAAAGCTGGGACGTGTCCATGTATCAGTTTAACCGCCGTTTCCTGCAGGATACCGGAACCCGATTCAGTGATGTCAGGCTGAGCCAGGCAAGAAAGAACGCGGCCGGCAATCTGCACATCGGCGAGTCCGTATCGGCAACCGCAGCCCAGGGCACAGAGTCTGCACACCATGCTGCTCCGGGCCGAGCGATCGTAATAGAAACGGAACTATTGGATGAAACAGAAGAGTTATAACAAGTAGGGAGGCAAGCGATATGAGTGCAAAGACATTGAAAATCATACAGGTAGTGATGGTATGTATTGCATTTCTGTTCCTGTTCTCGTCATGGATGACCATGACAGGGGTAAGCAGCGAGGCGAGGGCTGCTCTGGATTCGGAAATCATCGAAAATATGTCCAGCTCTGCACTGGATGACGAAGGGAGAACGTTGGTTAGGAATTACAAGGATCTCGCCGTCTCACCAAAGGACCTGGCATCTACGGCTTTCATAGCCCTGAAGCATATGGACGATATTAAGGACACAGAGGACGGGACAAAGTATCTGGTGCTGTTCGGGCTGTATCTGTTCCTGTTTATACTCACCGTGTTATCCGCGATCCTTGCGCTCTTTGAAATTATCAAGGAAAGGAGCTTGACAAGGGGAGTTCCGGTGTTCCTTGGATTGATGTGTGTCCTGTTTCTTGTCTTCATCGTATTGAGTATCTATGCCAATTCGAAGATGATGGAGTTGATTGATGGATTCGGCTACCTTAGCAATGATTACATAAACCCGGCTGATCTGGGCGTTCGTCCCACGCTCTGGGGATTGATCGCTGTGCTGTTCGCCGTGCCCATCGGCTACTATCAGAGGCTGTTGCAGAGAACAGAGTGGGGACAGAAGGCACTCGCGTACGTCGGAAATATAAGCTCTGAGGTGGCTGTGAAGGCGAAGGATGTGGCTAAGGATGCACAAAGCTTTGCGCAGCACGCTGGCAGCTGGGACTGCCCGGAATGCGGGAACCATGTGGAGCGTGGTGCGAAGTTCTGCCCCAAGTGCGGGACGGAGAGACCGCCGGAACCAGAGGCGAGATTCTGTCACAAGTGCGGCACAAAGCTCCAGGACGGGGCACTGTTCTGCGAGAAGTGCGGTACCCGGGTGGTGGATGCTGGGGCAGATCCACAGGAGAAGGGGCAGCTTCAGATAGAGAAGACCCGTCAGGATGAGAATCTGGCAGGAGATAACCCTGCACCGCAGAAACCCAAGGTCATGCTCCTGAATGTGAGCGCTGAGGAAGCGGAAGCAGGTGCGGTGAAGAAATTAAGACTCCCTGACGGTCAGGTCAAGCAGCTGAAGATCCCCGCGGGAGTAGAAGATGGTAAAAAGTTCAAGGTGAAGAGCAGCGAAGGAGATGTGGTGCTGCAGGTCAGGATCAAATAAACACGGGGGACGCCGATGAACATTGAAACAGAAAGAACGGAAGAGCTATACAGTCTCTACGAGAAGAAACAGAAAAGAAAAAAACTTGTCCTGGTGGCAGTGGTTCTGATCTGTGTACTCGGGTTCGGAGGCGGCATTGGTTCACTGAAGATCATGGAAGGAAAGCACCATCAGGAAGCGGATGCCCTCATCGCCATGGGAGACAAGGAACTTCAGGCAGGACACTACGAGGAGGCGGTGGCTCAGTACACCAAGGCCATAGAGATCGATAAGAAGAACCCGAAAACCCTTGTGAAGAGGGCCAACGCTTATGTGAAAGTGGCTGATCAGAAGAAAGATGACAAAGGCGACAGGGAAGTGCTGAAGAAGGCGGAGAAGGATTACAAGAAGGCAAAGACCCTCGACCCGAAGAACCCCGATGCGAACACTGGCCTAAGTGAGGTCTACAGTAAGACCAGAAACAAGAAGGCGCTGCGGGAGGTGAATGAGGAGATAGATAAGCAGTCAGCACGAGAGGATAACGGAATCGATCGTGCCGCTATTCTGAACAGAGGGAACTCTTCTTCCAATCTGTCAAACAAGGGGTTTCTGTTGGAAACGGAAGAGGGAGCGTACATAGCGAATGCGCCTCACTGTGGATGTATCAGCCGTATCAAGGAAGATGGAACTCTGAAGACGATCTGGGAACCGGAAGACGCACCAGAAGATGGCAGTATGGTACTATATGACCTGAATATGTGGGGAGAGTACATTTATTTCAGGCAGGAACAGAATAGGGAGGACGTTTCCGTTTCTGATGATATATGCAAGGTTCGTGAAGATGGGAAAGAGTATCAGAAGCTGCTGGAAACCCGCCACGAAGACAAAGAAAGTATCAGCTATGGCCAATTAAGACTGGTAGATGGAAAGCTATACTTTTTCAGGAATACCATTTCCGATGAACCAGGCAGTGAATGCATCACCACGATCGGACAGGCAGACCTGGATGGGAATAATGAGAAAACGATCTATGCGCCTCATGACTACATGCAGGGTTTTGAGGCCGATGGATCCAGTCTCTTCGTCATTCAGTTGGGAGACCAGGAGACGGACAATGATAGCAGCCTCATCAAAAAACTGGACATCAATTCGGGGGAATCGCAGGCCGTTTACAATGCCGAAGACGATTCGAGTATCGAATCTATGGTGTTGTATAAAGACAAAGTTTACCTTGCTGCCAGAACCAGTGACGAAGAAGAGGATAATGCAGCCACAATGGCGTATTACCGAGTGGATGAGGATACACTGGAGAATCAGGAGTTGCTGCTTCAACAGGAGGTTTATTCATCGTATGATGAGCCCTCTGAACCTGGCAATTCAGACTTCGCTATAAGGAACAATGAACTTGCGGTCGTTGTTCAGGACGATACGAATGCAAAGCTGCAGCGTATTAACCTGCGTAGTAAAAAAGAAAAAGAGTTTCTTTTGGGCAATGATGAGGATCTTCAGGTGCCGGAGTGTTTAGGACTCTGGAAAGAGACGATCTATTTCTGTAATCATAACGAATATGATGTGCCCACGATAGGAAGCATGAGCCTGGAAGGGAAAGAGTATCGGGAGAATAGTTGATGTTGCTGCAGGAATGAGAGGAAAGAAGATGTTTTGTAAGTATTGCGGAAAGGAAATTAAGAATGACGCCCAGTTCTGCCCGTATTGTGGAGGAAAACAAGGGCATGAGGCCGCTGAACCTATTGCGCGGAAGGCTTCTCCGGGGCCTGGGCAGATGACAGAAGTGATCGATTTTGGGGAGGAGCAATTCGAAGAGGATGAATATCCTCCTTATGATACTGTGACTGTGGTAAAACCGGGAGGCAGGGGGATCGGCAAGATCATTGCGATCATTGTGGCGGTACTCATGGTGATTGCGGTAGCCGCAGGAGTGATCTGGTTTCTGACGGGGGACAAAGATAAGACTGACGCGGAAAAAGAAAAAACGACAGTCACCACAAACAATGAGGCGCAGTCGGAGACCGGATCTGATAAGAATGCGGAAGAGAGCGATGGCGCGGTGGATTTCAGCAATGAGGAAAGCGCGACAGAGGATGACGAGTCTCTTGACAAAGGTAACGACAGTGTGGGTGACACGGATTATCCTGGTGATAGTATCATATTTCCGGACAGCTCGTATCGACTGATTGAGAAGAGCGAGTATGAGAATCTCAGTGAGGATGCTTTGCATGACGCTGTCAATGAGATATATGCGAGGCATGGGTATAACTTCGGGGGCAAGGCGAAGTATTTGGAAAAATACCAGGACTGTGACTGGTACAACCCATCGTCCAAAACAATGGATCAAGTGAATGCAGAGTTTAATGATATTGAACAGGCGAATGTTGACAATTTGGCACATTATAATAAAAAGATATATGGCTGATTGCCGACGTGCTCATCAAATTTGCCTTTAGAATGCAGTTATCGTGGGAAAGAATTCCCACGATAACTTTTTTTCGCTATGGCAAAGCGGGGACGGTTTTGTGGAGGCCAGGGCGCTCGTTATAGTTTCTCCGTATCCAGGCCTTCGATCCCGGCCAACTGTGCCTTCAGGTTTGCACAGACAAGGGCGGCGCCGCCTTCCCGATCTGTCTCAATGTTCAGGGGCATGATAGGATCGTGCAGGGACTTGCGCAGCAGGAACCAGCCGTTGACCGGCCCGCGGAAGGCGATGCGGACGCCTTCGTAGTTGGGGGTAACCACCTCATAGGTGAGGGCGGTATCGGCCGCCGGCAAGTCAGAAATGGCGGCCAGGGCTTTGTCTGCGCAGGCGCCGAAATCGGCGGCGGTGATGGGCATGCGGATCTCGATGGACTCCACCGGCTCCTTCAGGTCCGCGATCAGGGAGGAGATGGGCTTTCCTTCCCGGTGCAGCAGTGCGGTGCGGATCACGATCTTGGTGGCCAGGTAGGCGCCGTCGTCCAGGAAATAGTTCTCCCTGTAGGCGGCGTGGCCGCTGGTCTCGATGGCCAGGGCGCTATCGGTGCCGGCCTGATTCAGTTCCATGGACTTGTTGATGACGTTCCGGTAACCGCGTTTGAAGCGCAGGTGCTTCAGGCCCAGGGAGCCTTCCAGGTACTCGGTCAGTTCGTTGCTGGTGATGCTGTCGGTGACCACGGTGGTGCCGGGGCAGTCCCCCGCGATGAGGGCAGCGGCCATGGCGACGATGCCGTTGCGGCTTATTTCACGGCCCTGCTCGTCCACGGCGGAGGAGCGGTCTACATCGGTGTCGAAGATCAGGCCGAGATCGCAGCCGCCGTTCAGAGTAGCCTGGCGGATGGCGGCCATAGCTTCCTTGTTCTCCGGGTTAGGCATGTGGTTGGGGAAGGTGCCGTCGGGATCCAGGAACTGGCTGGCGGACACATCGGCTCCCAGAGGGGCCAGTACCTGAGTGGCGTAGAAGCCGCCGGCACCGTTGCCGGCATCCACGGCGATCTTCAGGCCGGCCAGGGGCTGGGGGCCAGCGGCGTTTCCGGTAGTCGACCCAGAAGGTGCAGGGGCGTCCGTGCCCTCCACCGCCTTTACGATCAGATTGCGCAGGTGGGCAGTGTAGAGGCTCATCAGGTCCGTCTCTTCTGGAGCGGAGGGGGTGCCTGCGGGCATCATGTTCAGGATCTGGGAAGATTCCGCGAACACGATGATGTCCGTGATGTCCCCCTTGTCCAGGCCGCCATCGGCGCTGAAGAACTTCAGGCCATTACGGTTCCAGGGGAGGTGGCTGGCGGTGACCATGACCGCGCCGTCCGCCTGGATCTCGGGAAAGACGGTGGCCATGAACATGGCCGGTGTGGAGGCCAGACCACAGTCCAGAGTGCGTACGCCCCGGGCTGCCAGTGATCCTTCGAACAGGCCACTGATATCCTCGCCGGAGCTGCGGGAATCACGGCCGACCGCCACGGTCAGTTCTGAGGGTTTCTTGCCGGTCCTGGAAGACAGCCAGTATAGAAATCCACCTGCCAGACGGGTGACCGCCTCGGCGTCCAGATTGACATCCTCACCAGGGACACCGGGGAGTGCGACACCACGGATGTCGCTGCCGTTCTGCAGGGCTTTGTAGTCGTAGGTGCTCATGATAACTTCCTTTCTCATCAGAAAAAACTCATATACATTGTATCACGCTTCGGTGGCAAAGTGGGAAGGAATATGATAAAATGTCGATACGGAGGTCCTATTATGGCAAAATCAAAGAAGAAAAGCAGCCTGCCTTTCCTGCTGATTGTTATCATTCTCCTGATCATCATCGCGGTGAGTCTGTTCAACATCGTCCGCCTGATCGGGAAGTATCAGGTAGGCACCACTGTTTATAATAAGGTAGCAGAGCAGGTGGATGCCGGAGAGAAGGGTATCAACTGGGACAAGCTCCTGAAGATCAACGGGGATACTGTCGCCTGGATCCGAAATCCGGGGACCGTCATCGACTATCCGGTGTTGCAGGGCGAGGACGACGAGTATTACCTACACCGTCTGATCAACAGAGAGTATGATTTCAAGGGCAGTATATTCATGGCGGCAGCCAACGACCCGAAATTCAAGGATTTCAATACCATCATCTATGGACACCGCATGAAGGACGGGAGCATGTTCCACAGCCTTGCGGATTATCTGGAGGATGGATTCTACGAGAAACACAAAGTCATGCAGATCTTCACCCCCAAGCGGGATTATGATCTTCATGTGTTCGCCGCCATGGAGGTGCCGGTGGACAGCCCGCTCTACAAGATCGATTTTCAGGATGACGAGGAGAAGCAGGAATATCTGAACCAGATCGATGCGGAGTCTGTGCTGGATACGGATGTCGAGCCAACGACAGAGGATCACATCGTCATGCTCAGCACCTGCGCCTACGATTACGAGAATGCCAGAGACCTGGTGTTCGGGGTGCTGAGGGAGAAATAACGAGCGTCAGAAGGTGTCCGCGTTTACCCGGGAGTGACGTCCCCGCCTGGTGTTGAATTCCTTCAAACTACCTGAAAAGATCTGTTTCAAGGAACTTTTTTCAACGACTCCTTCAGATTTTGCGAATTGTGCTTTTTCAAGGAAAGCGTTACGGCAGGAGGTCGCAGCGGACGGGACTCCAAACGCCTACTTCGGACCGAAAGCCCAACCGAATGCCCACCATAAATGAACGCACATCCGGCATGCAAAAGGAGCTGCCTCTATTTGAGGCAGCTCCTGATATATGTTATTCGATAGGCTGACCATTCCGGTCGAACAGCGGCAGCTCCGCCAGGTAGATGATGTCGTCCCGGCCGCGGGAGTCACCCTCCGCCAGTACTGTCATCTCCGCCACGATCTCGCAGTCGACCTGCGCCAGCAGCTTCTCCAGCGACTTCAGGGAACCGCCGGTGCTGATCACATCGTCCACCACCAGAACTCTCTTGCCGGAGAGGGTCTCCACCTCGTCCTCGCCAAGGACCAGTTTCTGTACGTGATCGGTGGTGATGGAATCCACTCTGGTCTTCACAACGTTGCTCATGTAGAGTTTCTCTTCCTTACGGGCGACCACAAAATCCTTGTTCCCGGACTGCCGCGCCATCTCGTAGGCAAGGGTGATGCCCTTGGACTCCGCAGTGACGATGGCGTCAAACTCCGGCGCCTTCTCCAGCAGCGCCTTGGAGGCGGCGATAGTCAGCTCTACATCCCCGAAGAGAATGAACGCTCCAATGTACAGGTCGTCGTTTACCGGACAAAGCCGTAGCTTCCGCTTGCACCCGGCAATGGTCATTTCGTAAAACATGTTAGCTTCCTTTCTGTGTCAGTGATGGGCACAGGCTAGCGCAGTGCCCCAAATACCTGTCCATTATACTACGATTAAACTATCATTTCAATATTTCTGTCACAAGCAGAAGGGGCGTATCCAGAATATTTTCTGCCCCGGCCTCCACTAGCTGCGCCCGGCTCCGGAACCCCCAGGTGCAGGACATACACTTGATGCCGGTGTTGCGGGCCGTCGCCACGTCCACCTCCGAGTCCCCGATGTAGATAGTCTGCTCCCGGCCTATGCCCGCCTCCTCCATGATGGCCAGCACCGGCGCTGGATCCGGCTTTAGCGGCATGCCTGCCTTCTGTCCCCGGACGATGAGATCCGGCAGAAACTCCAGATGCGAGGCACAAAGCTCCTGCGCCACGTCCTCCATCTTGTTGGTGAGCACGGCAATGCGGCAACCGCCCGCCCGCAAGGCATCCAGCATCTCCCGGATATGCTCGTAGGGTTTGGTCTTTACGTTGTAGTGCTCGCCATACCACCGGCGATAGAACTTTGTGACCTGGGCGGTGATCTCGGCAGGCGTGCCCTCCGGTACCGACAGCCGGATCAGGTTATCCGTCCCGGTGCCCGTGGCGTCCCGAACCTCTTCGCGTGTGCGTGGGGGCAGTCCGTACTCGGACAAAGCCATGTTCACGCTGTCCGCCAAGTCATCCAGCGTGTCCAGCAGTGTGCCGTCAAGATCGAAAATAGCTAGTTGATACATAATCTTTACTCCTTATTATAATAACTGTCTGCTTCAAGGAACTGCAGTAGTAATATGGTCTTAAGTCTTTCAACCGGATCGTTCCAGTCGATATCTATCATCTCGCTGGCGCGGTCGATCCGCTTCCTGATCGTATTGAAGGGTCGTGATCCCTTGTATTTCTTTGTTGATTCCCTTTCTTCCTGCAACTACCTCGAAGTCTCTGAAGAAATCATTAGCAAGCAATTCCGAAACCGCTATTCCCATATTCCTCTCCTTCCGGTTCATAGGGAGTGGGCAACCATTTCTATTTATAATAACACAAAACCGCCATATCATCTAATCGATATGACGGTTTCGGATCCATATTATTCGCCTGCGAGCATAGGCGTGTAATCCTCGACCCGTCGGGATTGGAATTCTTTTCGTATCTTTTCTCGCTCTTCGGGCATGGTCAGTATATCATAGGCAGTCGCTGCCATGACGCCGGCAGCCCAGTGTGCGGACTTCTCTCCAAGAGTGGATCCGCTGCAGGCGGTGGCTTGCCAGGTATGAGGGGCGACGCCCACAGGCCAGCTTGCCGCGGTGAACAGGTTCATCGGCATGATCTGACTCACATCACCGGAATCGGTCGATGCGTTCATGGGAGTGATCGTCCACTGCTCCCGTGGAGCGATCCCTTCGAACATAGGTATGTAAGGTCAGCGCATAGACAAGGAGGTGGGTATTGATTGTTCTAAAGAAAGTTATTGTTCTGAGCACAGTGGTTTGCTTGCTGATGGGTATCGGTCAGATCTGTGTATTTGCTGATGATGGATTGGAACCGTTTAAAGTGATGCCGTACAATTTGTATTCGACCAGGACCAGTGTGGGACTTTCCATCAATGCGTCTGGTACCGCGGCAGCAACTGCGAAAAGTACAGGGATACCAGGTATCACGACAAAGATGACGTGCAAGATGTCGATTCAAAAGAAAACCGGAGGCTCATGGGCAACGATAAAAAAATGGGGCAGCACCACGAAAGGCACGGTGTTGAATATGTCAGAGAAGAAAAATGTGGAAAAGGGAGTGTACCGGGTACATGCGGTGTTTCGTGCAAATGCAGGAAAGAAGAAGGAGAAGCTTTCGATGAATTCGAAGATTGTAGAGTATTAAAAGTCCACAGTATCTGATTGTATTATGACACAAACAGTAATTGGAAAGGAGAGTATGATTTAGCTTCCAACTAATCATACAAGGATTTGAAATGCGTTTCGGGTGAAAGACATGCAGACCAAAAGCACATCGCTTTAATAAAATCAGGCAAGCTGATTTACGGCGAATTAGAAACTGATTTTTATTTTCTTAGAGAAGAGGAGGAGACTGTCGATATCGTGGTTGCTGATAGCAATAAATTGAAATTGGGATTATGGCAAAATCATCTATGCTTATGGCAGTGCCATAAGCATAGGGGGAAATGCCATAAGAAAACGGACAAAACCCGCGATTTCTTATGGCAAAATCGGCTATTGTTATGGCACTGCCATAACAATATGGAAAACTGCCATAAGGATGCTCGCGAGGGCGCCTTCGCTGATAAGAGCAGGGGGTGTATGACTGTACAATGTCGGAGGGGAGATCTACTGCGGATTTGGAAATGAGAGGAGGAAGTGAATGGAATGGATGATTCTCTTGGTTTTCACCATGGTGGCTTGCTTTGTGCTTGTGGGCATATCGCAGCAGAGATACAGCGGACCGGGAGAAGAGGCCGACACCAGAAACAAGGAGGAATACGGGGTTCCCGCGAGGAGCCTGTATACATCGTCGGAGGTGTTCACGCTTCATCATCGCATTGAGATCACGGATGGCGGGGGCTGCGTCGTCTATCGCGCAGAGACTCAGTTCCCTTCCATCCATGACAAGACTGACATCTACGGCTCCGACGGACGTCATGTGGCGCATATCGAGCGGAAGCTGGTCTCTTTGCATGAACGCCGCTACGTGGAGATGGAAAACGGAAATCGTTTCATGTTATCCAACGAACTCTTTCATCTGATAAAAGACGTCACGAACCTTGAAGGCCTCGGTTGGCGCCTGGAGGGGAACCTGTTGCAACTCAATTTCTCCATCAGAGACGTGGGGGGTGAGCTGATCGCATTGGTGAGCCAGAAGGCCTTTTCCATACACGATAAGTATGCGGCTGATATATACAAGCCGGAACACGAGGAAGAGGTCGTCGCGATCCTGATCGCGCTGCAGCACATGATCCGTGACAGGCAAGGCACTTCGGCAAGTGTCGGATCTTCCTCGTAGTGGCAGTGGCCACACATCGCCAAGGCGTTAGTAGCGTGTTAGTATCGATATGGTAAGATTGCATTGTACTTGTTAATCACTGGTTTATCTTGGGTTCGGCAGCCTGCATGCCGAATCTGAGATGATCCGAGTGAGGAGGGATACGATGTTGTACAATTTTTTTATTACGTTCCGAAGCGACATCTTCGAGTTGATAGTTATTATTGCTGTATTGGTTCCGTTATATATGATCAACCGCAAGCTGTCTGTGCTGATCGAACAGGGGAAGGAAAAGCCCGGTCAGGATACCGCCCCACCCAAGGAAGAGGACTCTGCAGACAGAATGGAAGAGTGAAGAAACGACGAGGGTGGTCATGTTATTAAAGGCGGGGAATATCTGGGGCTCGTTATACTGACTTGGGTTTCCAGATTCATGATTTTGGAGCCATTGGGAATAGGATTGTTGAAAATAACCACTTGGGATACAGAAAACCGCCAATATGGGAAATCTGGTATCCAAGAGGTCAGCATGACGCAAGTTGGGAACAAAAATAGCGGAATGTAGGATTTGGGAAACGGAGGGGGAGCGGGAAACGGAGGGAGCGGGGACATTAGGGGCTATCAGAAAAAAAACGGCGTGCCAGAAATGGCACGCCGCGTGTTTTGTGAGTGCGTGGTGGTAAATCGCAAAAGACCTTCTTACATCAGCGTCCAGATACGCAGTCCGAACAGCACGAAGCAGATCCACATGATGCCGGTGATCTCCTTGAACTTGCCGGTGAACAGCTTGATCAGTACCCAGGAGATCATTCCGAACATGATGCCGTTGGCGATGGAGTAGGTGAACGGCATCATGATGAATGCCAGGAATCCAGCCACTGCATCGGCTACGTCGGAATCGAAGTCCAGGTTCTTGATGGAGCTGACCATCAGCAGGCCGACCCACAGCAGTGCCGGAGTGGTGGCAAAGCCCGGGATCGCCAGGAAGATCGGCGAAAGGAACAGCGCCAGAATGAACAACACGCCGGTGGTCAGGGAAGTCAGACCGGTACGGCCGCCTGCCACAACACCTGCACTGGATTCAACGTAAGAGGTAACGGTGGAAGTACCCATGCAGGCACCTGCACAGGTACCGATGGCATCTGCCAGCAGTGCCTGCTTGGCTCTGGGCAGCTTACCTTCCTCGTCCAGCAGGCCGCCCTTGGAGGCCACACCGATCAGAGTGCCGACGGTGTCGAAGATATCTACGAACAGGAACGAGAAGATAATGGTGATGAATTCTACGACGTGACCGCCGATCCAGGCGAAGTCAAAAGAGAAGAAGTTCATCTTGGAGGGCAGGAAACCGCCATGGAAGCTGGGGAACAGGGAGAATACGCCAGCCTCAACGTCTACCTGATACCAGCCGACAGCCTGTGCGATCATGCCCAGGATCCAGGTGGCCAGGATGCCGATGAGGATGTGTCCCTGTACATTGTAGTGGTTCAGCACCGCGATGATGATGAAGCCGACCACGGCCAGTACGAACTGCGGAGTACCCACGTGGCCCATATCCACCAGTGTGGACTCGCTGCCGATGACGATGCCGGCGCCCTTCAGGCCTACCAGCGCGATGAACATACCGATGCCGGCGGTGATGCCTGTCTTCAGGTTCTGCGGGATCTCGTTGACCAGCTTCTCACGGAAGTTGGTGAAGGACAGCAGGATGAAGACGATACCTTCGCACAGGACGGCGGCCAGGGCGATCTTCCAGGGATCATTGATGCCCTGCTCTGCCATCGGGATGCAGACGCTGTAGGCGAAGTAGGCGTTCAGGCCCATGCCGGAAGCAAGTGCCACCGGGTAGTTGGCGTAGAAGGCCATGATCAGTGTGGCGAAGGCTGCAGAGATGGCGGTGGCGGTGAAGATCGCTGCGCTGTCCATGCCGGCAGCGGACAGGATGTTCGGGTTGACCGCCAGGATGTAGACCATCGCCAGGAAGGTGGTAACACCGGCGGTGACTTCAGTCCTTACGTCGGTATTGTTTTCCTTCAGTTTGAAAAACTTTTCCATAATTCAACATTCTCCTTTTGCTCTGGATGTAACAAAAAAATACACATTTATTATATATGCAGAACCCGTACTTGTCAAAGAAAAAGTCAGCGGAAACGCGTCCGCTGACGATTTTTCGGTGCACAAAGCTTTGTGCAGGGGTTAGGCCTTGAGTTTGTCCGACTTCTCCGGGAGCTGGGACAGGACCACCGCCCCCAGGATCAGTGCGCAGCCGATGTAGCCGCGGATGTGCATGCTCTCGCCCAGGATGATGGCGCCGGTGATGACGGCGAACACAGACTCCAGGCACAGGATCAGGGATGCCTCCGTGGGATTGGCGTCGGCCTGGGCCACCACCTGCAAAGTGTAGGCCACGCCGCAGCTCATGACGCCTGCGTAGAGGATGGGGAACCAGCATTCCAGGATGGCGGACAGATCCGGTGTCTCAAAGATAAACATCAGCACCATGCCGATGGCTCCGGCGAACAGGAACTGCACGCAGGAGAGTTTGACGCCGTCGGTCTTCGGCGAGAAGTAGTCGATGACCATGATGTGGCAGGCGAAGGCGAAGGCACAAAGCAATACAAAGAAGTCGCCTTTCTGCAGATGGAACCCCTCTGCAGGGTTGATGCACAGCAGGTACAGGCCGATGACGCCCAGGACTACCGCTGGCCAGACGATCCAGCGGATCTTCTTGCCTACCAGCAGGGACAGGAAGGGGACGATGATGCAGTACAGGGCGGTGATGAACCCCGCGTTGCCGGCGGTGGTAAAGTAGATGCCGTACTGCTGCAGGGTGGACGCCACGAACAGGGCGAACCCGCAGCAGAGACCGCCGATGATCCACATCTTCCGGTCGGCTTTCTTCTCCTCTTCTGTGCGGGTGTCCGCCGGGGCTTTCTTCTTCCGCATGGAATCCATGATGAGTATCACCGGGATCAGGGTCAATCCGCCCACAAAAGTCCGAATTCCGTTGTAGGTGAAGGTGCCGATGTCGGCGCCCACCTTCTGGGCTACAAAAGCAGATCCCCAGATGAATGCTGTAATGAACAGCATGACGTTTGCGCGTGCTCGTTTGCTCATAGTAGTCTCTCCGTTTTCTCTTAAGGGTTTTGAGTGTTGGTGTGTGTCAGAGGGGACGGTTCTTTTTGACACACTCTGCGCTGAGTGTGTCAAAAAGAACCGTCCCCTCTGACACACACCAACACACCTCTGACACATCCACTACAATTATATGTTATAAAATGAAGGTTTACAAGTCGGGCGGGGTTTTTTTTCGGATAAAAATATGCTACTATGGTTGTATGAACTTACAATAATAAGGAGGAAGGATGCGTGTCGGAGGAAAGAGTGTGGGCGTTAGCCCGGGAGATCCAGGCGCCGGACCGGAGGGCCATGGAAGCTGCCGCGGCGCGGCAGGTGGAACTGGCCAAAGTGCCAGGGAGTCTGGGGAAACTGGAGGAGTTTTCCATCAAGATGGCCGGGATCACCGGAGAGGTGAAAGACAACGAGGTGAAGCGGCAGTGCATCGCACTTTTCAGTGCAGATAACGGCGTGGTGGAGGAAGGCGTGGCATCGGCCCCCCAGTCGGTGACCCTGAGCCAGACCATCAACTTTACCCGCCGAATCACCGGTGTCAGCTCCCAGGTGAAGTACTTTGGGATCGACCTGCTGGTGACGGATATGGGGGTGGCCATGGACATCCCGGAGGATCTGTACACCGACGACATGCTGACAGAAGAGGGGACTATTCCCGTGCAGATCGTGCGCCGCAGCCTGGGGAAGGGAACCGCCAACCTGGCCAAGGGCCCGGCCATGAGCCGGGAGCAGGCCGTTCAGGGAATCCTCACCGGGTTCGAGGCAGCAGATGCCATGAAGCAGGCTGGGGTACAGCTTGCCGGCATCGGCGAGATGGGGATCGGCAACACCACCACCAGTTCCTGCCTGCTGGGCGCCCTCACCGGTGTGGATCCGGTGAAGCTGGTAGGCCGGGGCGGAGGACTGGACAACGAGGGACTGGCCGCCAAGGTACGGATCGTAGGCGAAGCGTCGGAGCGATGCAGGGGTATGGATCCCATCGGAATGCTGGCCGAGATCGGAGGGTTCGATATTTGCGCTATGACGGGATGTTTCCTGGGCGCGGCCCGAAACAGAATGCCGGTGGTGATCGATGGATTCATCTCCATCGTGGCGGCTTGCATGGCCAGAGAGTTCAATCCTCTGGTGACGAACTACATGTTCGCTTCCCATAAGTCCGCCGAGATCGGGTACGCCACCGCCATGGAGCGGCTGGGGCTGACTCCCATGTTTGATCTGGGGATGCGGCTGGGCGAGGGGAGCGGATGCCCCATCGCCTTCAAGATCCTGGAGGCCTCCTGCGCCACCATGAGCATCATGAAAACACTGGCAGAGGGCTCCATCGATGCAGCCTATCTGGAGGACATCAAGAAAGGGAACTTCTTCTAATGAATATATTCATCAGCGGTGGATGCAAGAACGGCAAGTCCCTGCACGCCCAGGAACTGGCACGGGACATGGCGCGTGAGAACGGCCGGCCCCTCTACTATATCGCCACCATGATCCCCCATGATCAGGAGGATCGGGACAGGATCGTGAGGCACCTTGCGGCCCGGGAGGGCTGGGGATTCACGACGCTGGAACAGCCGCTGGATCTCACGGCGCTGCTTTCCCGCCAGGATGTGGACAAAGCCGGAGCTTTCCTGCTGGATAGCGTGACGGCCCTTCTCTCCAACGAGATGTTCCGGGAGGGAGGCGTGTATGATCCCGAGGCCGGTGCGCGGGTGAAGGCGGATCTGGTACGTTTTGCCGAGGAGACCGGGAACACGGTGTTCGTCTCTGATTACATCTACGCAGATGCCGGGCAGTACGACGACTGGACAGAGAACTACCGAAGGTCATTGGCCGGGTGTGACCGGGCACTGGCCCAGGCTTGTGACCAGGTGTTGGAGGCATCCTTCGGCACCTTCCGGAGGTGGAAATAGAGAATGAAAAATCTGACGACCGCCTTCTCCATGGTGTGGGGGAACTTTACAGTGCTCCCCTGCCCATATAAGAGGTGGGACAGCAAACTGAATAATCTGATGCTGGCGTTACTGCCGCTTGTGGGGGCAGTGATCGGCGGGCTTTGGCTGCTGCTTGTTGAGGGGCTGGAACTGGCCATCTCCGGATTTCCCCACAGCGCGTCCATGACGCATCTGATCAGTCTGGCGGCCGCCTTCTATATCTATGCCGTGTGCGGGTTCATGCACATGGACGGGTTCATGGATTGCAACGACGCCATCCTGTCCAGAAGGCCCCTGGAGGACCGGCAGCGAATCCTGAAGGACTCCACCGTGGGGGCGTTCGCGGTGGTTACCGTAGTGTTCCTGGTGCTGGCCTTCTATGTGTCGATGGACAGCCTTCTGGAACAGGCACTTAGGACATGCCCCCGGCTCCTGTGGGGACTGTTCCTGCTTCCGGTGATGAGCCGGGGCACGGCGGCTATGGGGGTGCTGGTGCACAGACCCATCGGGCACAGCCAATATAACAAGAGTTTTGGAGAGCAGGGGAAACAGAAATATATTGGGATGGTGTTGCTGCTTATGGTAGCAGCGGTATTGGCAGCGGCCTATTTCGCTGGTCCCTTCTGGTGGGTCTGTCTGACGGACGGTGCCCTGGTGCTCCTGGCGGGATGCATCGCCATGGAGCGGGCCCGGCGGAATCTGGGCGGCATGAGCGGAGACATCGCAGGATACACCATCTGCTGGAGCGAGCTGGCAGGGGTGCTGGTGCTGGCGGTGCTGGCAGGACTGTCTGGGTGACGGGCATCGACAGAAAGAGATGTCCCAATGACACACTATAGTGAGGAGTTGTTATCAATGAAGGAAATCGTTGAGAAGATCGCAAAAAACCGCAGGCTGTTCACCGTGCTGTTAGTAACTTTGGTGGTGGTGCTGGCGGCGGTAGTCTTCTGGAGCTTCGACAGAGTTCGCGCCAGAGAGGTCGCGCAGGAGAAGGCCCGGGTCGAGGCAGAGCGCCAGTTGGAGAACCAACAGAAGGCTGCCCTTCAGGAGTACTTCCTTCCTCGACTGAAGATGCTGGAGACACTGCAGAAGAAGAGGGCATCCAACTACCGGAAACCGACAAGGTCCCAGAGGAACCTAAGCATCGCGGCCATCTTTGTGGATAACGATGGGGACGGGATTCCCGAGCTCTGTATCGACCACCCGGCTTTGTCCTACGAGAGTAAGGACGGGAAATATACCCGCGTCAGCTACGATGGCATGTATATGGGGAATGTGAGTGTAGCCCTGTACAACGAAGGGAAGATCTGGACGGTTCCGCTGAAACTCCGAAAGAAGATCAGGGACCAGAAGTTAAACATCCACCCGGTTGTCTATGTCTCCGGCGATCAACGGACGATCTCCATCGTTTTCCAGAGAGCCGGTGCGGAGACCCTGTGGGACGGTTACCTGTACAAGGTAGATGAGAACGGTATCCGAGAAGTAGCCCGGCAGTTCGACGTGCGAGACAACGCCCCCTCCAATCGGATCGGGTCCATGAAGATCACGCCGGAGTTCAAGGCATTCCAACGGAAGTTCTTCCTGAAGGACGCGGCCGTATATAAGGAAATGCTTTCCTACGACCAGGAAGGTAACATGAAGATCTATCATTCTATGGATAGTTTCCGGGAGACACTGAGGTCCCGGGGCATCCTGCCGGAAGAGGGAGGAGGCCAGAAATAGAGGAGGAAAGAACATGGTTTTGATCACAGGCGGGGCGTACCAGGGCAAGCTGGACTACGCACGCAAGGAATATGGCATCACCGAGGAGGATGTGTTCGACTGCAGGGAGGAGAATCAGGAAGCCCTGCTGCCGGCTCTGGACTTCAACAGGAAGGTGTTCACCCATATGGAAGGCTTTGTGCTGGCCTGCGTCAAGTCCGGCATCGAGGCTCAGGCATATCTGGAGATGAACCGGGACGCGCTGGCGGGGAAGATCATCATCGCCGACGATGTGACCCAGGGCGTGGTACCCATCGACGAGCAGGAGCGCGCCTGGCGGGAGGAGACCGGCCGGTGCCTGACGATGCTGGGGCTCGCGGCAGACCGGGTGGTCCGGGTATTCTGCGGGATCCCCCAGATAGTAAAAGGAGAGTAACATGGAATCGAAGATGATCCTGATCCGTCACGGCCTCACCGAGGGAAACCTGAAGCGGTGGTTCTACGGCGGGGTAGATATCCCGCTGGCAGAGGTGGGCATAGAAGCGCTGCAAAAGCAGGCGGCATCGGGCGAGTATCCGCAGGTGCCCGGAGATGCCCAGTACTTCACCTCCGAGCTTCAGCGCACAAAGCAAACGCTGGAGATCCTCTACGGGCGTCACCGGTCCAAAGCCCTGCCTCTGCTGAATGAGATGTGCTTCGGCGAGTACGAGTGCACCCGGTACGAGGATATGGAGGGCGATCCGGTGTTCGATGCCTGGATTAATGACATGACTGGACGCACCGCGCCGCCGGGAGGGGAGTCCAGGCAGCATTTTGCGGCGCGGGTATCCAGGGGACTGGCAGAGCTTAAGGGTCTGCATCAACTGAAGGAATGGTCCCATCGGCACGGCGGTCAGTCCGCCTACTCTGTGGTGGTGTGCCATGGGGGCGTCATCGGGACGATGATGATGGAACTTTTCCCAGAGAAGGAAGGGACGCTGTGGGACTGGATCCCAGATCCCGGATTCGGGTACACGCTGGATTTCAGCGGGCGGATGGATGGAGTGGTGACCGGTTACCATCGGATCGGACCAGCTCCCGTTAATTCCACCTTCCGTGAGGATTAGAAATACAATTTGCGAACAACCTGCCGTCTTGAAGAGGGCAGGTTTCTTTCATATAATAGGGATTGAGAAAGAGGTGCTATATTATGAAAATCGAGATCATGGATCTGATTCTGAATCCTTTTATACTGATATTCGCAACAGTGGTCCTGGGAATGCTCTTCGGGAAGATCAAGTTCGGCAAGTTCAGTTTTGGAACCTCCGGTGCCATGTTCGTGGGACTGGTGATCGGCTGGGCGGTGTTCCGGCTGGCCAGCGGGATCTACGACGCAGGCGATGAGTCCGCCGCGGGGTATGAGGCGGCCAGGACCATCCTGGAGACTAACAACGAGAAGGTCATCAATTCCGGGTTCTTCACCGCTTCCCTGATCCTGTTCGTGGCCGCCGTGGGACTGCTGGCAGCCAAGGACATCGGATACATCCTTCGCAAGTACGGACCCCGGTTTATCATCATGGGTCTGGTGATCACCTTTGTGGGGGCGGGCATCACTTACACCTGCACCGGAGTTGCCAAGGGGACCAACAACTATGCAGTGACCGGTGTCTATACCGGCGCCATGACCAGTTCACCGGGACTGGCCTCCGCCCTGGAGTCTACGGAGAATCACGCCAAGGAGATGTCTTTGAATTACGAGCATCTCAGCAGCAAGGAGAAGGCCAGTGTCATCAACATCATCAATCTTGACCGCAAGTACGACCTGAAGGTGTCTGATGTGAAGGAACTGGACAAGTCCATGCGTCAGACCTACGTGAACCAGGCTACCGCGCAGGTAGGCATTGGCTCGGCAGTGGCGTATCCCTTTGGGGTAGTCATCGTGATCCTGGCAGTGAACTTCCTCAGCGTCATCTTCAGGTTTGATGTGGAGGAAGAGAAGCGGCTGTATCGGGAGGAGATGGCCCGGGCGGCCAGCGCCGGGAAGGGAACGGAGATCCCCACTACGGACTTCAGCATCACGTCCTTTGCATTGGTTTGTTTCCTGGGATACCTGCTGGGGTCTGTCCGGATCTACGCAGGCCCTCTGGGGTACATCAGTCTGGAGGCCACCGGGGGCGTCCTGATCGGGGCATTGATCCTGGGATACATAGGGAAGATCGGCCCGATCTCCTTCCGTATGGATCCCCACATCCTGAGCATGGTGCGGGAGCTGGGGCTGGTGGTGTTTCTGGCCATCGTGGGACTGAACTATGGCTACGGAGTATTCGACGCCATCATGGGATCTGGCCTGACTCTGGCCCTGATCGCTCTGATCGTAGGCTTTGTCGCATGCATGGCGGGGTTCCTGCTGGGGCGTTACGTGTTCAAGCTCAACTGGATCCTGCTTGTGGGTGCGCTCTGCGGAGGCATGACCTCCACACCGGGACTGGGGGCAGCCACAGATGCGGTGGGCAGTGATGAGCCCGGTGCCGGTTACGGTGCCACCTATCCTTTCGCTCTGGTGGGGATGGTGATCTTCTCCATGGTGCTCCAGAAGCTGCCGTTGCTATAACGAACGCCAGGAGCGTCATCCCTGACGTGCGAGCACGTCAGGTTCTTTGCTCCGCCTTAAGGAATCTGAAAACTTAAGAAAAATTAAGGGCCCGATTTGGGCCCGTTTTTTTCTGTGCATTGCACTTGCAAAAAAAGAGTGCTATAATTACTATGCACTCTAATATGTGCATTTTCAAATGGAGGGATCAATGGGACTTAAGAGAAGGATCGTGATGGTACTGCTGTTGGCAGTGTGTATGGTGGTGAGTACGGGGCAGGTCTCCCTGGCCAAACGCGCCATCAAGACAGACGTTTCGCTGAAGGGTATGATCACGTCGGACAGCGCGATTGAACTATCCTGGAACGCCTACCCGGGGGCCAGTTTCTACCTGGTCTACCGTGCGCCTGTTTACGATGGAATACGGTTCGGCCGATACAAGCACATCGGAACCGCCTACGGCAATTCCTACGTGGATGGCAATGTCAGCAGGGACAACACCTACAGATATCTACTGCGATTTGGAGTGGGCAAGACCAGTTACAAGTCCAAGGTGAAGGACGTCCATGTGGGTATCGAAGCCCCCAGATTCCTGATGGCAAGGGACGGAGGCGATGAGTTTTCCAGCACGGACTACAACCGGATCACGCTGGTGGCGGCGCCCGGTGCGGGAACGATCCCCGACGGGATCCTCCTCCAGAAGAAGGTCGACGGGAAATTCAAGAAGATCGACGCCAAGGATTACGGTGATGATGCCGCCAAGGACGGCTACAAGCTGGAGTTTGTGGACCGGGATGTGAATGCCGGAGAGAGCTATCAGTACAGGATCGCTGCCTACAAGGGGAAGGACGAGAGCGGTACCCGGAGCGGGTACACCTACATCAACATGAAAGCCCTGAATCAGGTGGGCCGATACAAGGTGTGCTGGACTCCTCTCAGAGGACTGGAGCAGGAGAATACCGTAGCACTCCGTGTGGATTCCCAGAAGTACAACTACGGGTTAGTTCTGAATAAGCATAACCGTTGTCAGGTGACCCTGGGCATGGACAAGTCCGGAAAAGGAGAAACGACGGAGGCCCGTGTCAGCCACTACAGCGCAGACGGCAAGACCTGGGCCAAGGCACCGGCGGGATTCACCATCAAGGGGGGCACCACATATCTGGCCCTCACCGGAAAGAACGTCGGGACGGACACGGTAGGTGAACTGAAGATCCCGGGATCGTACAGCGGTAAGGCGGCAGCGATATCCGTGATGAACCAGCTGAAGCTTTTCTATCTGTATAGTGATGCGAACGTGGAGTTCTATGGGAACAAAGACAACCGAAAATAGAAACAAAGGAATAACGGCATTTTTCAACAGACACTTCGGTACCATACTGGCATGGCTGGTAGGTATTGCAGTGTTTTTGTTGTTGTGCATATGGCTGCAGGGGTACTTCACTCACGAGAGGATCGCCAGGGAGACCATGGAGTCTCTCAGCGTGAAGGACACCAAGGGTATCGTGGCAGTGAATGAGCAGGCAGAAGATCCGGTCACTCTGGATGCCCGGAAGGTGGCCGAGGATTACCAGGCCCGCCAGAAAGCCAAAGAACGCAAGGCCCTGAAGAAATGGCTGGCGGCGCAAGAGAAGAGAGTAGCGAAGGCCAAGGCCAAGCGCGCCCGCAAGGAGGCCTGGGACCGCAGGACCAAGGAAGCCTGGGAGAACACCCACCGCACCTGGAGTGGGAGCGGTTGGAACGGGCTGCCCCTGACGCCTGCGCGAGGGTCTATTACAGGCCCCTCCGGCAAGGAGACCTACTACAACCTGAACATGTCCGTCTGTGTCAGCATCATGCGGGGCATGGGCTTCTCGGAAGAGGAATTCCCCTACGAGGTCCGGGCAGACGGCGTCAAGACTCTGGGAGGCTTTGTCATGGTGGCAGCCAACCTGGGGATCCGGCCCAAGGGGTCTTACATCATGACCTCCTGCGGACCGGGAATCGTGGTGGATACAGGCGGTTTTGCCAGCCGCAATCGAACACAGCTTGACCTGGCGGTCAACTGGTAACAGAACAGAGGAGTATGGAGATGAGAGATAAGAGAATAATCCTGGTTGCAGTCCTGGTGGTGGTGGCACTGGTGCTGGGGGGCGTGGTGTACGCCGTTACCCGCACAAAGCCCACCGCGCCGGCAGAGCCGGCGCAGCCGGAGCCTCAGCAGGAGGAGCAGACAGAACAGAAGGAAGAACCAAAGGAATCCAAACTGAAGGCTGACCCGGCGGTGGCCCTGGCCATGAGCAACCACCACGACGAGGGGCTCTTCCTGGTAGATGGCGATCAGGTCTACTATTCCGACTTTGATGGGGACGGTAGAGCCATGCTGGTGCGTTCCGATCTGGACGGCAAGGGAAAGAAGACCGTGCGGAAGGACTGCGATGCGTCCTACCTGACTGAATACAAGGATGCTTTGTACATGATCATCTGGACCCGGGACGAGGCGCCGGTTCTCTGCACCATGGAGAAGGATGGCAGCGGTTTCAAGAAACTGGTGGAGGGCGCGGTGGATCTGCAGATCGAGGACGGCCGCCTCTACTACAACAAGGCAGATACCACCGAGCAGTCGGACATCACCAATGCCGGATACTACAACTCGGAACTGGACGGCTCCGGGGAATCCCAGCTGCTGGACAAGGAGACCTACGACAACTACGTAGTGGACGGAAAGATCTACTACCAGGATGAGAAGGACGACCAGACTGTCCACGTCATGGACATGGAGACTCAGGAGGACAAGCGGCTCACCAAGACCCACAGCCACGGCTTTGTTGTGGACGGAGACACCGCCTACTACATCGACACCGAGGACTCTTCCGACGCCACCACGGGCAATCTGATAGAGATGGATCTGGAAACCGGGAAAACCAAGGTCCTCGCAGGCGAAGCCTATAAGGACGTGCTGATCGTGCGGGAACACAATCTCCTCTACTGTGACGGAGAGAACAACTACCACCTGTCTCAGATCGACAAGGGGCTGTCCGGCAAGAAGGAGATAGCCTCCATCGACAACCCGGACTACGTGTACGCCACGGAGGACAGAATTCTGTTCTTTGACTACGATTATAACTGGAGATATGTAGAAGGCGTGTACAGCTGCGGCGGAAGCGATGAGT
The DNA here is from genome assembly GCF_000688015.1 of Eubacterium sp. AB3007. NCBI lineage: Bacteria > Bacillati > Bacillota > Clostridia > Eubacteriales > Eubacteriaceae > Eubacterium > Eubacterium sp. AB3007. Next base: position 1,749,172 of record NZ_JIAD01000001.1, read on the forward strand.
ATCTGAAGAGGCTGGATGAATAATATGCAGGGTTTGACGAATAGAGAGGTAGAGGACAGGGTCCGTGAAGGGCTGGTCAACGTGGAGGTGGATCCTTCCACCCGCACTGTCAGGCAGATCGTCCGGTCCAACGTGCTCACCTATTTCAATCTGATTTTTACAGTGCTGGCAGCACTGCTGATCGCGGCGGGGTCCTTCAAGGACCTCTCCTTTATGTTGATCATTTTTGCCAATACGGGGATCGGTATCTTTCAGGAACTGCGGTCCAAGCAGACACTGGACAACCTGAAATTCGCCAGAATGCCCCGGTGCCGATGTGTCCGGGAGGGCCGTGAGACGGAGGTGCCCACGGAGGAACTGGTGCTGGGTGATCTGGTGATCCTCTCAGCAGGGAACCAGATCCCGGCGGATGCCACCGTGGTAGAAGGGGTCGTGTCAGTGAACGAGTCATTGCTCACGGGAGAAGCGGACGAGATCGAGAAGAACCCGGGAGATGATCTGCTGTCGGGAAGTTACATTATATCTGGGGAATGCCAGGCGCATCTGACGGCAGTGGGCCGGGATTCCTACATTTCCAAGCTGTCTATGGAGGCGACCCGCCAGAAGAAGGGAGATGACAAGTCCCAGATGGTGCGGTCGCTGGACAAGCTGGTGATGGTGATCGGCGTGCTGATCATTCCCATCGGCGGCATTCTGCTGTACCAGCAGATGATGATCCAGCACCTTCCCTTCCGGGAGTCGGTGATCGCCATGGTGGCGGCCATCCTTGGGATGATTCCGGAAGGCCTTTACATGATGGCTAGCATCGCCATGGTGGTCAGCGCCATGCGTCTGGCCCGGACAGAGGTGCTGGTGCAGAACATGCGGTGCATCGAGACGCTGGCCCGGGTCGATGTGCTTTGTGTAGACAAAACCGGGACCATCACAGGGAACGACATGCACGTCACCGAGGTGCGGCCGATGATGCGGGGAATCAACCCTGCCGGGCTGCACGCGCTGCTGTCGGACCTGGCGGCCAGCCAGAACCGGGACAACATCACCATGGCGGCGCTGCAGGCGTATTTTGACAAGCCGAAAGGGCGGAAGGCGAAGAGGATCTGTCCCTTCTCCTCGGCCTACAAGTATTGCGGCGTTGTATATAAGGAAGGGAATTTTGTGCTGGGGGCGCCGGAGTACGTGCTTGGGAGTCTTCTGGAGGAGCCCGCCGGAAAGTACGCGGTGGCGGATCTGCTGGAGGAGAGAGGAGGCGAAGGCGGCCTTCATGAGCATCGGCCGGAGACGCTGGCGGATGTGATCGCATTGATCAGCGCAGAGGGCAACCGTGTGCTGGCTCTGGCCCAGACGGAGATGGAGCCGGACGGCAGTCCCATTGAGGGAGCGGTGCGGCTGCTGGCGCTGGTGAGCCTGGCCAACCCCATTCGGGAAGGTGCGCAGGAAACCTTTGCGTACTTCGCGAACAACGGCGTGGAGGTGAAGGTGATCTCCGGAGACAATCCGGTGACGGTGTCCCGGGTCGCCCAGACCGCGGGGATCGAAGGCGCGGAACGATATGTGGATGCGCGGACGCTTTCTACCGAGGAGGACGTGGACAAAGCCATGAGCCAGTATACCGTTTTTGGACGGGTGAGCCCGGAGCAGAAGCGCCAGTTCGTGAAGAGCCTGCAGAAACAGAAGAAGACCGTGGGCATGACCGGGGACGGCGTGAACGATATCCTGGCGCTGCGGGATGCGGATATCTCCATCGCCATGGCCTCCGGCAGTGAGGCGGCGGCAAGCGCATCTCAGCTGGTGCTGATGGACTCGGATTTCTCTCGCATGCCTCTGGTGGTGGCAGAAGGGCGCCGGGTGGTGAACAACATCATCAAGACCGCTACCCTCTATCTGACCAAGAACATCTTCTCACTGTTATTGGCGCTGTTCTCGGTGGCCAGCGTGCTTCAGTATCCGCTGAAGCCATCGCAGATCACGCTGATCAGCATGTTTACAATAGGAATCCCCAGTTTCCTGCTGTCGCTGGAGCCCAACCGCAGGCGGATCCGGGGAAGTTTCCTGGGGAGCGTCTTCAAGAAGGCGGCACCTGCAGGGATCACGCTCTTTCTGTCCGTCAGCGCGCTGCTTGTGTTCGGGCAGGTGATGGAACTCTCTGCCGATGATGTGTCTACCGCAGCCTCTGGCCTGGTGGCGCTGGTGGAGTTCATGATCCTTGCTCGGGTAGCCAAGCCCATGAACCGGGTCCATGTGGGAATGATGGTGGTGATGCTGGCGGGATTCTTCTATGCCATCCTCTTCCACAACAACCTCTTTGGGATCAGTCCGCTGGACTGGCAGAGTGCGCTGCTGCTGGTGGTGTTCATTCTGGCCACCGAGTGCCTGTATCGGTATTTCTATCGGTTCACCACCTTTCTGGAACGCCTTGCGGAGAAGGGATTCCGAAGGGTGCGCAGCCATACAGAGGGGGGATTGGAGGAACCGAAAAAAAACTTTCAGAAAACCAAAAAAAGTTGTTGACATGAGTGTCGGAGAGTGGTATAGTATTTACTGTTCGCGGTAAGCGGGCGCGGGCGAAAGTCCGCTGAACATTGAAAACTCCATAGACAGAAATCTAGTAGTCAAACAAGACAATTACAGGTTACATGTTAACCAACCTGGATCATTGAGACATGAATGATCCCCAAGATTTCCAAAACAGTAATACGGTAACAAGAGACGCAAGCGTCTGACCGGATACAAACGGAAAGAGATGATAACGCGAGAGCGTTAACATACCATTTTCATTAAGAGTTTGATCCTGGCTCAGGATGAACGCTGGCGGCGTGCTTAACACATGCAAGTCGAGCGAGAATCGCTCTGATGACGCTTCGGTAGATTCAGGGCGAGGAAAGCGGCGGACGGGTGAGTAACGCGTGGGAAACCTGCCCTTCACAGAGGGACAGCCGAGGGAAACTTCGATTAATACCTCATAACGCATCGAGGTCGCATGGCCATGATGCCAAAGATTTATCGGTGAAGGATGGTCCCGCGTCTGATTAGCTAGTTGGTGAGGCAGCGGCTCACCAAGGCGACGATCAGTAGCCGGCCTGAGAGGGTGAACGGCCACATTGGAACTGAGACACGGTCCAGACTCCTACGGGAGGCAGCAGTGGGGAATATTGCACAATGGGCGCAAGCCTGATGCAGCAACGCCGCGTGAAGGAAGAAGGCCTTCGGGTCGTAAACTTCTGTCCAAAGGGAAGAAACCTGACGGTACCTTTGGAGGAAGCCCCGGCTAACTACGTGCCAGCAGCCGCGGTAATACGTAGGGGGCAAGCGTTATCCGGAATTACTGGGCGTAAAGAGTACGTAGGTGGCCCTGTAAGCGTAGGGTTTAAGGCGACGGCCCAACCGTCGTTCGCCCTGTGAACTGCAGAGCTTGAGTGCTGGAGGGGAAGGCGGAATTCCTAGTGTAGCGGTGAAATGCGTAGATATTAGGAGGAACACCAGTGGCGAAGGCGGCCTTCTGGACAGTAACTGACACTGAGGTACGAAAGCGTGGGTAGCAAACAGGATTAGATACCCTGGTAGTCCACGCCGTAAACGATGAGCACTAGGTGTCGGGCTCATAAGAGTTCGGTGCCGGAGCAAACGCATTAAGTGCTCCGCCTGGGGAGTACGCACGCAAGTGTAAAACTCAAAGGAATTGACGGGGACCCGCACAAGCAGCGGAGCATGTGGTTTAATTCGAAGCAACGCGAAGAACCTTACCAGGGCTTGACATCCCTCTGAAAGACCGGGTAATGCCGGTCCCCTCTTCGGAGCAGAGGAGACAGGTGGTGCATGGTTGTCGTCAGCTCGTGTCGTGAGATGTTGGGTTAAGTCCCGCAACGAGCGCAACCCTTGCCGTTAGTTGCCATCATTAAGTTGGGCACTCTAATGGGACTGCCGGAGACAATCCGGAGGAAGGCGGGGATGACGTCAAATCATCATGCCCCTTATGTCCTGGGCGACACACGTGCTACAATGGCCGTCACAGAGGGAGGCGACGGAGCGATCCCGAGCGAACCCCCAAAGGCGGTCCCAGTTCGGACTGCAGGCTGAAACCCGCCTGCACGAAGCCGGAGTTGCTAGTAATCGCGGATCAGCATGCCGCGGTGAATGCGTTCCCGGGTCTTGTACACACCGCCCGTCACACCATGGAAGCCGGGGGTGCCCGAAGTCGGTCAACTAATCAGACTGCCTAAGGCAAAACTGGTGACTGGGGTGAAGTCGTAACAAGGTAGCCGTATCGGAAGGTGCGGCTGGATCACCTCCTTTCTAGGGAGACACTGGATACTGTCTATGGGTTTTATGGGGAATTAGCTCAGATGGGAGAGCACCTGCTTTGCACGCAGGGGGTCAAGGGTTCGAATCCCTTATTCTCCACCATTAACTTCTGCGGAAGTTAATATGTACCTTGAAAACCGAATAACTTGCAAGAAATGCATCACAGTAAGAGATCGAGATCAATATCTGAAAGGTATTAGTAAGTAAAGACTAAGCAAGAAGGGTATGAATCTACGATTTCAACCGAGAAGCCAGGAGAAGAACAACGTAACAGTATGTTCTTTGACAAAAGCAAGAAAGTCCATACATGAGCGCCATGTATGGCAAGCTAAGAGAACCGAAAGGAACTCAATTGGCCAAGCAAAGAAGGGCATAAGGTGGATGCCTTGGCACTGGGAGCCGAAGAAGGACGTGACAAGCTGCGAAAAGCTACGGTGAGGAGCACATATCCGTTGACCCGTAGATGTCCGAATGGGGGAACCCGGCTGAAGTAATGTTCAGTCATACCGTACTGAGTCAAGCAGGTACGGATAAGGTAACGCGGGGAACTGAAACATCTAAGTACCCGCAGGAAGAGAAAGCAACCGCGATTTTCCTAGTAGCGGCGAGCGAACGGGAAAGAGGCCAAACCAGGTGCTTGCACCTGGGGTTGAGGACTGCCAAAGGATGTTGACATGTTAGCAGAACATGGTTGGAAAGTCAGAGCATAGAGGGTAAAACTCCCGTATGCGAAAACATGAGACACAGGGCAGGATCCAGAGTAGGGCCGGACACGTGGAACCCGGTCTGAAGCAGGGGGGCCCACCCTCCAAGCCTAAATACTACCCAGTGACCGATAGCGAATAGTACCGTGAGGGAAAGGTGAAAAGAACCCCGGGAGGGGAGTGAAAGAGAACCTGAAACCATATGCCTACAATCGGAGGGAGCGAAAGTGACCTCGTACTTTTTGTAGAACGGGCCAACGAGTTATGGTATGCAGCGAGGTTAAGGTGCTGGAGCACCGGAGCCGAAGGGAAACCGAGTCATAACCGGCGAAAGTTGCATGCTGTAGACCCGAAACCGGGTGACCTATCCATGTGCAGGTTGAAGTGTCCGTAAAAGGACATGGAGGACCGAACCCGTATCTGTTGAAAAAGGTTGGGATGACGTGTGGATAGCGGTGAAATTCCAATCGAACCCGGAGATAGCTGGTTCTCCCCGAAATAGCTTTAGGGCTAGCCTCGTGTGGTGATACCTGGGGGTAGAGCACTGAATGTCCTAGGGGCCTTCACCGGTTACCGAAGACTATCAAACTCCGAATACCAGAATATCAAACACGGGAGTCAGACTATGTGTGATAAGATTCATGGTCGAAAGGGAAACAGCCCAGACCGTCAGCTAAGGTCCCAAAATGCAGATTAAGTGGAAAAGGATGTGGGGTTGCACAGACAGCTAGGATGTTGGCTTAGAAGCAGCCATTCATTCAAAGAGTGCGTAATAGCTCACTAGTCGAGTGACCCTGCGCCGAAGATGAACGGGGCTGAAATCTGTTACCGAAGCTACGGATACCTATGGGTATGGTAGGGGAGCATCGTATGCGGGCAGAAGCTGTTCCGTAAGGGATGGTGGACTGCATACGAGAGAGAATGTTGGCATGAGTAGCGCAAGGCAGGTGAGAATCCTGTCCACCGAAAATCTAAGGTTTCCTGAGGAAGGTTCGTCCACTCAGGGTTAGTCGGGGCCTAAGGCAAGGGCGAAAGCCGTAGTCGATGGACAACAGGTAGATATTCCTGTACCACCGAGTACCGCATGAGCGAGGCGGGGACACGGAAGGATAAGCTGAGCACACCGTTGGTAGAGTGTGTCCAAGCGTCGAGGCAGGTATGGTTTAATCATCATAGCGAAACTGAGGCGCGATGGGGTGACGAAAGAGTCTGAAGCAGCTGATTTCACGCCGTCAAGAAAAGCCGCTAGCGAGGTACAAGGTGCCCGTACCGCAAACCGACACAGGTAGATGAGGAGAGAATCCTAAGGTGAGCGAGAGAACTATTGTCAAGGAACTCGGCAAAATCACCCCGTAAGTTCGCGAGAAGGGGTGCCAGCGAGAGCTGGCCGCAGTGAAAAGGCCCAGGCAACTGTTTACCAAAAACACAGGTCTCTGCGAAAGCGTAAGCTGAAGTATAGGGGCTGACGCCTGCCCGGTGCTGGAAGGTTAAGGGAAAGTGTCAGGGCAACCGAAGCACGGAACTGAAGCCCCAGTAAACGGCGGCCGTAACTATAACGGTCCTAAGGTAGCGAAATTCCTTGTCGGGTAAGTTCCGACCCGCACGAAAGGCGTAATGATCTGGGCGCTGTCTCGACAATGGACTCGGTGAAATTGTAGTGCCGGTAAAGATGCCGGCTACCCGCAGCAGGACGGAAAGACCCCATGGAGCTTTACTGCAGCCTGATATTGAGCCTCGGCGCTGCATGTACAGGATAGGTGGGAGACAGAGAACTGAGTACGCCAGTATTCAGGGAGTCACCGTTGGGATACCACCCTTGTAGTGTTGGGGTTCTAACCGCGTATCATGATCTGGTACCGGGACAGTGGCAGGTGGGCAGTTTGACTGGGGCGGTCGCCTCCAAAAGAGTAACGGAGGCGCCCAAAGGTTCCCTCAGCGCGGACGGAAATCGCGCGAAGAGTGCAAAGGCAGAAGGGAGCTTGACTGCAAGACAAACAGGTCGAGCAGGGACGAAAGTCGGGCTTAGTGATCCGGTGGTACCGAGTGGAAGGGCCATCGCTCAACGGATAAAAGCTACCCTGGGGATAACAGGCTGATACCCCCCAAGAGTTCACATCGACGGGGGTGTTTGGCACCTCGATGTCGGCTCGTCTCATCCTGGGGCTGGAGTAGGTCCCAAGGGTTGGGCTGTTCGCCCATTAAAGAGGTACGCGAGCTGGGTTCAGAACGTCGTGAGACAGTTCGGTCCCTATCCGCTGTGGGCGTTGGAGATTTGAGTGGAGCTGTCCTTAGTACGAGAGGACCGGGACGGACTTGCCTCTGGTGCACCAGTTGTTCTGCCAAGGGCACAGCTGGGTAGCTACGCAGGGACGGGATAAGCGCTGAAAGCATCTAAGTGCGAAGCCCCCCACGAGAAGAGATCTCCCCCGCAAGGTAAGGTCCGTGGGAGACTACCACGTTGATAGGTCGGAGGTGGAAGTGCAGTAATGTATGGAGCTGACCGATACTAATAGACCGAGAGCTTGGCCAGCAAATGGCAAAGAAGGTGAGTGAGCGGACTTGCAAAGTTATTCGGATTTGAGGGTACCAACTCTCAAAATGAGCGCGAAGACAGGTTCGTGGAGGACAAGGAACGCAAGGGATGAGCGAGGGAGCGTATTGAGATACGTGACCGAGGGAAGAACGAGCAGTGACGAAGTGATCCGCGAAGATGGCGAGCGCGAATGAATCTGGTGGCAATAGCGAAGAGGTCACACCTGTTCCCATCCCGAACACAGTAGTTAAGCTCTTCAGCGCCGATGATACTCGGTGGGAGACTGCCCGGGAAAGTAGGACGCTGCCAGTTTCGACAGAAGACAGATCGCTACGGCGATCTGTTTTTTTTAGGCTGGAGGCGCGCGGACCTTTGAGAAGGCCGTTGCGTGACCATGGATTTTCCTTGCGCTCCGTTGCCTGGGGGATGCTGCCGGAAGCCGTTTCCGTCAATTATTCGATGTGCACAGGATGACGGAAAATGCTCGCCTGAAACGATGCTCCTCCTGAACAATGATCCCATGGAACAATGCTTCCCGATTCCTTGGAATACCTCTCACCAATCGAAAACCGGCTTCTCCGGCGCATCCCGCCGCATGCCCGCGGCACAACGGAGCATTTATTCTTCCTTTTCGATAGAAAACAGTTGACATTTCGTTGATTTTTTTGTATTATTTATTTTGCACGTGTGTGCATTCCGCTCGGCAGGCTCACAAGCCGGCAGCCGCGCGGGCTAAATCAATTTTAGTAATGCCGACCAGATTGCACAGGGCAATCCAGTAGGCAGGACCGAACCAGAACCGGATGCGCAGACGCAGCCAAGGCGATCGTCACGACTGACGCAGGACGCACGGTTCCCAGTAGGTAGAAAGGATCTATATCATGAAATCTTACATTGCTAAGCCTGCAGAGGTACAGCGTAAGTGGTACGTTGTAGACGCTGAGGGCAAGAACCTCGGAAGACTCTCCTCTGAGATCGCTTCCATCCTGAGAGGTAAGAACAAGCCGACGTTCACACCGCACGTCGACTGCGGTGACAACGTGATCGTTGTCAACGCTGAGAAGGTGGCAGTCACCGGCAAGAAGCTTAAGGACAAGATCTACGTCACTTACTCCGGTTTCCCAGGCGGAAAGAAGGAGATCACACTGGCGGAGATGCTGGCCAAGAAACCTGAGGAAGTGATCAAGCACGCCGTGAAGGGCATGCTCCCCAAGGGCAAGCTGGGCAGACAGATGTTCAAGAAGTTACACGTTTATGCAGGTCCTGAGCACAAGCACGAGGCTCAGAAGCCGGAAGCACTGGAAATCTAAGAAAGGGAGGAATAGAACATGGCTAAGACACAGTATCGTGGAACAGGCAGACGTAAATCTTCCGTTGCCAGAGTAAGACTTCTCCCTGGAACCGGCAAGGTTGTCATCAACAAGAAGGACCTGAATGACTACTTCCCAGCAGAGCTGCTGCGCCAGGAGGTCATGAGACCGTTTGGTGTTGCAGGATGCGAGGGCAAGTTTGACGTCATCGCCCTGGTAGGCGGCGGCGGACTGACAGGACAGGCAGGCGCACTGCGTCACGGAATCTCTAGAGCACTCTGCGAGGCAGACAGAGAGGCTTACAGAGCTCCTCTGAAGGCTGCAGGATTCCTGACCAGAGACCCGAGAATGAAGGAAAGAAAGAAATACGGACTCAAGAAAGCTCGTAAGGCTTCCCAGTTCTCCAAGCGTTAGTCGATCCGAGTCGATCTGGCGACAGTCAGAACAAGTCAACAGACCACAGAAAACCGCGGTTATTGCCGCGGTTTTTGCTTGCCGGTTTTCTGTTGTCGCATCTTCAGCTGCCGCTGTTTCTTTCCTCGCTTTCCGTTGCCACTACTTTCCCGGCCGGATCGACATGATCTGGAGGGACAGGCCGCGCAGGGTCACGTCCACATCCAGAGTATCCTCCACGCTGAGCTGGCGACCCTCCGCATGAGGAGAGAAAAGGTTGTCGTTAAGCAGCGCCCGTCCCGTCTGTTTTGGCCCGCTGAAATTCACCTCAGAAAGAAAATGGAACAGGCTGCTGTGATAGGTGTACGTATATCGGCACACAGTGTAGTCCCCCGGCGGGAGTTCCAGGCGAAACCGCAGATTCAGCTCCTCCCGGAAGTTGCGTATCATCTCGTCCGCTGCCTGAGGCGTCCCTTCCTCATGGCAGAGGCGGAGGATCTCGTCATTGTAGTTGAACGTCAGCAACAGATACGCGTCATGGGGAGCATCCAGCTCCACCAGCGCGTAGTGCCTGCCCCGAAGTTTCAGGCGGCCCGGTGAGCCCGTCATGACAAAGAGCGCGTCGTACAGCGGCTTGTGCGCGCCGGTCGGGGTAAAAAGCCCGTTCCCTCCGGAGATGGGGATCTCATCGGTGTCCGGGTCGCGAAGCGGCAAGACCATCTGTCCATTGCTGTTGAAGATGCACTCCAGAAACAGGCTGATGGGGCCTGCCAGCGTGTCGTAACCATAGTGACGTGTCAGTGGCACAAAGCTTTGTGTGGTGATCGTCACGGCGATCCTTGAATCTGTCAGCTTCTTCGTGAGCGCTTGGATTTCCCGCGGATCATCCGCAGAGGCCTGATAGAGTAGCACATGGAAACAGGAGAGATTCTGCATCACAGTGCCGATCTGCGCACCCATCTTCTTCACGTCATCCAGCGTCAACGTGACGGTGGGGACGCATTCCAGTCGCCGGATAGTCTGGGTATGCCGATCCAGACGCAGTACTTCCGGGCGAGGGGAGGCGGCATAGACAAGCCGGTTCTGCGACACCACCTGAAACGCCACCTGAGAGAGGGTATCCAGAAGCGTGTCCATCGGCAGAAACTCCACCTGGGGCAGGTTGGTGACATCCAGCCGCATGTGCCGGTACGTAGCCAGATGCTGCTCTGGTGCACAGTGGTACCACCGACGGAAAGCCTGCTCGTAGTACCGGCTGGTGGAGAACCCACAGATCTTGGCGATACGGCTGATCTTGGTGGTATTTTCCAACAGAAGCAGTTCCGATGCCTCTGTCCGCATGAAAGACACCAGGTCTCGGAAACTGAGCCCGGTGCAGTCCTTGATCAGGTGGGACAAGTAGAACGTACTCAACCCCTCCTGCTCCGCCAGGGCGGCCAGCGAGACAGGTCCTGTCATGTTCTCCTGAATGAAACGGATGACCCGAAGCATGCGTTCGATCGACTTACGGTTGCTGATGTCCAGGTCGCGGATCTCCTCGTCCCCGATGGAGAAGAGGACGAAACGCTGGTCGATGAGGGTGATGATCTTCTGACAAAGCCCTGTGCACATGTCCAGATACCCTTCCGTCCGGCGGAAATATACTGAGATCAGCTGCAGGAGCTGCTCCTTCAGCCAGCCCAGATCTGGATCATTGCGGTTGTCCAGCTTGGTATGATATGTCCAGGGGAGAGAGTCCGGGAAGTGGGAGGCCAGAAAATCACCGTTGACATGGATAACAGCAAAAAGATCTTCATCGCTCAAGCCTCGGATCCCGTGGACTGAGTGCGGCGATACCGTGAACACGTCCCCGGCGGAGAGCGTATCTGTGGTACAGCCGGTCTTCAGGATAGCGCTACCCTTCAGCAGAAAGATGATCTCCAGGTCATGGTGATAGTGGATGGGAAACTCCCGAATGTTGGAGACCGTGATCTCAACGGGACAGTTGTTTTCGTACGGAATGGTTTCCAAAAGCAAGGTCAATACCCCCTGTATGTTTTTAAATCTGACTGAGTTGCGCATAATTTTATTTATATTGCTATTATACACCAAGGGAGGGGTATGTAGGAGTTAAAATGAAATTACTGCCCCCGGGCCGCTGTTCTATGGTATAATAGAGCAAAAGTGTGTCAAAAAGAACCGTCCCCTTTGACACACTTTCGGCGAGAGGAGGGACAGATATGACCAGAGAAGAGATTGTCAGACTGGATGGGAATGTGATTGACCGGTGGACCCTGGAGGAGATTCAGGAGAGCAAGGACGTGAAGGTGATCCGTGACAACGGCATCGATGGGAACCACTTGGGGAAGCACTGGTATGTGGTTGAGTTTTACGGGGGAGAAGGCATCAATGTCTATTGCAGATAGGAGAACAGATGCCCTCATCGGCGGCGCCATATTCGATGTGGACGGGACGCTGCTGGACACCATGCCTTACTGGCACGATGTGGGCGCACGGTTTCTCACTTCCATCGGCGTAGAGCCGGAGGAAGGGCTGGGGGACAGGCTTTTCACCGAGACTCCCATAAGCGGCGCGGCCTACCTGCAGGAGCACTACCACCTGGATATGTCTCTGGAAGAGATCGTGAAGGGCACCAATGCCCAGATCGAGCGGGTGTATGAAGAGGTGGCCCCCTTCAAGCCCGGGGCCAGAGAACTGGTGGAACGCTTTGTGCAGGCGGGGATCCCGTGCACCGTGGCGAGCTCCACGGACCGGTACTGCATCGAAGCCGGCCTCAGGAGGCTGGGTGCGCTGGACCTGTTCGATGCTGTTTTTTCGGCGGGGGAGCTGAACACCACCAAGGAAAGCCCGCTGATATTCTACGCAGCCATGGACGCCATGGGCACGGAAGAGTCGGGCACCTGGGTGTTCGAGGACGGACTGTACGCCATCAGGACGGCCCGTGCGGCGGGATTTCGGACGGTGGGGGTCTATGACCGTATGTCGGAGGCCGACCAAGAGGAGATCATGCGGCAGGCGGACTTCTACTACAGGAGCCTGGAAGATTTTGAGTTTATATAGGAAGGGGACGACATGATGGACAAGAAGATCCTCATCGTGGACGATGATCCGAATATCAGGGAGGTTCTCGCCGTCCTTCTCGGCAGTGACAGTTACGACGTGGAGGCGGCAGAAGACGGCAAGCAGGCCGTGGACCGGGTGACGGGAGGCGGACACTATGACCTGATCATTCTGGACATCATGATGCCCAATATGGATGGGGTGGAAGCCTGCGCCAGAATCCGGGAGCACTCCTCTGTGCCCATCCTTTTTCTGACCGCTAAGGATCAGGATCAGGACAAGGTGGAGGCCTACACCAGCGGGGGAGACGATTTCCTGGTGAAGCCGTTCTCCCAGACGGAGCTCCTCATGAAGTGCAAATCTCTGATCCGGCGCCATACGGAGTATGACAAGCAGGAGAAGGTAGCTTCGCCGGACGAGGTGGTGGTGGACAACCTGGTGGTGGACACACGCACCCGCTCGGCCCGGAAGGGGGATCTTCGCATCAATCTGACGGACAAGGAGTTCGACATTCTGCGCTATTTCATCGACCACAAGGGCGAGGTGGTGCAGAACAAAGACCTATACGAGAATGTTTGGGGGGAGTCGTATCTGCCTTCTGCCAGCAATACCATCATGGTGCACGTTCTGAACCTCCGGAAGAAACTGGAAGACGACATTAACAAGCCACGTATCATCAAGACCGTGTGGGGAAAGGGTTATCGCATTGAGTAGAGTGGATGAGATGCTGAGGAGACTGACCAGACGTCGGTTCTTTGCTCTCAATTTCAAGATGATCATGGTAATACTGACAGCCGCGGTGATCGCCATCGGGGCTTTTTTTGGGTTGACTGTGCTGGAAGAACATATGGCCCAGGACTTCTACCTGTCTGACAGCGCCCAAAAGCGCCTGACGGACAACGCCTATGATTCTCTGACGGCCTACATTCAAAAGAATCACGTGAAGGCTTCCGACACCCAGAAACTGAACGCATGGCTGGAAGAGCAGGACTACACCCAGCTCATCGTGTACGATAACAAGCACGACATCTATTCGGCAGGCTTTGTGCTGGACAGCAGCGACGCCTCCGCCGTCTCTCAGGACAGCCAGTCCACCGCCCTTCACAACAAGGCAGACGCGGCAGACGCGGACCCTGAAGAGGGGCGCATCCGGGCGGATAGGTTCCAGGCGGATCTCTACAACAGGATCGTGAGTTTTGCGGATGGCAGGTACTACGTGTTCATCAAGGTCACAGAGGAGATCAGCTGGTACAACACCATGAATATCCTCAACGTGGTCATCTCTGCTATGCTCTTTCTGTTCGTCATACTGATCTATAACACGCTGATCATCCGGCGGATCGGGCAGCTCTCTGAAGAGGTGCAGCAGATCTCGGAGGGCGATCTGGACCTGGCGATCCACGTGGGACACAACGACGAGATCGGCAACCTGGCCGCCAGTGTGGACAGCATGCGGGACGCCCTGATCGAGAGGATGAATAACGAGCGGGAAGCCTGGGATGCCAACACCCAGCTCATCACTGCCATGTCTCACGACATCCGCACGCCGCTGACTTCCCTGATCGGCTACCTGGACATCATCGAAAGCGGCAAGTTCGACTCCGAGGAGGAACGCAGCCGCTACATCGCTTCCAGCCGGGAGAAGGCTTTTCAGCTGAAGGAGCTCTCCGACAAGCTCTTCCGCTATTTTCTGGTGTTCGGCCGCGAAGAAGCCGAGCACGACATGGAACTGGTGGACGGCGGGATCCTGTTCCAGCAGCTGCTGGTGGAGCATGTGGCAGAGACCACCGGCTACGGCTACCGCGTCAATCTCCAGTACAACATCCCCGAGGGCGTCCTGGTCCGCGTGGATATTTCCTCTGTGCAGCGGCTCTTCGACAACCTCTTCTCCAATCTCATGAAATACGCCGACCGCCGCTTCTATATCGAGATCAAAGCCGATCTCATCCGGGACAAAGTCAAACTCATCCTCTCCAACCACATCCAGGAGGAGACCAAGAAGGTGGAGAGCACCAAGATCGGCGTCAAGACCTGCAAGAAGATCTGTACCGACATGGGCTGCTCCTTCCACGCCATGGAGGAGGAGAAAATCTACACTACCGAGATCCTGGTGCCCGTGGTGAAGGTGAGTGATTGATATTGATTTGAAAAAAGTTTATTTTGGGTGTTGACAAGCACACCGCCCAGTGGTATTATAGTCATGTTCGAAACAACTGAATACGCACCATTAGCTCAGCTGGGAGAGCACCTGACTCTTAATCAGGGTGTCCAGGGTTCGAACCCCTGATGGTGTACCAAAGAAACCCTTGGAATTTCAACAATTCCGAGGGTTTTGCTTTCTTCCTTATATTTCCATATTGACCTAAAACGACCTATTTTGACCCATCTGACGTTGCACCAAACGTTGCACCAAATTCGGCAAAGAAAAACCACCCCCGGTGAGGGGGCGGATAATCGCAGAGAAGGCTCTATTCAGATACCAATGTCTGATATAGTTTCATCAAATGTGCAACACAATCAGTCTCCGACGTGATATCCCATGCTTTCCCATAAGCCTCCCAGACAGCCCGATTGTTGGCACGGTGAGCCGTGCGCAGTTCAACAGGCATATAGTTTTCATCGTATAGTGAAGCAAGAGTTTCATCGGGGTATTGTTCGCGTGCAGCAAGTATCGCGGCTGCAGTCTCTTCTATTTTTTTGATGCATTGTTCAGATGGGTCAGGCCAAGGGAAAGTGTTGTATACAATGCTTGCTGAATATCTATAGTCGCTTTTAATTCTTCCGCATACTGTTCTCATCCAAGCCATGTGAACATTAGAAGTCAATACTCCAAAGTGATATAGAGAGTCCGTTGGAATCAGCATATTAGCGTCGCCGCAAATCACGTCAGGCGACATGAATCCAAGAGGGATGTATCTGCGCTTTTCGGATGAATGACGAGGAACTAAAATATACTTGCTTTCTGGTTGACGTATTTCTCCGAACAAAAACGGAGTAAGAGCGAGGTCTCTCGTCGATTTTCTGTTACTGCTCAACCTATGTTCTTTTACACCGGCAATATGCTGTTCTATTTCAGGAACATTTCTGTATAGTGATGGTGTAACATCCTTTAGCCACAAACAATACCTCTCGACATTGTTGATAAACTCTCTACTTCCAACGAACCGTTTAATACAACCCGTCAGCTGCGGATATCGTGAAACGAGATCGTCATGTTCTTCTCGAGATAGGAATAAGAAGCCGCCATCATTTGCCATACTACCGAAAACCATAGGCGGGACATCGGATAGAGGGGTTTTTCTGCTTGCGACTAATACATTAGGTGCGTTAACAAGATAGGCATTGATATTGTCGACCTCTTGAAGTATTCCATCGGTATATAGTCTTTTGGGAGAAGTACCTCTGCCGCAACTAAAACCAATTATCACGCAATGGACATGAGCCTTCAAATGAGCCTCCGAGTCCCAGATAAAGGTTCGATGGGCGAAATCAATAACGACACCCATGGATAATAACGCATTCCAAAGAATTGAGACAGGTTCTCCCTGTGTGATGGAGTTAGTTGAAACCAGCGCTGCATGTATATCGGTGCTCTTCATATAATCCGCAGCCTTCTTATACCAGCACGAGACATAATCCAAGTTACCAACGCCCTTGCTGCCCTGAAAAACGGAGGAGACATCTTTTTTCTGGGAGACATTCATCATACGTGCCCCAATGAAAGGTGGGTTACCCATGATGTAGTTCAGCCTGTCGGAAGAAACCACGCTGTTCCAGTCCATGGTTACAGCGTTTCCTTCTGTCATGTTGACATAGGTCTTCAACGGAAGAAAGTCGAGGTTCAACCGAACAATGTCCTCTGTCTCCTTCAACATCTGGGACTCCGCAATCCACAGGGCGGTTTTGGCGACGGTCACGGCGAAGTCGTTGATCTCGATCCCGTAGAACTGCCGGATAGAGACCTTGATGGGACTGATCCCGGCAGCGCCGAACATGATCTGCCCCTTGGTCAGTTCCAGCAGTACCTGATTTTCAAGTCTGCGTAGTGAGAGATAGGTTTCCGTGAGGAAATTTCCGGAACCTGCTGCGGGATCCAGAAATGTCAAAGACGCCAATTTGTTCTGAAAAGCCCGCAACTTGGTGTCTTTTGTCTTGGCGACTTTCAGTTTCTTGATCTCTGCGAATTCTGTTTTCAGGGCAGAGAGGAATAGCGGATCAATGACTTTGTGGATGTTCTCAATAGATGTGTAGTGCATCCCTCCGCTGCGGCGGGTCTCCGGGTTCAGTGTGCTTTCAAAGACCGCGCCGAAGATGGTGGGAGAAATGTCGCTCCAATCAAAGCCGAGGCTGGCTTTATCCAGCAGAAGGTCGCGGATGTGATCGGTAATCGGTGGAATGATGATATCCTCTTCGGTGCTGAACAGTCCCCCGTTGACATACGGGAATTCCAAAAGGTTCTCGTTGGCGAAGGGGTCACGTTGATCCGGTTCTGTTGCAAGTATCCGAAATAATTCTATCAGCCCCATTCTCATGTTCTCTGGCTTGAACGAGTTCAGATAGTCGTGGAACATGTCCCGTCGCCCAAAGATACCGGCATCTTCGGCGTAGAGGCAGAAGACCAGACGAACGCAGAGGACATTCAGACTGTGAAGATAGCGAGGGTCTTTCTGATCCGGGTACAAAGCCAGGAACGCGTCGTAAATCTGACCGACCAGTTCCCCGGCCTTGATAGAGACCTCCATCTCATGCTTGAGATAGTCCTTCTTTGTGTCGATCAGGAAGGAGAACTCATTGTATCTCTTTGGAAGTTCGGAAAGGGCAATTCTGGTAGGGGCTTCCCCCGGCTTGTTCATATTGTAAATCAGGAACTCGCCGAAGTTACTTGTGATGATCCACTTAGGATACTCATCGGCCGGGAGATAGTTGGCATAGTTCTTCGCCTGTTCAAAGGGCGTGAGCATTGATCCGCCAGACTGTTTGCTGGCTTTGGTGAGAGACCGCTCAAGGCTCTTCTGTTCAATGATCACCTTGGTATCAGGAAGGTAAGCGTCGATGAACTTGGTACTGCCGTTAATAACGACTTCCTTCTCAAATTCAATATAACTTGTCGGATGCTCCACGTCGAGCACATCTTGAAGGAAGGAAAGCCAAAATGAGTGAGTATCTCCCTTCTCATAGCCACGTCCATTCCAATCGGCGGCGAAGGTTTTCGCTGCGTTCCTTTGTTCCATATCTGTCATAGTATTCACCTCGCTGTTAGATAAGTCCATTATAGCATAAGGAAAGGGGTATAAGAATACTGAACAGACCATTTCTATTCCCCTATGTGTTGAATAGTTGGCAGCAAGATAACAGCCCCCCGGAGCATTCCGAGGGGTATTATAGTAGAAGCCTACTGTAACACACTGTATTACAGGATCACGTCATCATCAGTGAAGTAGTAGGCTTGTATTTCGTGCCCGTCAGTGTTGACGAAGCGGCCTTGCAGTGTCTTAGGAAGTGAAGCTGCTAAGTCGTTGTCAAGGACGATCCTCGAGAGCACGTCGTCGGCGCGACCACATATTCTATAGTCAACGTTGTTCTTAATCTGGCCGGGCAAAACATTGGCATCGGGACGTTGGGTTCCCAGTATCAGGTGTATTCCGGCAGCACGGCCGAGACGGGCGATGGTGGACAATGACTTTATGAGTTCGTCGATGGCTGCCTTGTCTTCCTTCGATGCGCCGGTCTTGTCCGTCATCTCTGCAAGTTCATCGCAGAAAAGAACGATGCAGGGGAGGCCGCGGGCATGCTCCCGATTGTATTCCATGGTATTTTTGCAGCCTGTTTCTTTTAAGGCTTGTATTCGGCTACTGAGAATGTTCAGCAGTCCCTGAAGTAGACAAAGTGTTTCGTCGTAGTTGGTGTAGACTTGCAGTGTACCCCAGACAGTTTTGGAGTAGTCAAGGCCGCCTTTGAAGTCGACCACATAGACCTGATAGCAACGGAGTAGGCATTGGTATAATAGAACTTTCATCAAAACCGTTTTGCCGGAGCCGGTTGAACCGCCTATCAGAACGTGAGGTGTGACCTCAAGATCGATGGTTTCTCTGCCGAAGACACTAACGCCAACGGTCAATTGATTGGTGATATTATTTGCGATGCTTTTGTCCCATGGCAGATAAGTCGGAAGACCACCTGTCGCTGGGACGTAATATATCAGTATCTCATGTGTACCGCGTCCGTACTGGATATCGGCAATGCTGATGTTGAGTGCGGTTTCTATTGCCGCTTGCCGTTCGAGCCATAGGTCAAGTGATATTCCTCGACTTCTGAAAATCAGGCATTGAAGCGGTCTGCGGTGATGCTCCCGTCGGATAAGCCGCGGCGTCTCTCCGGCTCTGTTAACGATCCCGGCCCGACGGAGACAGTGCTCCGTCCACAGTGCCATTGGTGGGCGGCCAGAGACATAGACATAGATGACTACAGTAAGTGATGAGATGAGCACCGCTTCGATAACGGAGGCTATTTGTACCAATGGCGCGAGTGGATCGTTTGCCACATCTGTTTCGGCGTTGCATCTTGTCAGGCAGATCACAATTTCGGATAGTACAATTATAGCCAGAACGATCAGTCTTATGGGTTGTCTCTTGATTTTTCCGACACCCAGAGAAACAGTTTCAACTGCATTGACAAAGCGGGTCTCACTTCTAATGTTTTCGGCTTCTCTATACATGTTCGTTCCCTCCTTGGAGTATGTTGGAACAATCAATTCCTTCCTCTTCTATGTAGTCAAACAGGGAGTAGGACGTGAGGATGTCTTCCTCGGTTACATTGGTAGTCACCAATGTGGGACTATCGTATACATGGGGAAACGGCTCGTTTCTCCTCCTGTTAAATGCTTCTGGTGCGTCGGACACGCCGGGGCGAAGGAGGGGGTGGTAAATTATTTTCCCTGAAGGATCGGCTGAAATTGTGTAGTCATCAATGACGCCGTTTCTATTGTAATGTCGCACATAATTGATGCGTCGTATTAAAGCACGCCATGTTTCGGGCTGAACATCCTGAATAGCGAGGTATTGTTCCTCTAACGGGATATTAGAAGTTATTATTACAGTGGTGAAGCAAGCCTGACGATCATAGTAACGTGCCGGGAGTTTGAGCGGATACCGATCAAGGTAGTTAAGCATTGATGAAATGGGTATTTCCGAACGAAACTCTTCCAGTACAAGCACTTTCTGTCCCATGTAAGCATCAAATCTAACTTTGTTCCTGTCGGGATAGTCGGTAATACGGCAGATGTCTTTCGCGTCGTAACACTGATATATACTATACGTCTTGCCTGTGCCGGTTGCACCGTAAACATAGTACACGGTTACATCGCGGAATGAGTTTTGATGGTCGGTGTTCAAGAGTTCCTCTCTTGCTGTATTGATGCAGTTGATCTTGAATATGTAGTCTGGACTATCCTTTATGATTTCGGCGGTGCTCTTGCCCGCTGTGATATCTTCGAGGAGCTTCTGATTTTTGTTATTCGATCTGGAGGCACCCGGCGTAGGAATTTTCCCAAGTTCCCTAAATGTACCGGGGATTGAAGTTTCTGCTTTTTCGCTGTCTTTCCACTTTCCATCTTTTTTGATATAATCCCTTATTTCTGCGGGTGAACCTAATGCCTTTTCTATGTGTGCACGTGGAAAAGTCATCTTCATGGTTGAAAACCTGCGTGGGTTTTCAGAATGGATGTAGATGTGCACGTGCAGTGTACCTTGTTCACCTTTCTCAAAAGCGAAACATGCGTAGTCAAAAGTGTTCATTTGTATAAGTTCTATCAGAGCGTCTTCCGTCAGTGGAGACGCTCCATTGAAGTTAATCGTCAGCATCCACCCTCGGGATTGCGGGTCTTTTGACTTTGACGTAGTTATGTCTTTTAATTCCATGACACTATCTCCTTGTGTTGTTCTATGCTACATGCTACTTGTAGCACAGGTAATACTTCGCTGTGCTACACGCAGGCAAAGCCTGCGGCCAGCCGCCGCCATGTGCTTGGGGGCACACAGCGACGACCGGCATGTCATGCAGTTTCAGTGATCCATTAGCCCTTGTCAGCCGTATGGATGCCGGTAGCGGTAGCGGATATGACAGGCTTTCCATCAATGATGTATGCCTTGATTTCCATGCCGGAAAATTTCACGATGGGGAATGTACCTTCCTCAGGTTCCATCTGCTTTGCTCCGGCGATTTTAACGGTAATACTTTCGAGTTTGTGTATGGGACAAGCAATCTTGTACTTGTAGCCCGCTAATGCCCTATCCTTTTTGTCAGCACTGTAATCATAGTACGGTGTAACATCGGTGAGCAGGAGCCCCTCTCCAAGGGAGCGGGGATCAATTCTTAAGTTGCTTATTGAGATCATATTATTGCCTCCTGTTTTATTAGTTTTATTTGGGTAATATCGAATGGTTGTACAGCGGTCAATTTGGAAGACGCTGGAAGGGAGTGTGCCGACAAGCGACACGGCGGATAGTATGGCTCTATAAGAGTGCTTGTGGTTCTCTTCGTGCGGATATTAGTATTTTCTCTTCATGTTATTGAGCATCGCAGCCACGTCATCCACAAGATAATCCTTCCGGTTGCCAACTTGGACATATTCAAGTTCGGAAAGAAGTGATCTTGCAGCATCACGCCCAATGCGAAGCATGGACGCGAGTTGGCTTATGTGGATGAAGGGCGATCCTCCGGTGAATACAAGTATGTCCTTCTTTATCGTGGTCTTTGTCATGGGTGAATGCCCGGAATATAGATTATGTCGCAAGATGAAGGACTTAGTGTTTCGTTCTCTTTAGTTGTTATTCTTCCGGTCACGATAGCATCGCGATGAGTGCAGGCTGCGTCCTGTGCAACGTGAATAACGGTTAAATTGTTGTTGGTTGTCGTATTGTGGCGGGTATTGTCTACATGGTAGGTTTGTTTCACGTTGGTGTTGCCCATAATGCTCCTCCTTTCCTGCTTGAGTGCACAGGAAGGGTCTGCACAATTTGGAGTGCCGGTATTCTCATTTCGCACACTGAAAAGCGAGCCTTCATTAGATGAAGCCCCGCAGGTGTTCCCCTATTCTCTTGTTTTGGATATTCCGGGCTGCCGTGACAATAGCCGCGGCAACCTGTATTCTCATATATCGTGGTATTCTGATGGAGGAATAGTCTCTATATGGGACATAACTATCCATCAGTGGTTCTGATTAACTAAAATAAATGACTAAAATAAAATTACTTACATATATATTATACCGCGCTTTCAATATTTTTTCACGGAAATAGACGACCTTCACAAAATCTTCACATTTCTTGCTTTTTGCTGTGTAATTCATCGACACTCTTCTTGGCGGCAGCAATCGAAGTTTCCTCTGCGTGACTATATATTGCGGCTGTAAGGGAGATATCGGCGTGCCCCATGAGATCCTTGGCAACTTCGATGGGGACGCCGGCGGCTCTTAGGTCGGTGCAGAAGGTATGTCTCAAGCAGTACGGTACCAGATCGGCGGCGACGAGATCATCTTGCGGAACAGCACGATTGACGGAAGCCCTCTTGCCGGTGGAGCCGTCCCTATAGGCCTCCTCGATTGATCCGGCCTTGCCGCCCATGTGGATGTGCATGGCCAAGCGGAAACTTTCCCACATAGTTCGGAGACTGGACTTGGTGTGATGCATATTTTGCCGCGATTTTTTCCGTTGAGGCGCCACATAGTCCTCCGATCTGGGTGAGCGTTCTTCCCGGAGGCGGAGAAGTGCTGATTTTAGAGACAGCGATAGGAAAACGTCGCGAGTTGCGTGGATCGTCTTACCATTATATCTATCAGTTGCGTCAGCAATGCGATCATCAGACTTCACCATATCCCGCACATGTATGATATCTGCATCAAAGTCGAGGTGCTTCCATTTTAGTGCTGCCACCTCTCCGGGGCGGAGACCGGCATAGAGCATAATCAGGTAAAACTCCCCGCCGACGAACTCAGATGCCGTTTCGACTAAAACCTTACGTTCCTCATCGGTAAGTGATCTGCGAGTGTTCCTTATTGCGGGCACTGGCTTAATAATGTCTATTACTGGAGAGCGACGAATAAGGTTGTTGTACTCTGCCTTCTGAAATAGGCTATTGAGTGTATTGTATACCTTGTTGACGAGAGAAGCAGACTTACCGGAAAGTCCATCCATGATGCCCTGAACATCCATTTGCTTCACTTTTGACAAAGGATATCCACCAATGGCAGGGAGAACCCAATTATTAAGAATGCCTTCGAGGTCTCTATAGTAACGGTCGTTAATCTTCCCTTCCTTATAACGGTGTAGCCACTCCTGTGACCACTCCCGGACAGTCATACGCCCGGTGCGTAGCCGTGATCCTTCCTCCAGTTCCTTGCGTAACAACGCTTTCTTCTCGACAACCTCTTCTCTTGTGTAGCCGCTAACATAGTGTCGCTTGCCCTCAAACGTGATCGACCCGCGGAGCAGTTTCTGCCCGTTTTTCCCTGCCATTGCTTTGTGCCTCCGATGCAAAAATCATGGGATTAACTGTCGATAATAGTATATCACAGACAATTGAACGTTGCAATAGTGGTTGCACAATTCGAGTAAAATATTGAAATATCAACAAACGACACAAACCTCTTAATCAGGGTGTCCAGGGTTCGAACCCCTGATGGTGTACCAACTAAGATATGCAGTTTCAACAGAAATTTGCATATCTTTTTTATTGCTCAAACCCGTTGGAATCACTGCATCCCCGCAATTCCAATCCTTTCAGCGTCATAGATCGAGGCGAAATCTATCATGTCCGACAAGGTATTTTGGAGCATTTTCACCTCAGGTGTTACGAAAATTTGACGATTACTGACATTAAAAATCCCCCTTCATTGAGGTGACCCCCAAAAGTTAGACTTTTGCTCCAGTGAGAAATCGCTGGAGTTTTTCTATGCAGCTAATATCTCTTCCCGGTACTCAACTGGACTCCGGTATCCAAGAGATGCTTTGCTGCGCTTTTGGTTGTAGTAACGTATGTATTTGTCTATCGCATCTTTGAGTTCATCGAAGCTTCTGTATACCTGACCATAGTACATCTCCTGCTTCATGATCCCAAAGAAGTTTTCCATGGGTGAGTTGTCGTAGCAGTTGCCTTTGCGAGACATGCTTTGAAAGATCCTGTTCTTCTTCAGTTCATAGCGATAAGCATTCATCTGGTATGCCCAGCCACGGTCAGAGTGAAATGTGCGTCTGAACTTGCAATCGCTTGTTACATCGATTGCCTCATTCAAGGCCGTCATTATGCTCTGCGCAGATGGACGATCTGAAATGCCATAACTCAGGATCTCCAGATTCCACATATCCATGAATGGATCAAGATAAAACTTCTTGATGGATACTCTGCCTTTGTCATCCGGCTCATAGTACTTGAACTCTGTCGTATCCGTAGTGATCTTCTGATGAGGAATGTTAGTGTTGAATCTTCTGTTCACTCTGTTTGGAGCGATTCTTCCTACGACACCCTTGTATGTACTGAACCTGCGGCTCTTCCTGGTGAATGAGGTGACCTGCATGCCATACTTCTGGACTATGCGATGGACGCGCTTCTTGTTTACCTTGATGCCTTGCTTCCGAAGCTCTCCATAGATTCGACGATAGCCATAGTTCTTATGCTTTTCTCTGATATCTCTCATGATCTGAAGAAGCTCAGCATCCGGATCCTCGCGATCAAATCGCTTCTGCCAGTACATATACGTGGCTTTTGGAAGTCCTGCTGCTGCGAGAATGTCCTTTAATTTGAATTCTCCTCGGAGGCTGTGGACGATTCTCGCAGTTCGTTCAGAAGACCTTCCTCCTCTAAACGCAGCCTCCTCGCTTCTTTTAAAAATGCATTCTCGATCCGAAGTCTAAGGTTCTCCTCCTGCAATTGCCTAAGAAGTTCCTTCTGCTCTTCCGAATCACCATCTTCGATCTCACGGATGACTTTCTCTTTATCCATCGTTCGTTTTCGACCTTTCTTTTTGGGTCTCAGGGCATCAGGACCAGCTGCACGATACGCCTTAACCCATTGGGCTATTCGACCGGGATCCATCATCTCGACCTGAAGTGCAAGGTCCTTGTATGAGAGTTCACTTGATAGATACAATTCTACAACATGAAGCTTGAATTCAAAAGAATAAACTTGATTCTGTCTGCTTCTTCTAAGACCGTCATCCCCAAAATGACGATAGTTTGAAACCCATCTCTGGATAAGTGATCGTGTGAGACTGTATTTTTGGCTAAGATAATTACAGCCTCCTTGTCCACTTAGGTATTCATCCACAACTATGCGTTTAAACTCATAACTATACTTTGCCATAACAAAACTGACCTCCTCCAGTTAGATTCTTGGTCTAACTTTTGGGGGTCAGTTCAGGTTACAGAAATGATGAGCACTTTTTTTCTGATTATTATTCTGAAGCAAGTCTTTTAATTGCAGTCTTATAGATTTCTTTAGCAAGGATCAAATCAGACAAATAGATATATTCATTTGCCTGATGTTCTGTCAATTCTTTACCAGGTAGCATAGGACCGAAGGCAACAATTCCATCCATTGCTCTTGCATAGGTTCCACCGCCGATGACCGTTGGTTCGCTCATGTCTCCGGTTTCATCGCGATAAGCGGAAAGAAGAGTTTGGATAACAGCACCGTTCTTGTCCATATAAACATGAGGTTTATTTGTAATAACCTCTACCTTAACATCACTGAAACCATTTCCTGAAAGATGACTATTAATGGCATTTACAATGTCTTCGAGCTTGAATGTTACAGGATAACGTAAGTCAATGTATAGAACAATATCATCGCCAACAGTTTCAATCTTACCAATGTTGTAGCTTGCTGGACCACTTGCTTCATCTGAGACATGTCCGCCAAGACTTTCGCCGTTATATTCTAGGTTAATAAATTCGTGGAAGAACTTAATAAGTCTGCAATCTGTAACAACTCCACTCAGTTCATTCATCAGCTTAGAAATGGCATTTTCTCCGTCCTCAGGAGTACTTCCATGGGCCGCCTTACCTGTTACAGAGAGAGTCTTTGTTTCTCCATGAACAGAGTATGACGCAGTGCAGCTGTCGGGAACCATATTTATGGCTGTTCCGCCAGAAACATTGTTGAAGCAAGTATTGGACTTCTTAAAAGCAATTTTTAAGTGGGCAATTCCTTTTTCTCCGTAGATTGCAGGGAAATCAGCATCAGGAGTAAAACCAAAGTCAACGGCTTCTTCGTTCTTTTTATAGTATTCCATGTCTTCCCACGCACCGGTCTCCTCTGCCTGACCGAAAATGATGCGGACTCTCTTATTAAATGTAACACCTTCGTCAAGAAGTTCTTTAATGGCATGAATTACTGCTATTGCAGGTCCTTTATCATCTGTCACACCACGACCGTAAACCTTTCCATCCTTGATTTCAAGAGAAAAAGGATCCGTGTCCCAGCCATCACCAGCAGGTACCACATCTAGGTGAACCAGAATACCCATTAGAGTTTCTCCGCTTCCTACTTCAGCATATCCAATCATATTCTCACAATTTTTAGTCTCAAACCCGTAGCTCTTGCATATTTCTAGAACTTTATTTAGGGCCATGTGTACGCCTTCTCCAAAAGGATAAGCGCTGGACAAATCCTTTTCGCACACACTGTTGATATTAATTATAGAACGTAAATCATCAATCATCTTTTCCATTTTTATCACTCCCTTACTTCTTCGCGATAGTTCCTCGCAATAATTTCTAAAACAAAAGCCGATCATATATTATTATACAACCGGCCCTTGTACATCTTCAATTATTTTTCAAATGGCTTGTACTCAACATCAAATCCAAAGTGCTTAGGTCCGAAGCATTCCAAACCTTCTGGAGTAGTCCAGATTTCAGGGGATGGAAGTGCAATTACTGTCATCTTATCACCAACTTCAAAGTTAGGTGTAGTCATTGGATTTCCTTCTCCGTTAATCATGCAGATTAGGTCTGGAGCAATTACATCAACTTCGCCATTGCGGTATGAGATGATGTTTTCGTTCTTTAACCAAATGCGATATGCTTCGTCCGCATAATCTCCTTCTCCCTTTAGATGAATTTCACCAAAGTTGAAGCCATCTCTTGTTTCACAAGTGTAGTCTGAAATGTGACCTCTGAATAATACTTTACCTTCTTTATCATCACAGATAGCAGAAGCAACATCTCCGCCAGCTTCCTTTGTTTCTCTAAGAACTCTACCGATTTCCTGAGCGTAAGTAATTGCACCAGGAATTAGAGAATTCTTGATAACCTTACCAACGTTTGCGTGATCAGCTACACCTACAAGGTTGTCACTTACAACAGCAATAGCTCTAACGATATCTTCAGCTCTTAGGTCATCCGCTACATTCTGAATTACAATTTTTTCACCAAATTTTGTAGCTACGCCCATAGGGAAAATAGGAACGTTCTTTACATAGTATGTAGAATGCTGCAGTTCAGGAACTGAACGTCCAGCTGGGTCAGCATCTATAAGAGGTAAATCCATTAACAGTGCAACGTGAAGAGCCTCAGCTGTATTTTCTCCACCTAATTCAGTTGAGCCAATTGCATACATTTTCTTACCTAAAGATTCCTCTAGAGCCTGTACAGCTAAAACTGCGGAAGCTGTTTCGCTATGCTTCAGATGAGCTAATCTAGGATCAGGTTTAGCTGATGGGGCACCACAACCATAAGGAGTAACAACATACTCGTCATCTGGAAGTTCATCTAAAGTGATTAATTTTAGAGTTTTTCCCTTTTCGAAATGTTCTTCTAAAAGAGCCAAACCGTCAGCAAGTGGACCGCCACCACCGGTACCAAGCACTGCACATCCGTACAATAGATCGATCATGTCCTGTTTGTTTAATTCTCTCATTTTTCTGTCTCCTCTTTTTTGTGATAATTTATGCTATTTTTTCGGCGTTATCTCTTGATGCAGACGGAATGAAGCGCTCTGCAATAAGATAGATAACAAAACCTACAATGATGCCAACGAATTCAATTTTAACTAGTGTATAAGAAATAATTGCACCTAGAGCCCAAGCAATCACGCCAGCCCAGTTTACACCGTCCTGTGGTCTAAAGTTCTTAGCTTTACCTTTTCCTACAACCCAGTAGTCAGCAAGAATTACTCCGCCAACAGGGCAAACAACGTATGATAGTAAGCTTAGCACTCCTTCAACGTGTCCCAAGATACCCAGGTCACATAATACGATTCCAATAATTCCTGAAATTAAAGTAGCTTCTCTTCTTCTGGTATCTTTAAGATTAAGTGCCATAACAATGTTAAGACCTGCGCTGTACGCATTTGTTGAGTTAGTTGTCCATGTTGAAATAACAAGTGCAATGATACCCAGGAGTGGAAGTCCTACTTCAATCAGAACCATACTGATATCATACTGTCCTGATAGCTTTGTAAGAACAATTCCCATAATCAGAGTTATTACTCCCATTGGAAATACACCGTAGAATACTGATTTAACAGTGTCTTTTCTGCTTTTCTGGAATCTGGTATAGTCAGGACCAGTGATTGTACCTACAGCAGTGAAGTTAAATGATAGTGCTACACCTGACATGAAGCTCATAGATTGTACAGTTCCTTCATCGTTAAGGTTTCCTGTTCCGTAAATCTTAAATGCTAGGAATGTTCCGTAGCACATAATGATCATTAGTAATGGAATAGAAATCTTGTCTAGTTTTTCTAGAGCATGCACTCCATATACTGCAGTCAGAAGCATTATAATTCCCCAAATTGTATTGGAAACTACAACTGGAATATCCCATCCGGTCATAGCTAGCATTGCGTTACTGAAGGCTTCTCCACATACTCCATTCTGGATTCCAAACCAGCCAATCATGTTAACAGCAAAGATCGTACTTACGATAAATCTAGCTCCGCTTTTTCCAAATCCGGCCTGACAGCATGTGCAGGATGCTAGTCCAAGGTCACAGCCTATCATTCCCGTTGCAACCATACCTACTACTACAATTAAGTAGCCTAGTGACCCTGAAATAATTGCTGGCCATATAGGCATTGCTTCTGCTAATAACGCTCCCAATAGGAATGCAGGAACGCATACACATATGCCGGCCTGAACGAAGGCTAACGCAATCCAGTCTTTTCTGTCTTCAGCAGAAATCGCCTGCAGAGCTGTGACTTCTGCTTTCTTACCTTTATTTTCGTTTGTACTCATAATGGGTACCTCCTTATGAATTTTCTCTATGATAGCACACATTATTATAAATGATAATTATGCAGATGACAGAATTATTTATCAATTATATTGTGCTTTTGCACAAAAGCTTGCTTGTGGTTGTGAGTTTTGATATCATAAAGGAAAAAATATACTAGGAGGAGCCATGAGTGTTACTGTTCAAGATTGTTTAAGACTACCCTCTTTTCATTCTGCGAGAGTGATTGCAGGCAAGAATGGACTGGGTAGAATAGTATCATCAGTATCTGTAGTAGAAATACCTGCAAAGTCTGTAGAGGCAATTAGTGTATTCAATCCCAATGAGTTGTTAGTCACGTCATTTTATTCAATTAAAGATGATCCTACTAGACAATGCGAGGAAATGAGAAACTTATATGATACTGGAGGCGTTGCACTAGTGCTGTTTTATGTGGGTGACGTCATCCCTCAGGTGTCTGACGAGTTGTTGCAGACCGCAGACGTTATGAACATGCCTTTAATTCTTATTGAAGACGAAGCAGAATATAGTGTTAGATATAGTGATGTAATTAAAGATGTAATCGGGGCTGTTTTCTACGATCAGGCATCTACGGATTCCCTTTCAGACACTGTGGAGAATAGATTGAAGCAGATTCCTTACAATAAAAGAAGCATGGAAACCCTGCTAAATGTAATAGCTGAAACTTATAACTGTAACCTTGTGCTTTATAACAAAAGCGGTTTATATTTCACATCTATATATAAGCCATCCTTTGGACAATTTGGTCCAGAATTCTTTTTTAATGCCTTCGCTGATGGCTCAACGGACCTTTTCTGTAAAAGCATAATGTTGCAGGATAAGTCATTTTATTTGTATAGAAAAGAGTTCCCCCACGCAGGGAATACCTGGCTTACATTATATGCTTCAAGCAACGAAAACAGCATTAGTGAACACAAGCTAGATGAGATTTGTGCATGCACAAATTTCTTCTCAACCTTATGGGGCTACACCCTCGATATGCAGAATTATAATACTGTTATTACTTTGATCTTGAAATCATCACGCATAATAGGAGAAAAATTCCTTGAAACTAGTGGTGTGCCTTTTTCTAAGCTTTCAACTATTCTTGTAGTAGAATCGGAAAAAGACAATTTAACAGACATTCTTCGGCAGATTGAAGGCATATTGAAGGAAAGTGAAAGATTCTACGTTAAAGATATTATTGACGACAGACTTGTAATTCTAAGTTCTATAATGGTTTCACAAAAGGATGATGGCATTATAGCTACGGAAATACAGAAATGCATAAACGAGTATGAGGGAGCCTCGTTTTTCTTGGAGTCTAGCAAAAATCTAACTTCAATGAGGAAAATATACTCAGACTTTTGTGCAAATTCAGCAGCAATGAGCAAAATTTTCATCCACCGAAAATTTCGCGACATGTATGATGTTATATTTTCGCAGGAAATCACAAATCTAGCTATAAATAGAGGCAATCGAAACGATCAAATCAACTCCATAATCGAAGCCTTAAAGGACAACAGTGACAACCTGATGGAAACCCTTGCAGTGTACCTAATCGACTGCGACTCTCAGTTGAGCACCACTGCAGCCACATTGTTTTTGCATAGAAATACTGTGACGTACAGGCTTAATAAGATAAAGCAGATAACAAACACCGATTTCACCCTTATGCCGGCTACCTATTATTTTTATCTAGCAGCTGCGCTGTGGCGGTTAAATGAGGGGCAAAATATTGAAAAGTCATAAAAAGAGGAACCTTCAATGAATATGCAGTTCTTGTAATTGCATCCGATACCAGGGATCGTCATGATCACGGAGGGTATCAACGATATCCTTCATCTCGGCGTCCACATCATTGATCTGCCTGTCCAGCAGTTCGATCTGCTCGATCGCCTGAACGATCTGGATGGACAGGTCATGGTCGCTGATGCCGACGACTTCTGTGCGAGAACTCTTAACTCTAAGGCCATTTCCTTCTTGAAGTGACCGTGGGAGGCAGAAACAAGAAGGTTCTTTAGATGAGTCAGATGCATGGAAACGATCTGCTGATGCGGTGGTGCCTCTTTCAGGATGGCATAGCAGGTTTTCTGATGAATGCCGGGTTTGAAGAAGTACTGGAATTCCGGGAACACCTGATCCACATAGGTGGTCAGCTGGATCTTGCGGCGGGAGCGCTGCTTGATCAGATTCATCCGGTTTCGACCCAGGTTTTTCAATTGCAGGTAGGTAACATCCTGCAACTCAACAAATCGATGTGGCTCGTTCATCAGGATCCTAGCGATAATGAATGTATCAATACGGTCAGTCTTGGGCTTGCGGATGTTGTTTCTCCGCATGGCGGCCGACTGGATCGGATTGATCAGGCAAACCTTGAAGCCTCTTGAAACGAGGAAGAACAACAGGTTGTTGACGTAGTGTGCCGTAGATTCAAGATCAATGATGAGGCTGTCAGTATCAAAGACATTGAGCTTTGAAAGCAGCGGATAGAAGCCATCATTGTCGTTTGTGAATTCAAACGGCTTAACGAGTACCTTGCCATCGTCCGAAACGACCGATGCGAAGTGGTGACGTGGTTTAGTTTGGCAATGTCAATGCCAACGTAATTCATAGGAACAGCTCCCTTCCTTAAGTGAGATACTGTGATGCCCACTTTAACGATCGCCTTCGTAGACTTGATGGAAATGAGTGCTCAGGGCATGCTCCGGCAAATCCAGCTATAAACGATTCAGATAATGTAGCGGTAATACACTCCTATCCAGTAGTCGTACTACAGGGAAAAATAACTTATCCACAGTATCTGAATGTATTATGGCATCACGATTAGAAAACGAAAGGAAAAATGGTCAATTCGCTTCTATATTGATCATACAAGACATAGATGCAAACAACAGTACAAGATATTCTTCGACTTCAAAGCTTGCAAACAGGGCGTCTGATTGCAGGACAACAAGGCTCTTCTTGTCATGTCAGTGGTGCCACAATTTTAGAATTGACAGAAATGGGGAGCGGCGGAGGAGAAGAACTGCTGGAAGGGTCTCTTAAAAAAAATGAAATTCTTATTACCGCATTATATAACATAAGAAATAATGTGGAAGACCAATGCACTGCGATACGGACAATGAATAGACTTAAGGCTTCTGGATTGATAGTATTTTACTATGGATTTGTCGTGAAGGAATTCGATAGTAAGGTAGTTGAGTTGTGCAACGAACTAGAATTCCCGCTAATTGTTATAGACTATGATGAGCGAGTTAGCGTCGCCTATGCAGATGTGTTGAACGATATCCAGGCGTTGGTGCGGGGTGAGGGCAATGAGATGCTTCATGCCGCTATTAATTCAATGATACAACTTCAGCAAAATGGAGGTAGCGTAAAAGAGGCGCTGAGTCAAATCGTAAAAAATCGACATGCGGAGATTGTTGCGGTAGATGTGACTTCGCAGAGATTATTATGCAGCACGTTGTCGGAAAAGGAAGAATTCGAGTTTGAAAATAAAGAAATGCGAACCCTTCCGCTTAACATGTTGCGTTTTGAATTATTGGCAGGTGAGACACAGTATTATGGTCAACGTTACTATTCTGGTTATTTGGAACTGTCGTTAGTTTTAATAACATCCAAAGGTGAAAGAAAAGTACCGGTTGAGTTTATGTTTTCTTGTATGAGCTTTTGCATTAACCTCTGGCGATTGAATTTAATCTTTACAAAAGGAGACAGTTTAATCAATTCAATTGTGCAGAAGGAGTGGAAGCGAGCGCACAGGGAGTTGATGTTTTATCGGCAAGAGGAGAGCATGCCGTGGCATTTTATTATGTATGATACGAGTAAATCCTCGTGCGCACTAATTCAAAATGTCAAAGAAACGCTACAAAGAGAAGGTGTACCTTACGTAGAAGGAAAGAAAGAGAACCTTTCAATCATTATTTATAATCAATACGCTGACGTTAATAGTAACTCAATTGATCCACTTTTTCATCTTGATTTGCCGCTAGAAGATGGAAAGTTGGTGTATGCATCTAACGTAAGTGATGAGCACGAACTCTTCCAAATGATTTGCGATACTGTAGAAGAGTGGGCCTTTATCTGTGACTTATTCCGTTCTCGTAGTTTGCTTGGTCGTTTTGAATTGATGGAGGCAGTAGCATGCAAACGAGACTGTGATAAGGAAGAAGCGCATGAGCAAACAAGAAGAATTCTAAAACCACTAATTGATTATGATAAACAGCGAGATGGACTGTTAATTGAGACACTGTCTACATTTTTAATAGATGCAAATCGTAGCTTTAAAGACGTTGCAGAATTAACTCATATTCATCCCAATACAGCGCAGTACCGCATTCGAAAGGCAGAAAGCCTGCTGGGAACTGATTTTAACCAAACTGCAGCTGTGCATGTAGTATATCATGCTGTGTGCGTTTATCGAATGATGGAAGGATGAACCCCTAAGAAGGTGGCAATGTTCTGAGGTGACCCCCAAAAGTTAGACTTTTGCTCCAGTGAGAAATCGCTGGAGTTTTTCTATGCAGCTAATATCTCTTCCCGGTACTCAACTGGACTCCGGTATCCAAGAGATGCTTTGCTGCGCTTTTGGTTGTAGTAACGTATGTATTTGTCTATCGCATCTTTGAGTTCATCGAAGCTTCTGTATACCTGACCATAGTACATCTCCTGCTTCATGATCCCAAAGAAGTTTTCCATGGGTGAGTTGTCGTAGCAGTTGCCTTTGCGAGACATGCTTTGAAAGATCCTGTTCTTCTTCAGTTCATAGCGATAAGCATTCATCTGGTATGCCCAGCCACGGTCAGAGTGAAATGTGCGTCTGAACTTGCAATCGCTTGTTACATCGATTGCCTCATTCAAGGCCGTCATTATGCTCTGCGCAGATGGACGATCTGAAATGCCATAACTCAGGATCTCCAGATTCCACATATCCATGAATGGATCAAGATAAAACTTCTTGATGGATACTCTGCCTTTGTCATCCGGCTCATAGTACTTGAACTCTGTCGTATCCGTAGTGATCTTCTGATGAGGAATGTTAGTGTTGAATCTTCTGTTCACTCTGTTTGGAGCGATTCTTCCTACGACACCCTTGTATGTACTGAACCTGCGGCTCTTCCTGGTGAATGAGGTGACCTGCATGCCATACTTCTGGACTATGCGATGGACGCGCTTCTTGTTTACCTTGATGCCTTGCTTCCGAAGCTCTCCATAGATTCGACGATAGCCATAGTTCTTATGCTTTTCTCTGATATCTCTCATGATCTGAAGAAGCTCAGCATCCGGATCCTCGCGATCAAATCGCTTCTGCCAGTACATATACGTGGCTTTTGGAAGTCCTGCTGCTGCGAGAATGTCCTTTAATTTGAATTCTCCTCGGAGGCTGTGGACGATTCTCGCAGTTCGTTCAGAAGACCTTCCTCCTCTAAACGCAGCCTCCTCGCTTCTTTTAAAAATGCATTCTCGATCCGAAGTCTAAGGTTCTCCTCCTGCAATTGCCTAAGAAGTTCCTTCTGCTCTTCCGAATCACCATCTTCGATCTCACGGATGACTTTCTCTTTATCCATCGTTCGTTTTCGACCTTTCTTTTTGGGTCTCAGGGCATCAGGACCAGCTGCACGATACGCCTTAACCCATTGGGCTATTCGACCGGGATCCATCATCTCGACCTGAAGTGCAAGGTCCTTGTATGAGAGTTCACTTGATAGATACAATTCTACAACATGAAGCTTGAATTCAAAAGAATAAACTTGATTCTGTCTGCTTCTTCTAAGACCGTCATCCCCAAAATGACGATAGTTTGAAACCCATCTCTGGATAAGTGATCGTGTGAGACTGTATTTTTGGCTAAGATAATTACAGCCTCCTTGTCCACTTAGGTATTCATCCACAACTATGCGTTTAAACTCATAACTATACTTTGCCATAACAAAACTGACCTCCTCCAGTTAGATTCTTGGTCTAACTTTTGGGGGTCAGTTCATTCTGAAAACGAAAGAGGCTTGCTTTTTTTGTTTTTGGAACATTGCCTGTTTTTTTGACAATTGTTATAATTCCTACAACGGCTTAAGGGTGAATAAACAGTAGGCATTATTGGACATAATCTTTTATTAGCCCTAAATCGATTATATGTGAGGAGGCGGAATTATGAGTAGCACAGAAAATGGAGAAGTGTATGTTAATGATTATGCGACCATACCAGTGCCGATGGATAAAAGACGGTCTTCGTTCTTACTAGCGATGGTTCTTGTGGGAAGCATTATTTGTCTTAGTTCCATGTACGTGGGAGCAAGTTTCGTAGGAGCACTCACATTGACACAGGTTGTGATTGCTTGTTTGATTGGAAACGCAATACTGTCAGTCTTAGGCGGATTATTGAGTTACATCGGTACGAAGACAGGCGTGGGTGTTGCCATGCTTATGCGTCAGTCTTTTGGGGTTGTAGGGAATTACATTCTTGCAATTCTTACTGCCGTGGTAGAACTTGGATGGTTTGGCTATCAGTGTGGATTTTTTGGACAGACGATACATGTTATGTTCCCCAATGCCGGAGTAATTACGGATCCTGTAGTTGCTGGAGTCTGGGGTGGTTTCTTGATGATGACCACAGCATTCATTGGCTATAAAGGCCTGGAAATGCTCAGCAATATTGCATCCCCATTGATTTTATTGATGTGTATTGTCGGATGTGGCATTGCAGCTGTAAAGGTCGGTGGAATGGATGCGTTTAACCAAATAGCATTGGAAACAAACGGAACCATGTCCTTAGCTGTAGGAATTGTTTCTGTTATTGGTGCTTACGCAATGGGTGCAGTATTACAGCCGGATCTTACACGTTATGGAAAAAAGGGCAGCCATAGTGTTATAGGGGCTGTCTTCGGATTCATGATTGCAAACACCTTTGTCATTGTTGCGGGCTACTTTATGTGCACAAGTGTAGGAACTAGTGACGTAGCGACCGGGTTGTTGGGTACTCTTGGAACATGGTCATTGTTGATTCTAATTCTTGCTCAGTGGACCACCAACGATAACAATTTGTACTACTCTTCTCTGGCTGCAGTTGTTGCAATGCCTAAGTGGAAGAAAAAATATGTCGTAATTGTATTCGGCATTATCGCAACCTTTGCAGGAGCGATGGGTATCGTAAATTACTTTACTTCTTGGCTGGGCCTTCTGGGAACTGCTATTCCACCAGTTGCAGGAATCTTAATTGTTGATTACTTCTTTGTAAAGAAGAAGGATTATCACTTTGGTGCCGGCGTAAAACATTATTTTTGTTCTACTCCAGCATTGATTAGTTGGATCGCTGGGTGCACTGTAGGATTTACAGTTACCTGGGGTATTGCAGCAATCAACAGCATGGTTGTGGCAGCAGTTGTTCACATTGTGTTGTCCGCTTGCCTTAAGAATGATTCCGGAAAAATGTATTTTGGAGGGCTTTTTGAGGAAAGTGAACGAGGTGAACTGAAGAAAGTTGAGTAGGAAAGGTAGCGAAAAGAATCTCAAAATGAGATATTACTAGGAAAGGAGAACTTATTATGGCTACAATGTATTTGGAAAATCGTCAGATGGCAGAGGACTTCGTTCGTGGATGCACTTTCATGGGAACAGGAGGAGGCGGTTTGCCGGCTAATGGGCTGGACTCACTGATGAGCGAGATTGAAAAAGGAACTAAGGTAGGATGGATAGATGCAGATGATATCCCTGATGAAGCAACTACCGCTTGCCCCTTCTTGATGGGCTCTATTGCACCCCATACCCCGGAGATTGAAGCGGAGATGACAGATTTCGGTTACGTGAATCCTAATTATTCTGAGAAAGAAATGCTTGCTAAAGCCATTGAATACCTTGGAAAATTCTGTGGAACAAAGATTGATGCCGTTGTTCCAATTGAACTCGGTGGGGCCAATACTCCCGGCGGTGTTACAGCAGGCATTGTTAGCGGAGCAGTATGCGTAGACGGTGATTATACAGGCCGCGCTATTCCTGAAATTCAGCAAACAACACCTTACCTTCATGGAAAGACTCTTTGGCCAGTTGCTTCCGTAGATGCATACAATGACATTTCCTATATTGAGAAAGCGAAGAACTACCGAATTGTAGAACGTTTGGGAAAGAAAATTGCTGAGAGCGCCTACGGCTTGGTGGGACAGGCGGGATTTATCATGAGCGGCAAGGAAATGAGGGAATGTATCAATAAGGGAACCTTGAGCACTTGCTACAATATTGGAAAGATGATTCGAGAAGCAAGAGAGGGAGGGCAAGACCCTGTCAAATCTGTTCTTAAGGAGTTGGATGGTTATTTGCTAGCCGCCGGTACCGTTAGTAACAAGGAGACATGGGATGATGGCTACTATTATGGATATCATACCATTGAGGGAACTGGTGTTGACGCAGGTAATACCTTTAAGATTTTCTTTAAGAACGAGAATCATGTAATGTGGAAGAATGAGAAACCTTATGTCTCTAGCCCCGACATCATTACTGTGGTGGACGCAAAAACCGGGGAACCTTATGCAAATCCGATTCTGAAAGTAGGAGATGAGGTTTGTGTAATAGGCTTAAAGGCAAACCCGGTATTCCGCTCGGAAAAAGGAGTCGCTATTCTTGGGCCAAGATACTTTAAATTTGATTTCGATTACGTTCCGATTGAGGAAACTGTAAAGTAGTGAGTGTGCATTGATTTCAGAGGGATCTCCGGTGATATTGCCGGGTTCCTCTTTTATATCTGGGGGGATATAAGGAGAATTGTATGGGTATTTTATCAAGACTGCGCAAATATTGATAATTCAGGAGCATGAAATTCTTTCTGTAATTTGGGGCCTTTCATGAGATGAGATATATCTGAATGGGAAAAACTTCCCTTCAGCACCTGTCTACTGTTTATCAGAAATCGGCTGGCATGTCAAGGACACCCGGCAATTCCGGGCGTTTCTGGTTTCGACACATCAGCTGATTTTTTCTATTCTGGGATCCTGTCCGGGTACATGATCGCCAGTTCTCCCAGGATCTGACCCCAGTTCCGGATCGGCATCGTCCATTTCGTTCCAGCCAACAGTGAAGAAGCAACCGGACTCCACTTTTTTCCGCACTGCTTACATTGAACGTCGACCCGTTCACCAGCTTTCGTGTATTTACCAAGTACAATAATGTCTGGGTTAATGACGCTCATCTCTTTAACGAATTGCTCCGGAGTCCTTCGTTGCCTTTCAGCTTGTTTTTTATACTTACACTTTCTGCAACCTCGTCCTGTAAGCAGATCCATCGCCCTTGGAGACCACTCATAGCCACATACTGTACAGCGAACATCCACTTTATTATTTACTCCATTGAAAGGTCCTATAACTTCGATTGAGGAGGAAATCTCAGATAAGCGTTTGATAAAAGATTCTCTGCTCATTTTGAGCTTTTGATTAACATTCTTTCTGCTACATTCGGGACAATGTGAAGCGCTCCTGATTAGGTTATTGACAATTGGTGACCAAGTGTTTCCACATTTCTTACATTTTACTTTTATCGGTTTGCCCATACCCTGATATTTGCCTATTACCTCAATGTCGGGATTGACCTCCATAATATCTGCAAGTGCCTTTTGTTCCATGGCTTTTTTACTGCACACAACACATCCATACCCATGAAGAAGTGTGCTTGCATATGGCCTCCACTGATGACCACACTTTTTACACCTTGCGAGAATCCTTCTGTTACTCGCAACATATGGTTCGAGTAGTTCAATATTTGGATTGACCTCTCTTAATTCCTGTAAGTAAGATTCCTCTGTTTTGGTTTGGGCTTTATGATAACATTCTGGGCAACCATATCCTGCTAACAAACCATGTGCTGTTGGGCTCCACTTATGTCCACAAAGCTTACATTTACAAGAAATCCTACTGGAATTACTTTTATATTCTCCCACGATTTCTATATTAGGTTGAATCAATGCCATTTTTTCTTTGAATTGATCAGTGGTCATCCTCCGCGAAAGAACGTATGCCTTATCGGATATTGCAGAGTACCTTTCGGTGTCAATTGTTTGACTAATATTCGTCATTTGGAAAAGCCGATTTACAACAGCTATGGAATCATTGATATCCAAAGCAATATTATGAGGATATGATAATACATCTTCGCCTGTTATAATATCTTCGCCGCAAGCGTCATATATTCGTATTAATCTAATCCCTTTTTCCTCACACAATTTGACTTTTTTCAAGTCGTTAGCAAGTCTTCTTTTGTGGTAAAACCATGCGCCATACTCAAAGGCCAAATTCATATCTGGAACAAATACATCCAATTCGGATCCGATAGTCTTCCTATCTCTGGAAACTACTCTGTCTTCCCCAAGGACTTCTCTAAATGACAACAGTAGGAATTGTTCGAAAAAAGATGTTGCAGTATGGCTACAACTCGGGCATCCATTTCCTCTAAGCAATGCGCCTGGTGTTACTGACCACTCATATCCACACCTTGAACATCTGCATCTTATGTGCTGGTCTTGTCTTGTATAACTTTCAAGAGGTATAACATATGGATTTATCTCGGATAATCGTTGTAGAAATACTTCATTGCTGATAGCATGACTACGATCGGCACATTTAGGGCATGGATGCTTATTATCCAATAGATCGCGTGGACGAGATTCCCATTCATAACCGCAAACGGAACACTTGCAACGAAGCTTAACCCGAACACCCTTGTATTCGCTTAAGAGAATTGGAGGATGATCCTTTTTATTCAACTCCTCATAGAAATTGTTGGAGTTGATTTGACTCATTGATAGGACTCTACCATCATCCATCTGCTCAGTAACAATTGATGATCTCAACTTGTGAGTGCAGGCTCGACAATAAGGGGTTTTTGAGGGCTTTAATAGATTGCCGGGAAATGAATATTGTTTCTGACCGCAATTACTACATATCCATTCAATTTTATGATTGTTCCCCTTAAAAGTCCCGGTGACTATAAGATCAGGATGAATCTCCTTTAGTTCCCTTAGAAATTGTTCATTCCCTTTTTTACGACTCTCAGCTTGCTGAAGCAGAAAGCATTTTCTGCATAATCCAGTTGCTTCGGGTTTTAGAAGATTTGAGGGCAGAGAGAACTGACTTTCCCCACAGCTTGAGCAAAGCCATTCGATTTTATTAGCGGAACCTGCATATGTCCCAACAATCTTTATGTTTGGATGCTTTTCCTGCATCTCTTTGATAAACTCTTCGTGTGTTTTCATTCTTATTATGTTTCTTTGCCATTATAGTAGAACTATTTTTTTATAGGGAATACTGTTTATCGTTGTTTAATAATTCCCCAATTCGAGTATAAGATCTGTCAGGACATTGTGTCAATTATATTAACCCTTTGCTTGATTAGCACAATTGTTCTGAAAAGCAGATTCCATAAAAGGGGTGTTACGAAAATTTGACGATTACTGGATTTTGTTGAAACTATATGCATTAGCCAAAGAAGCCCAGAACTTCAAAGTTTCTGGGCTTTTGCTTTTGCTACATTTGTTTCATTTATCACTTTTTTATCACTATAGGATTTACATAGGACGATTTGGGCTCTTTACCTAACCAAAAAACGGAAGTATTACTCCCGTTTTTTGCTCTGATTCTATTCTATCTCAGTGATTATAAACCTTCCTGATCTTAGTCCAATCTCTTTGCCAACAGTTAATCTTGATAAATTGTTCGGGCTCGTAGCAAACTCTGTTTTTCCAATATAAGCTTTCCCATTTTTTATCTGTAATTTCATGACATGATTTGAATCATCGACTGAACGAATAGTCACTTTGCTCCCATTTGATATATGTTTGAGTGTTACCGCTCTGTCAATTGACTTTGCGCATATGTCGTCCAATAAATCCTGCGGTAATGTATTATGTTGTCGATTGAGTTTCTGTGGGAAGATGAGGATCTTGCATTTGGGCTTAAAGAAACGCTTGCATATAAGCGGAAAGAGAATAGTGAACGATATAAAAAGGGTGGGAACCGTATATCGAAAGAAGAAAGCGACGAAATGTGGGAAGAGGCGAGACTTTTGATCGCTGAACATTTGAAGGAGAAAAGACTGAAGGCGCTTGGAGCTGACGATGAGAGTGCAGAGACGAAACAGTGTCTTGAAGAGCCTTTTGAAGATGACTTCTGGGATGAGGATTTTGAAGAGTGCCCCTTTTAATTCGAACACATATGTTATATACTGATATTGGCTATGCGGAAGAAAATGTGGTTGCCCATTTTTTTCCGAACTGCGCAATTAACCAAAGCTGCGGAAATTTCTGTGGTTGCACGTTAACATGAGCTGCGGAAATTACTGTGGTCGTTCCCGGATCTGGCGGCGACCCGGCTATCTGAAAGTGTTTGGACTTCACTGTTTTTCCTGATTTCCGGTTCTCACTTTCTCCGAATGTTCTTTGGGACTTTCACATATGCAGCCGTATGTCAAAACTGCATATCCTTGCCGGGTGTGATATAATGCTCTAAACAGAACAGTCTGACAAATCTGGCAAAAAAACTTCTGGCATAATCAAAAAAGGGCTGGGAATTTTCAGGAACGATGTATCTATATAAGTATAAGGACCGAATAATAAGAGTACATCCTTTATTATGGAGGTGATGATATGGCAAAGATAATGAAAAAGATACTGACCGCGGTGCTCTCGCTCGCGATGGTCGCATGCTTCGTGCCGCAGATGAACGTGCCGGTATATGCGGCGAATGAAGGCCCTGCGTCAATGGCGATGGGCAGCGTTGCTTTGAGTAAGGATGCCGGGGGGAATGGTGCCCAGACCGTGTGGTATGCAGGCAGCGCGTGGCGCGTGATTGGTTATAACGGAGGTGGCGTCGCAAGCACGGAAGGCGATATGACACTGTTAGCATCGGATAATCTGAAAACAGGAGTACAGTTCAACACCAATGACAAGTCTGATAATGATTATGAGGGTTCAAATCTTAAGAGTGTGATAGATGATCTCTATGAAGACCGTTTCAGTTCGGGCGAAAAAACAGCTGTAAAAAAACGCACACTTGAGGTTGGAGAGTGTACAACTTACGAGCCTTATAGCACCGGCGTATCTGGTACTGCAACAAGTGGATATCTTTGGCCTTTATCAACTGAGGAAGCTTTAGGATTAGTTGTGTTCAGCGAACGATTTGGTGTTGTTCTTGTGTTCAGCGAACTCTTGCAAGCCAGCGATTACTGGTGGCTGCGCTCGCCGGGCTACTATGACAGCTTTGCAGCTTATGTCGACCCTAACGGCGTCTACCCTAACGGCGTCACCCCTAACGGCGACCCTACCGGCTTTGTCAACTACATAGGCTTTCCTGTGGATAGGCGCGAGTTCGGTGTACGTCCCGCTTTTAATTTGAATCTTAAATCTGTTCTCTTCACATCTGCCGCCGCAGGCGGCAAATCTTCCGGCGCCGAAGGCGCCCTGAACGAAGTGGGTACGAATACAACAGGTAAATGGAAGCTGACACTTCTGGACGACGGGACTATTACGGGCCTGGATGGGCATAAGGACTTTAAGATCAGTTCAGATGGAATCACATATGATTCTGAGGCAGGTACCGTGACAGTGCCATACAGCGGGGCTGCGACTGGAGATAATGAATATATCTCCGCTATCATTAAGGACAGCAATGGCAATATCAAATACTACGGAAGGATTGCAAAGGCATCCGCCGCTGATAATGCCTCCGTTCCAATCAATATCGACGGCAAATTCGGCAGCGGAGATACGCTCTGGGTGTTCAATGAACAATATAACGGCGATGAGACAACTGATCAGTCTGCGATGACAGATTACGCAAGCGCGCTGCAGGAGGTAAAGCTATACCAGATAACATTCCACCCGAACAACGGAAACCCGACTTTTACGGAGACGGTAGAAGCAGGCGGAACAATAAAAACGAAAGACCCCAAGCGGGTGGGCTATTATTTCGTTGGCTGGTACAGGGACGAGGCTTATGAACACCCGTATAATTCCCATACTGAGGTCAACAGCAGTTTTGATCTTTACGGGGGATGGATTCCGAGAAATTTTGACATCAGTTTCGTTAACGAGGATGGCACAGAACTGCAGAGCGGTGAGGTGGCCTATGACGATACTCCGTCCTACACCGGGCAGACGCCGACCAAGAAGGATGATGCGAAATACAGCTACACATTTGCAGGCTGGACCCCAGAGATCAAACCGGTGACAGGTGACGCTACCTATACAGCGAAGTATATATCTACGGTAAAACAGTATTCGATCAGTTTCGTTAACGAGGACGGCACAGAACTGCAGAGCGGCAAGGTGGCCTATGGCGATACTCCGTCCTACACCGGCCAGACGCCGACCAAGAAGGATGATGCGAAATACAGCTACACATTTGCAGGCTGGAATCCTGAGATCAAACCGGTGACCGGTAATGCCACCTACAAGGCGACATACACAGCCAAGAAGAAGCCTGCACAGCCGCAGCCGAAGGTCGATAAGGCAGCGGCCAAGATCGCCCTCGACGCAGGCATTACTGCAAGATCCTCCGGGAGCAAAGTCACCGCATCCTGGGGAGCCGTCAAGGGGGCGAGTAGCTATGTGATCTACGCAAATTACTGCGGCCAGAAGAAACTCAAGAAGATCAAGACCGTCAGCGGCAAGACGACATCGTTTGACATCACCAAGCTGAACGGCAAGAAGTTCGACCCGAAGAAGAACCTGAAGTTCTACGTCGTAGCCTACAAGACCGTGAAGGGAAAGAAGGTGAAACTGGCGAAGAGCATCATGGCCCACGCACCGGGCAGCAAGAACACCAAGCGCACCAACGTCACGGGGGTCAAGGTCAAGAAGGTATCCTTCACCCTGAAGAAGGGAAAGACCGCAAAGATCAAGGCCAAGCTGGTGCTCCAGAAGAAGAACAAGAAACCGCTGAAGCACTGCGCGAAGTTCCGCTATGCATCCAGCAATAAGAAAGTAGCGAAAGTCAGCAAGAAAGGCAAGATCACAGCCGTCGGAAAAGGCAAGTGCAACGTTTACGTCTACGCCGTCAGCGGGGTATCGAAGAAGATCAAAGTGACGGTCAAATGACCCGGCAGAAATAAGAAGCTAAGTCCTTGAAAAGTTAAAGGTCGGGAAAGCTGCAGCAGGCGCGAATCACTCGCGCCTGTATTTTTATGGACCAAAACCGGCTCAGACAAAATTTCGTATCTGAAAAGTCCCCAAAATCTTTCGAAGACAGAGAAAACCGAAAATCAGCAAAATAGCCCAAAATTTTTCGTATTGCCATGCTTTTGAAGGTCAATTGATTTCTTTACTGCACGGGATTTCGTGCAGTTACAACTTCGACTCTATCTAAACCGCGAAGGTGCACTTACAACCTCTCGCGGTTTTTTCTATGTGCTATGATATATATGGTCCTGTCTTCTTCCCGAAAAGGAGGTTAATACAATGAAGAAGACATCCAAACACCTGACACTGGAAGACCGTATCGTCATAGAGCGACTCCTGGCTCACGGATTTAGATTCAGTGAGATAGCCACCCGACTCAGCAAAAGCCGAACGACCATTAGCCGTGAAGTCAAAAAGAATCGTACGTTCAAGGCACGAAACGGTAACCACTGCATCCACAGGAAGTCCTGCGATCTGCCCACAACCTGCTCTCAGGAATGCCACAAACGTACGCGTTCCTGCCGTGTTCGATGCGGAGACTGTAACATCCATTGCGAACGATTCCAGGAAGATATCTGCCCTGGCATTACGAAAGCCCCCTATGTTTGCAATG
The DNA here is from genome assembly GCF_000688015.1 of Eubacterium sp. AB3007. Classification (NCBI taxonomy): domain Bacteria; kingdom Bacillati; phylum Bacillota; class Clostridia; order Eubacteriales; family Eubacteriaceae; genus Eubacterium; species Eubacterium sp. AB3007. The sequence goes on from NZ_JIAD01000001.1 coordinate 1,793,464, forward strand.
CCTGCGAATCCATGTCGCGCTGTTGGCTCCACGGATACATCTACAATGCCCGCAAAGCACAGGATGCGTATGAGACGACGCTGAAAGAATCAAGAACTGGCATCTCTTTGTCGGAAGAGCAGCTACAGGCCATGGATGAGCTCGTCACACCGCTGATCCAGCAGGGACAATCGGTCAATGTCGTGTTTCAAAACCATCGCGATGAACTCCCCATCACGGCACGGACAGCCTATGATTACATTGAAAACGGCCTTCTTGGTGCAAAGAATCTGGATCTCGCCCGTAAGGTACGTAGATCATACCGCCGGAAAAGCGGTCCGGTGCTCCGCGTGGACAAAGCCTGCCATCAGGGGCGCTCTTATGATGACTATCTTTCATTTATGGCGCAGCATCCGGATATGAATGTGGTTGAAGGCGATTCTGTCATCGGCAGAAAGGGCGGCAAGGTTCTTCTCACCCTCATGTTTACCAACTGCGATCTGCAGATGGCCTTCCTGCGGGAACAGAACAATGCGGCCACTGTTTCCTCTGTGTTTGCTTCACTCAGAGAGATTCTGGGAAAAGAACTCTTCAAGGAACTGTTTCAGGTTATTCTGGTCGATCGAGGCAGCGAATTCACCGATCCCACGAAAATCGAACTTGATCCTGAAACCGGAGAACAACTCTGCCATGTGTTTTATTGTGATCCGCAAAACAGCAATCAGAAGGCGCACTGTGAACGGAATCACCAGTTTATTCGGTATATCATCCCAAAGGGCAAGTCGATGGATGATTTATCGCAGGAAAAGGTCATCCTGATGATGAACCATATCAACTCATATCCGCGCAAAAAATGGAACGGGCGGTCACCGCTTGAGGTATTCACCTCAATCTATGGAAAGAGTGTTCCCAGCATTCTATCCATGAAGCAGATCGCCGCCGATTCCATAAACCTTAAGCCCGAACTCATTAAGTAGTCCGGAAAATGAAGACAGGACCACACCTTTTCGCAAGGTGCAATTTCAACTTCTGAAAACGGGCATTCTTCATACCCGGGTTTTAGTGTGCCTTCATACTTGAATTTTACATGATTTCCAGCGCGATTACAACTTCATACGTCAACTTACTTCTTCAATCTGCCACAATTCGTTGGAGAAGTGCATTCACAACTTCCTGATTTATACTAGTGAGAAATTAGTTGCGTTTACAATCGTCAAACGTGCACTTACTGTATCAAACAACCCCATGCTTTTGAAGGTGTCAAAAAAACACAGATATTTCCGTTTTGATGTGATTTGATGAATGGAAATATCTGTTAGTAAACCACATTCTTTTCCGCATAGCCACTGATATTTCCATATTTGACAATAATTGTTTTATGGATTATAATATATATGTAGTTAAGTAATGTTAGTTAGTTAAGTTAATTAGTCTCAACAGAGGTTTAAAGTCCATGCCGATTGGCGTGGCTTTTTGTTACCTAAATCTAATTATTCCAGTCTTTCTGGATCTGTCAAAAGAGTCGCCATCCACACTCGGGCGAAAGCATTTCATCAGGATTCGTATCATCCGGTTACAGCTGGAACACTCTTCTATGCGCTGATTCGGGAATCATGATATCGACTCTGATTTGAAGTATATGCGATCATCCACCATCACCACCACCAAATTCGCAGTACTGGAGAAAGGAGATTATTGTTATCTTACTGTGGCGTCACGGGTAAGACGGTAAAAAGCCAAGTCCCACGATGGGGCGAGACGCATTGTGCGTTTGGTACTACGAGCAAGGTGTAATGGAAATGGCAAGATTAAGCATAAGATAAGAGATAGAGAAAAACCTGAAAGATCGCAGAGCTTTCGGCCGCAGCAAGCATCAGGACAAGATGCACGATCGGGGTGACCGGATGAGGGCTGGAGAAGCTGCGGACAAGATGAAGTCCAGGGAAAAGTATTTCTTTTATAACCGGGGAACTTTCGATGCCTGTGTAAGGCTTGGAACTTCTGTGTACCGATATGCAAACTCCATCGCCGGCCACCGGTTATCATTTAGAGAAGTAGCGGGATATCTTGAAAAGTATCTAGATACGCGGAAGGAAGCTGCACTTCGGGGTGAAATCACACCGAGAACGTTAGCGAGAGAGCGGGCCCAGCTATCGAAAGTATGGATGGTGAACTTGGATCACTATAAGATTCTTCCGTGCCACGCAGAGAGCGACAAGGGCAGAGGAAGTGACAGATATTTCAATCCGAATAATCACAAGGAGCAGCTGGATTTCTACAGGGCAATCGGAGCACGTAAAGCGGAGTATCGAGATCTGAGCAGGCAGGAAGTGATAGCATATCGGGATCAAGTATATCGCGAAACTGGCATTGTCTTGAAGCCCGATATTCACGGCCGAGTATCGAACTTACAACTTTTGGAAAAAGACAATCGACTATTCATATGCGTTGCAAAAGCAAAGCACGGGAAGACCAATGTGGCAGAGATTTTGCCACAGAACCAAGAAATGGTGAGAAAAGCCTTCGAAACGGGCAAATTTCGTGACTACTACAATCCAAGTGATCACACCAATGTACACCAGTGTAGACGCGAGTATGCACAGGCGATGTACCAGTATTATGCGCGAGATATCACGACTTTGCGGACGGATCAACTATACATCTGTCGTGGAAGATATGCAGGCCGCATATATGATCGTGATGCGGTCGCACATGTTGCTGAGTGCCTGGGCCATGCTAGAAATGATTTATTTGATACAATTCATAACTACCTTCGATAATAATGGAGAAGAGAAATCATGAGATATGAGCTTATTAAGCGCGGTCGCACCGCGAATGGAATAGAGACCATGTACAGATCATCATTACTACTTGATGAGACTAAAGACCTGCGCGCGATTCAGGAGCTATTCGCCGAAGAACTTCGCAGCGCCCTTGGAATCGAATTCATAACTGGAGTCCAACTGCATGTTCTGGTCGACATGGCAGACGGAGTCTATATCGCTGACATCCTTGAGAGAGAAGAGCAGCGCATCAATTATCTACCAAAAACAATAGTAACAAACCAAACATAAAGGAGGTGGAAGTCATGGAAAACAAGATGTTTTCGATTGAAGAACTACGTTGCTTGAAAGCGACGGTCAATTACTGTATTGCGACACGGGATCTGTGGGATAACGAGTATGTTATTGAAAATGCCCCATGCGTTTAAACTCATAACTATACTTTGCCATAACAAAACTGACCTCCTCCAGTTAGATTCTTGGTCTAACTTTTGGGGGTCACCTCAGAGCAGGCTGCCACTATTTGTAGGAATGTTTAATAAATGCTGTAGAGTTATTCCAGAGCTATAACTTCTCGCGTGGCGATTGCAGTAATGCCCTCATCCCATTCCTGGGAGAAATCGTCGGTTCCTCCAAATTCGTTGAGAAGATCATAGCCCTTACGAATAATAATTTCCTCTGAGAACGGGACGTTTTCCTTTTCGAAGGAGATCTCGCGGCCGTCCACGGTGAAGATGACGCCTCTGGTAAGCCAGACATCGTAAGTCTGGACTCCACCCTCATACACACGCTGGTTTTCGTTGACTATTGCAATTCTTTCAATAATGCCATCAACTGGAGTGTCCTTGAGATTTCCATCGACAAAGGCAGATTGGATATCAGTGTCCTCGCATTCCTCGAATCTACAAACGGCCATATCTTCAGGATTGCCGAAATAGTCGACAGCTTCTTGGATGTTTGTCAGTTTATAGGAATTATCATCGATGAACATGCCGACGATTTGTGTGACTGAATTTGTATACGTGAATTCATCACACCGATACCCATTAAACTGTTTACCAAGAAAACTACTGAATATACATGGGTCGAATCGCATATCTATTGTTTTCATTTCTATTTCTCCTTGACAAAATGTATTTTTTGCTTTTTTAATCCACCGGCATCGGTGCTCTTTGAAATATTGATTTCGACGGCGGGCGATCCATCTGAAGTGGATACTTCTCGGAATGAGACAATGCTGCCATCTTTCATCTTGACATTCTGGCCCTTTCCATTAGCCATTTGTTGGACAATGCCACCGTAACCTGCTGTATCAAAAAAGTGCTTTGCCGTTGATAGAGGATCATCGCTGGCAATATTGCGTGTAAAGGCTCTGCCTTTCCCCTTGTCTCCGAAGTAGCCATTTGAGTATGCGTACTCAGACTTTAAGGAGGGGAGATTCTCCGATATAGAGCGATGTTGAGCTCCACTGCCTTTATAAACAGTTCTCATCAGCTCGCCTCCTTTACGTGTGTTTCTTCAAAGAGGCTTGGATAGCGATGGAATTGTGATAAAGAGTGAAACTCGTCGAAGACTTCCTCTGGCATATAGCCATACCCTAAGATAATTAAGAAACCAGTCGCAGGACGCTGTTCATCAACTGTTTTTTCAATTCTTCTGTCGGTATCGGATCTGAAGATGAAAACCACCATCGAATCACTTCTTCAATTGCCCCAATGATAAACTCTGTGAGCAGCTGCGGATCTGCTGCCAGAGTTTGGCCTGCCGCCTGATCTCGCTGAAGGTGCGTCAGCAGTTCGTCATGTACGCCGTTTCTGATTACTTCGCCAATCGACCACAGCATTGAGTCCGATGCAAGTGATCGCAGCAGTTCGCGATTGTTTTCAAGCAGATCAAAAGCGTGGTAGAGAAGCTGTTCGTAATATTCGGGGCCGGCCAGCCTTTGCAATTCACTATCATCCCCGCGATGGCTATCCAAGGCGTCCCGGATGACGAAATCGGCAAATTCATATTTGTCACTGAAGTGGTTGTAAAAGGTGGCGGTCCTGACCATAGCGGCGTCGCAGAGCTCCTTGACCGTGATTTGTTCGAAGCGTTTCAACTTCAAAAGAGCAGTAAACTCCCGGGTCAATGCAGCATAGGTCTTTTGTATTCTGAGATCTGTTCCTGACATATTTGACGAATACCTTTCATGTGTAAATTAATTGACTATCAGAAGGCGATCATGTCTTCTCTTTTTTTTGGGAAGTGAATATAGTTAGATTGTAGCTAATTAATTTATTGATGTCAAATAACATCAGGGAGGTACATTAAGATGGAAACTGTAAGAGTTTTGGATAGACCGGAAGATTTTAAGAAATATGGGATCAAACAGGAAGGTTTGGAAGCCTGGGAAGATGGAAGACGTGACAGTTCAGATCCGGGTCACGGTGAGATCTGGTATTTTGACTGTAGTTTTGAAGATGGTTCTACGCTTGTATTAGGATTCCGTCCGAAATCTGTGGATCATCTCATGCAGCCGGAAGATAACCCGAACGTTGCCATTAATTACACCAATAAAGACGGGACAACATTCTTTGATTATAGGATGTGCAGCATTGAAGAATCAGGTTTTTCAAAAGAAAAGTGCGATCTGAAATTAGGAGTACATTATCTCAAGGGAAGCAATTGGGATGAATACGACGTGAAGATCGTACCGGAAGAACCATCTGCACTTGTTGTGGATGGAAAACCTTCCGAAGATCATTCTGCCAGTGTGGACCTTCATTTCACGGCAGAAGCCAAACCTTTCAGACCAGGAACCGGGATCATCGATGTTGGAGAGGGATTCTACTACAATTTCATATGTATCACAAAAATGCATGTGTCCGGTCATATCAATATCAATGGAGAGGATAAAGATGTAACAGGTGCAGCATATTATAACCACCAATGGTTCAATATAAGTCCTGCGATCGCTTTCCATCACTGGGTCTGGGGACGTCAGAATATCGGTGAATACAGTGTCCTTATCTATGATATGGTGACCAGGAAGAGCACCGGATTGGTGCAAATTCCGCTTTTTATGATCGATGATGAGCAAGGAAACAGAATATTCGAGAATACTTCAAGCAGCAGTATGAGCTATGAAATCCTCGATACATATATCGAAAAAGTGAGCGGCAAGGAATATCCGTGCGCCCTTAGATATACTTTTGAAGGTGAAGGCATGAAAATCACTTACACCATTCGTGATCCGCAGGAAATCGGCGTCATGTATGTATATGGTGATGCTCCCGAACTTGTCAAAAAGCAGTATGATGCGATGGGGCTCAAACCATCCTATACTAGAAATCTTGCAGATACAGAATTAACTATCGAATCAGATGGCGAATCACAGACAGTCAAAGGCAGGATGCTCTATGAGTTCAATTTCCCGGCCGCAAAACTGAGATAAGTTAACAAGATAAGGCACACAAGTGCTTACAGGCACTCTTAAGAACCTGAAACAGGAGACAAAAAAGGGGCATTACAGAATCGAAACGCTCAAACCATTGCAATTACAGTGGTTCTGGAAAACCAAATTGAGATACCCTAGCCAAAGCGAAAGACGAGCGAATGCTCGTCCTTTTGCGGCTCTGTTAAAAATGTTGGGGTGGTGGATACTCTAACTATTTCAGAGCTAGTAGTTTCTTCTTTCGATTGGGTAGTTATGCCATTTAGTTGTCCAGTGATAATGTGAATCTGGAAGTAATAGCTTCGATGTCAGCATCCTTATTTGCTGAAATCCGAATAAATGCAGAATCATCTACCGAAGTAAGATAAACGGCCTCATCACTTCCTGTATAAAATACTCCGTTATACCCCTCTTTGAAGTCTGATGCGGCCTTGGCCTCTTCCATATATTCATCGTAAACTTCTTTGTCAAGGGTGATCAGCATAGCAGTACTATCTTTGCCCTCTACGATCTCACCATCATAGAGATATGCGGCACCTCTGGCAAATTCCACCGACCAGCCTCCGCTAATATCCACAATTACAGTCACAGGAGCATTCCCGTCCTGATCCAGATAAGCTTCGGCAGTTTGCTTACCGCCTTGAGATCCACTGTCTTTGCTCCCGGATCCGCACGCTGTAAAGACAAGAACCATGCAGATGGTCAGTATAAAGCATATCAATTTCTTTCTGTTCATCTCAGCACCTCCTGCTGTTTATCACTGCTCATACATCGAGCAAAAAAACACCCGAACATATATTAATTATACACGTTCGGGCATTCTTTGTACATCAATTAATCTTACTTGTTTGCAGCTTCCATCTGTGCAGCTACTTCAGCAGCGAAGTCCTCTTCCTTCTTCTCGATGCCTTCGCCTACTTCGAATATTACTACCTTAGTAAGTGCAAGATCACCATCAACTGACTTCAGATACTGAGCAACAGTCTGCTTGCCGTCTTCTGCTCTTACGTAAACCTGATCAAGCAGGCAGATCTCCTTGAGCTGCTTGGAGATACGTCCGTCAACAAGACCCTTGAAGATCTTGTTCTGGGAGATTTCCATCTTGGCAGCAATTGCAAGACCTGCAAGTCTTGTCTTAGCTTCTTCCGAAAGGAAGTTCGGCAGATAGTTGAAGTTGAAGCTCTTGTCAGCTCTCTTCTCAGCAAGGATGTCAAGATCAGCCTTGTCCCATACCTCAGAAACCTTCTCAAGAAGTCCGTTGAGGATCGGCTTAGGAAGTGAGAACGGATCGTTCAGAGCACTTTCGAGGGTGATCTTGCCAAGGTTTGCAAGCTCTGCCTCAGAGATCTCATCTCTGCTTACATACTGAGGATTCATTGCTGCTACCTGCAGCAAACTATCTCAAATGCCAGTCGCATTTTACAAAGGGCGCAAAACCTGTTACAATCAAAAAAGCGAAGGCCACTTCAACAGGGCAGAATCAAACAAGGAGGTTCCATATGTTTTCCTTTGAATGCGACTACCACGAGGGCGCGCACCCGAAGATCCTGCAGCGCCTGATCGATATCAACTACGAGCAGCTCCCGGGCTACGGTGAGGACGAGTACAGTGCCCGGGCCAAGGAGAAGATCCGCAAGGCATGCGGCACGCCCAATGCGGACGTCTTCTTCTTCGGCGGTGGCACCATGACCAATGTCACCATCATCGACTCCATCCTGGAGACCTACGAGGGGGTGGTGTCCGCCGAGACCGGCCACGTCAACAATCACGAGTCCGGCGGCGTGGAGTTCACCGGGCACAAAGTCCTCACGGTGCCGAGCCACGACGGCAAGGTGGCTGCTGCCGACCTGCTGGACCTGCTCCATACCTTCTATAACGATGAGGCCTGGGAGCACATCGTCTTCCCGGGTGCACTGTACATCTCCCATCCCACCGAGATGGGGACTTTGTACACCAAGGCGGAACTTCAGGAACTGGCGGACATCTGCCATGAGTACGACATGCCGCTGTACCTGGACGGTGCCCGGCTAGGCTACGGACTGATGGCGCCGGGGACGGACGTGACGCTCCGTGATATCGCGGAGATCTGCGACGTCTTCTATATCGGCGGCACCAAGGTCGGCGCCCTCTGCGGCGAGGCCGTGGTCTTCCCCAGAGGCGATGCGCCCAAGCACTTCTTCTCCATCATGAAGCAGCGCGGCGCCGTGTTTGCCAAGGGCCGCGTTCCGGCCATCCAGTTCGACGTGCTGTTCGAGGATGACCTGTACCTGGAACTGGGCAAGAACGGCATCGACCGGGCCATGGAGATCAAGAAGGTCTTCACCGACCGCGGATTCGAATTGTACACCGACTCTCCCACCAACCAGCAGTACTTTGTTTTGGCAAACGACTTCGCCGATCGGCTGAGGGAGAAAGTCTTCTTTGAGACCACAAAGAAATATGACGATGATCACATCGTCGCACGCTTCTGCGCCTGCTGGGCCACCACCACCGAACAGGTGGAGCGCCTGGCCGCCCTCCTGGACGAGACCGCTGCAGAGCTGAAATAGATGACCGACCACGAGGGGCTATCTCAAAAGAGATGGCCCCTGTTTTTTTGCGAGGCGGTTGCCGGAATTAACAAAGGGAATAAGGTCCGCAGAATATCGATTTTGGGAAATGGCTGCCGAAAATCCAACACTGCGTTGGATATTGTTGGTTGCTTTCGGTTCAACTGCATGCATATAATGAAAGAAGAAGCCAACACTGTGTTGTTTTTGGAGTGAATGCTATGATCGTATTTGATTCGGTGTATATGAACTTCGGAAGGAAGACCCCTTTTACTGATCACAGGAAACCTGTTTTAAGGGGGATAGACTTCCATCTGAAACGAGGTGAGATCCTATGCCTGCTTGGCCCTTCAGGATGTGGCAAAACCACAATGGTCAACCTCATTATGGGCAGACTGTTACCAAGCAGTGGTACTGTGACAGTCATGGGTGAAAGAGCTCCATATAAAACGGTAAGGAAGAAGATCGGTTACATGCCGCAGGAAGATGCACTTTATACGGATATCACTGCGATCGACAATCTGAAGTTCTTTGGAAAGATGAACGGAATGCCTGCCGGGCAAGTCAGGCAGAGAGCCAATGAAATGCTCAGATTCGGTCTGCTTGAAGAAGACGCTCGTAAAAAGGTGTCTGCTTTTTCGGGAGGAATGAAACGAAGGCTCTCCCTCGGGATCGCGATGATGCATGAACCGGATCTTCTTATCCTGGATGAGCCGACAGTTGGTCTTGACCCGGAACACCGAAGACGAATCTGGATGGAATTTGAGAGACTGGCATCCAATGGATGCACCATACTGGTAACGACTCATGTCATGGATGAAGCAGCGCGGTGCAGTCTGATAGCAATGCTCAATGAAGGCAGGTTCGTTGCTTCCGGTTCCCCTGATCAGATCTTAGAAGAAACGGGTGCTAAAGACCTGGAGGATGCGTTCCTCAAACTTGAGGGAGGTGATCGCAAATGACAAAGATGTTAGCCATTGCGAGACGTATACTCCTTCAGTTCATTTATGATAAAAGGACACTTCTGCTCCTGTTTGTAGCACCGATCATCGTGCTTTGGCTTTTGTCTGTCCTGCTTGGCGCAAGTGGATATGTTCCAAAGGTTGCGGTAAAGGACCTGCCCGAAGAATATGTCTCTGCGCTTGAGAAACAGGATGTTCAAATCGTTGATGTCAGCGAGTCGAAAGCAGATTCGATGCTGAAAGACGGTCAGCTGGATGCAATACTTGAACTTCCCAAAGGGTCAACGACTATGGAGATCCATCTGGAGGGAAGCGACAGGATCGCCAATGCAGCAGTTCTCAGCACTGTGGCTGATGCGACTGAGGAGTACAGCGAAGGTGCGCGTAAGCGAATGCAGGATGAGATCGACAGTAAAAAGGCGGAAATAGATAAGAAACGCAAGGAGATCGAGAAAGAGATCGAGGATAAGAAAGCGGAAATAGAAGAAAAGAAGCAAGAGGCCGAAAGAAAAATCAACGATACGAAGGCTAAAGTAGAACGACAGCAGCAGAAAGCAAAAAAGGCGAAGAAAAAAGCCAAAAAGCAACTTTCGAAAATGCTGGCTGCTCTTCCAAAGGAACAGCGAAAGGTACTGAAGAAAAAGTTTAACCGCGTGTTCGCTTCTTTTGGAACCGGTGGAACTATTGACTTCTCCGGGCTGGATATGGACGATTTGTCCGTGGACAGTATCGATTTTGACACCAAAGACTTTGATATTGAGGTCAATGTTGATGACTATATTGCGATCCAGAATGTGGAGCGAACCTATGTCCATGGAAGTGATGACTGGGAGACGTTTGATTTCTTTGGTCCGATCTTCATCGGGTTGTTCGTCTTTGTGTTCACCTTCATCACAAGTGGAATGTCTCTTGTCAATGAAAGAAGCGCAGGGACAATGATGCGTTTTCTTGCAACGCCGGTAAAATCATGGCAGATCCTCGGGGGATACGCCATTGCCTTCGGAACTCTTGCGGGTGTTCAGGTATGCGCCATCGTAACGGCGGCTTTGAAGTTGATTGGATTTCCGAATGAGGGGAATGTATGGTATGTTGTTCTGATCGCGATCAGTTTGGCGATCGCTTCTGTGACCTTTGGGCTTCTTGTATCTGGACTGGCTGCAAATGCTTTTCAGGTAGTTCAGTTGATGTTGGTGTTCGTCGTACCTCAGATACTTTTGTGTGGGATTTTCGATCTTTCCGGTGCTCCACATTGGATGCAAGTCCTCTCGCAGGCGCTGCCTCTCACATATGGTGCGAATGCGATGCAGGAAGTCATGTTGCGCGGTTCCGGGCTTGAGCTCATTCGACATGATCTGGCGATCATTTGGGGATTCACATGCATATTCTTTATTCTTGCATCATTGGGGCTCAGGAAGAAACATGCCCGCAAAGCCTAAGTGGAGGCGATGGAAAATGAACAAAACAATCTATTCAAACAAGCGAAACGCAACGCGTAAGAAGATCGACCGCGTTTTCATCGAGAACTTCAGATTACCCGGCAGTGCCGATCTGTATCTTGATGATCCAGACGTGGTCATAGGAGAGATCATGGAATTCAACAGAGAAAATGGATATCTTCCTATGCTCCTGCTTTCTGCCAGCAACAACAGCAGGTTCCTTTGCAGGCATATCAATGCTGATAAGGCGGATGAGGGAGAACGTCTCCCCCTGTGATGAAGGTTATGCGGACATGGCTCAGAAAATGAGTGAACTGATTCGGCCAGTTGTGTACCACGGCCTTTTGGTCATAACGGAACACATAAAAGACCCTTATTAAGAGAAAGAACAGAGGGCAGGGAGCATGCGTTTCGCATATGTTTCCACTTCCAGATGGATATTTTGGCTCCATATCGGTTCTATTATCCATTTTGTATGCCCATGTATAAGCATACCGCCACGATCATCCCTGAAAACCCCGCAGCTGTCATCAAAAATGGGAAATTATTCCGGATTTCACTGCTATAATGACGGTGCAGCACCGGTCTCGCCTCGTTTTCAGCCTCGTGCCCAGCGAGCACAAAGCCTTATGTGGATAAAACCGGTTGTTTGATACAGTAAGTGCACGTTTGACGATTGTAAACGCAACTAATTTCTCACTAGTATAAATCAGGAAGTTGTGAATGCACTTCTCCAACGAATTGTGGCAGATTGAAGAAGTAAGTTGACGTATGAAGTTGTAATCGCGCTGGAAATCATGTAAAATTCAAGTATGAAGGCACACTAAAACCCGGGTATGAAGAATGCCCGTTTTCAGAAGTTGAAATTGCACCTTGCGAAAAGGTGTGGTCCTGTCTTCATTTTCCGGACTACTTAATGAGTTCGGGCTTAAGGTTTATGGAATCGGCGGCGATCTGCTTCATGGATAGAATGCTGGGAACACTCTTTCCATAGATTGAGGTGAATACCTCAAGCGGTGACCGCCCGTTCCATTTTTTGCGCGGATATGAGTTGATATGGTTCATCATCAGGATGACCTTTTCCTGCGATAAATCATCCATCGACTTGCCCTTTGGGATGATATACCGAATAAACTGGTGATTCCGTTCACAGTGCGCCTTCTGATTGCTGTTTTGCGGATCACAATAAAACACATGGCAGAGTTGTTCTCCGGTTTCAGGATCAAGTTCGATTTTCGTGGGATCGGTGAATTCGCTGCCTCGATCGACCAGAATAACCTGAAACAGTTCCTTGAAGAGTTCTTTTCCCAGAATCTCTCTGAGTGAAGCAAACACAGAGGAAACAGTGGCCGCATTGTTCTGTTCCCGCAGGAAGGCCATCTGCAGATCGCAGTTGGTAAACATGAGGGTGAGAAGAACCTTGCCGCCCTTTCTGCCGATGACAGAATCGCCTTCAACCACATTCATATCCGGATGCTGCGCCATAAATGAAAGATAGTCATCATAAGAGCGCCCCTGATGGCAGGCTTTGTCCACGCGGAGCACCGGACCGCTTTTCCGGCGGTATGATCTACGTACCTTACGGGCGAGATCCAGATTCTTTGCACCAAGAAGGCCGTTTTCAATGTAATCATAGGCTGTCCGTGCCGTGATGGGGAGTTCATCGCGATGGTTTTGAAACACGACATTGACCGATTGTCCCTGCTGGATCAGCGGTGTGACGAGCTCATCCATGGCCTGTAGCTGCTCTTCCGACAAAGAGATGCCAGTTCTTGATTCTTTCAGCGTCGTCTCATACGCATCCTGTGCTTTGCGGGCATTGTAGATGTATCCGTGGAGCCAACAGCGCGACATGGATTCGCAGGCATTGCAAACATAGGGGGCTTTCGTAATGCCAGGGCAGATATCTTCCTGGAATCGTTCGCAATGGATGTTACAGTCTCCGCATCGAACACGGCAGGAACGCGTACGTTTGTGGCATTCCTGAGAGCAGGTTGTGGGCAGATCGCAGGACTTCCTGTGGATGCAGTGGTTACCGTTTCGTGCCTTGAACGTACGATTCTTTTTGACTTCACGGCTAATGGTCGTTCGGCTTTTGCTGAGTCGGGTGGCTATCTCACTGAATCTAAATCCGTGAGCCAGGAGTCGCTCTATGACGATACGGTCTTCCAGTGTCAGGTGTTTGGATGTCTTCTTCATTGTATTAACCTCCTTTTCGGGAAGAAGACAGGACCATATATATCATAGCACATAGAAAAAACCGCGAGAGGTTGTAAGTGCACCTTCGCGGTTTAGATAGAGTCGAAGTTGTAACTGCACGAAATCCCGTGCAGTAAAGAAATCAATTGACCATGTGGATAAAACCCCGTGAATCGACTTCATATATCCATATGCGTCGGTCAGCTACGCCTTCTGCCAACCATAATGATGAATAAATATTCGCAGTCCCCCGTGGGCGCCCCACAGCGCCCCAGCGAGCACGGGCGCCCCGGCCGCCGCGCAGACCCTCACAGCGCCCCGGCCGCCACTCCGGCATCGCCCCGGCGCCTCGCAGCGCCCCGGCCGCCACTCCGGCATCGCCCGGGCGCCCCGGCCGCTGGGCGTCTTTCACGGGGTCTGGTATAGCGCCATCATGTCTTTGTCGGGGGTGAAGCGGGAGCCGACGCCTTCGATCAGAGAGCGGAAGCCATCGGCCGCCATTGCTTTGTGCGGGTAGACGCGACCGTAGGACTGTTTTCGGCGGGGTTCGTCCTGGAGACCGGAGAGTACGTTCCCGCGGATATCGTTGCGCATGTCCTCCGGGCGGCAGTCTTCGCTGAACTCCACGGCGGTCTCTCCGCCGATGATAAGATTGGCGCGGACGCGGTTGTTTCTGCTTCGCTGCACGCCGATCTGAACTGGGTTGTCCACGAGCGTGTTGTGATCGAACGTGCAGTCTTCGGTGAAGCCGAGGTCTTGGTCGTAGCCGCCAAAACAAAGCCCTGTCCATCCTGTGCAGTCTGCGATGACGTTGTCGTGCGCGCGGACGCCGGAGACCCGAAACAGCTCGTTGTCCTTTGGGCTGTGCTCCGTGGCGACTTCCAGCCCTATATCGCAGCGAAAGACGAAATTGCGGCATACCTCAATATCCTGTCCCCCGTCGACATAGATCCCGTCGGCACAAAGATCGTATTCGCCGTTTTCGTAGTAGGCCGGGTTGCCCTGGGAACTGATGTTGTAGACCACGTTGTCCCGGCAGATCCCGTTTCGCACAAAGTCGTACTCGTAGGGGTTCCTTCCGTCGAGCGGTTCGGGGTGCTTCGCCGTTCCTTCGAACCCGATCATATCGATCCCGATGTTGTTGTTGTCGTGGATCCGGTTTTCGGCGATGAGGAATCCGTCGATGTTGCCGTTCAGGACCAGGGATTCGCTGGAGCCGCATTCGCAGTCATATACCTCGCACCCTTCGATGGACAGATCCCTGACCGGTGCCTGATCATTGCAGGAGTAGACACAGATGCCGTGGACGCCGCGGACTCCATGGACCCGGCAGCCCTTGATGTGGATGTCCTCCAGGGGCCGTTCTCCCGCATCCCGCGTGCTCCTGTAGTCGATGCCATGGGTGCCGCCCGTGACCTCCAGCCCTTCCACCGAGACATGGGAAACGTCCGTCAGACTGATCCCGGTGCCGTCGCCGGCGCGCACCACTGCGGTCTCACCGCTGGCCGCTCGTATGACGGTGGGGGAGGACGCGCTTCCAGAGCAGTCCGCGCCGAGAGTGATCGGGCCGTAGGTGCCGCCATGGACCACGATCAAGGATCCCGGCGCCGCGTTGGCTGCTTTGTCCACTGTCGCATAAGGTGACGCTTCGGAGCCGTTTCCCGCAGCATCGCTGCCATCTGCCGCAACGTGGACTTCGGATTGCGCGGGGGATCCGCATCCAACAAAGCCGAACAGCGCCACCCCGCAGAGCAGTAAGGCGACAGCGAACCAGCGCGATATCTTCCATTTCATTTATTAAGTCCTCCTTGCTGATACATCATCGCGTCAGATCCATCTCAAACATTCGGAAATCCGCGAAACCCGTGTCTTCGTAGTAGATCTTCTGCTCTGCCACAAAGCCGAATCCGCAAGATAAGTAGAGGTTCTCGGCAGGGAGGTTGCCCTTGATCACGTCGAGGCGGATGACTTTCTTGCCGAGCCTGCGGCAGACATCGGCGGAGTAGGCGACAAGTTTTTTGGCAAATCCTCTGCCGGCGAAATCGTCGTGAACGGCCAGAAGGTGCATGACAGCAACCTCCTCCGGGGCGACGTCTGTGGGCCATGGGACGTCTTTGTAGATGTCGTCGTCTCCGGAGAGGATCACACCGCAGGCGATCCGTCCCTCTGCCGTCCCGATGTGCATCTCGCCGTTTTCCAGCGCCGTCCGGAAATCCTGCCGCGACGGATACACATCTTTCGTCCAGTCCGCACCGAACTCCTTCTCGTCCTGATGATCGATGATATCATAATAGAAGGCGACGATCTCTTCCAGCTCATCCATGGAGGCCGGTCTGATGGTAAGTTCCTGGCTTGCGTTCATGTTTGGTCCTTTCTGGGGTTCTTCCACGCTCTTTGAGAGCATTGTAGCATTGCCCTTCGTCGCAGTCAATCCCGGGGGCGCGAGAGACAAAGCGTTTCTTTACAGTGTGTTTAATTTCTGTTAGACTTGAGGAAAAGAAAGGCAGGTTTATATGCAAAGAAGACTATTGATCATCGCCCTGATCGTGGGGGCGATCTGTCTGGGAGCATGCTCCCGGAAGAGCCCCTCGGACGAGATCTTCGGAACATGGAAGGTTTGTGGGGTGCTCCCCCAGGAAAAAGCTTACCAGAACAATCTCGACGAGAAGGAAATCATTTCCGGCGATGCGTACCGGGAGACGTTCGGGGAGAATGTCCCGGACAGTTCGATCAACATCACCGAGGATGGGGTGAAGGAATACCTCGATCTGAATGGCAAAGGTTCAGAAGTGACAGGCTGGGAAAAGGATGAGCAGTCGGGGCAGTGGACCATGACACTGGAAATCACCCGGCTTGCCGGCGAAGAAAAACCGCTGGAAAACCCGCTGGTAATGACCTTCACGTATACCCTCCGAGATGGATATCTGCTCGAAGAGTCCCATCTGGACTCGGAGGATGAGGCAGAATCGTTTGTAAATGTGTATAAGCGGGCCGGCTGATGAAGAGGCAGTCCATGGATGACCTGTTGATGGAAGTACGGCGCACGCCGCACGCCGCCTATTTGGACGACCTGTTGATGAAAGGACGGCGCACGCCGCCTATTCCGCATGGCCAGAACGTGGAAAGACGAGCGCTTTCAGGCGAGCATCGTACCGGGCGGGCGCTCGGGAAGCTTTGTTTCAGGCGGGCACTTTTCCGTCATCTTGTGTGCATCAAAAAATTGACGGAATCGTACGCCTGTTTTTTTCCATGTTCTGGTAATTGTTTTCCTCGGAAAGGCGCAATATGCATCCCCGCAAGGAAAAACGAGTCCCAGTGGTACCCTTTCTCTCTCAAATGGCCCATCCCCTGGGACAACAGACGGTGTTTCGAACTCGAATCAACCGAAAATTACCCTTTGAATTCCGTCAGAATACGAGCAAGATACTTTTGACGGAAACGGCGTCTGGCAGCATTCCCTAAACAGCAGAGCGCGAGGATTTTTTGGGTATGGCAAAACTTCTGACGCGCTTTCACATCGCGAACGAAACGAACGCCTGTATCATACGTTCGTTATATGGGCATTTGTGTCGCGGAACTGTGTTCCGCAAAACAGAGATTTTTCCTTTTGAGCGGAAGAAACCGCCTGTCCTGTTCCGCTAACTTAAGAAAAATCCCAGATCGCGGAACAATGTTCCGCAAACTGAAGAAAAATCCCAGATCGCGGAACTGTGTTCCGCAAAACAGAGATTATTCCGTTTGAGCGGAAGAAATCGCCTGTCCTGTTCCGCAAACTGAAGAAAAATCCCGGATCGCGGAACAATGTTCCGCAAAACAGAGATTTTTCCGTTTGAGCGGAAGAAATCGCCTGTCCTGTTCCGCAAAACGAAGAAAAATCCCAGATCGCGGAACTGTGTTCCGCAAAACAGAGATTTTTCCGTTTGAGCGGAAGAAATCGCCTGTCCTGTTCCGCAAAACGAAGAAAAATCCCAGATCGCGGAACAATGTTCCGCAAACTGAAGAAAAATCCCGGATCGCGGAACTGTGTTCCGCAAAACAGAGATTATTCCGTTTGAGCGGAAGAAATCGCCTGTCCTGTTCCGCAAAACGAAGAAAAATCCCAGATCGCGGAACAATGTTCCGCAAAACGAAGAAAAATCCCGGATCGCGGAACTGTGTTCCGCAAAACAGAGATTTTTCCGTTTGAGCGGAAGAAACCGCCTGTCCTGTTCCGCAAACTGAAGAAAAATCCCAGATCGCGGAACTGTGTTCCGCAAAACAGAGATTTTTCCGTTTGAGCGGAAGAAACCGCCTGTCCTGTTCCGCCAAACGAAGAAAAATCCCGGATCGCGGAACGGAAGTTCGCCAAATCGCCCCGGGATTTTTTTGATTCTCCAACGCCCGGAATTCCATGCAGAATGAGAGTGGTCGATTCATTCGTTTTGGCCAGTTTGAGAGGATCTGAAGGAATGCTCGGATTTTTTTCCTTGAGAACCCCGTGGAGTGGATTTCTGAAGGAATGCTCTGAGGTGTACCCCAAAAAGTAGAGTCTGCAAAGCATGGTATAATGCATGTAGATTGGAGGTACACCATGTCAAGAACAAATTACAGCAAACAGTTCAAATTGATGGTGGCAAAAGAAGCATTGCGGCCTGAAAACAAGAATCTGGAACATGTCATAGCCGACAAGTACGGAATCATGCCGTGGACTGTCATACGATGGCGTAATCATCTTGCTGAAGTTGGTGAAGATAAAGCCTTTCGAAAAGGGTTTACCAAATCAGATAAGAGGACCGATCGGGAAAAAGAGCTTGAAAAAGAGAACGCAGAGCTTCGTGAGGAGGTCGAAATACTAAAAAAAGCAGCGGCCTTCCTTGCAAATGTAAAGCGCGATTGAAATATCTTTTCATGCGTGAGCATAAACACGAGCACAGCATTGCGAGGATGGCCAGAGTACTAAAGGTGTCAGAGAGCGGATACTACAAATGGCGCAGACGAGTCGATGGGCCACTTACGGAGAAAGAGAAAGAAGACCTTAAGATCACAAAAGAGATATACGACATATACAGAGCTTCCAGAGGATCATACGGATCAAGAAAAGTAACCGTTATCCTGAATAAAGGTCGCAAAAAACGTGTCAACCATAAACGTGTCGAGAGGATCATGCAGGAGTGCGCTCTCTTTTCCAGGACATGCAGAAGGTTTGTCTGCACGACGGATTCAGACCATGACGAGCCAATCGCCGACAATCTTATCGACAGAGACTTCAGCGTTGATGCCCCGGATAAAAAGATGGTAAGTGATACAACAGTCATTGCTACGGAGCAGGGAGATCTGTATGTGGCCGGAATACTGGATCTGTATGGAAGGCTTCCCGTAGGGTTGGCAATGAGCGTGCATAACGATAGATTTCTGGTAATGGATGCATTAAAAGATATGCTTCTCAGAGGCTGTGGAAGTCCGGGATGCATCATACATTCGGACAGGGGTTCGACCTACTGTTCGAAGGAATACAGGAGAATGCTGAGCAGGCAGGGATTCATATGCAGCATGAGCCGTAAGGGAGATTGCTGGGACAATGCACCAATGGAAAGTTTCTGGGGTAAAATGAAGTCAGAATGGCTAAAGAAAAAATACAGAACAATCAACGAGGCAAAAGGTGATATATATGAATACGTGTGGCACTTTTATCCTCGTAAAAGGCCACACGAATCCATCAATTACTCAACCCCGTATGATTATTATCATAGGGGAGAAATCATATAGGAGTGACTCTACTTTTATGGGTACACTTCACTCTGTGGCTCAAACCCGCGAAATCCATGTGGTTTCGTCGATTTTCGAGGTCTTCTCGGTGCACAAAGCCCTAAACACCACTTCTTCCCTCTGTCACATTCCTTGAATTGAGGTGTACCCCAAAAAGTAGAGTCTGCAAAGCATGGTATAATGCATGTAGATTGGAGGTACACCATGTCAAGAACAAATTACAGCAAACAGTTCAAATTGATGGTGGCAAAAGAAGCATTGCGGCCTGAAAACAAGAATCTGGAACATGTCATAGCCGACAAGTACGGAATCATGCCGTGGACTGTCATACGATGGCGTAATCATCTTGCTGAAGTTGGTGAAGATAAAGCCTTTCGAAAAGGGTTTACCAAATCAGATAAGAGGACCGATCGGGAAAAAGAGCTTGAAAAAGAGAACGCAGAGCTTCGTGAGGAGGTCGAAATACTAAAAAAAGCAGCGGCCTTCCTTGCAAATGTAAAGCGCGATTGAAATATCTTTTCATGCGTGAGCATAAACACGAGCACAGCATTGCGAGGATGGCCAGAGTACTAAAGGTGTCAGAGAGCGGATACTACAAATGGCGCAGACGAGTCGATGGGCCACTTACGGAGAAAGAGAAAGAAGACCTTAAGATCACAAAAGAGATATACGACATATACAGAGCTTCCAGAGGATCATACGGATCAAGAAAAGTAACCGTTATCCTGAATAAAGGTCGCAAAAAACGTGTCAACCATAAACGTGTCGAGAGGATCATGCAGGAGTGCGCTCTCTTTTCCAGGACATGCAGAAGGTTTGTCTGCACGACGGATTCAGACCATGACGAGCCAATCGCCGACAATCTTATCGACAGAGACTTCAGCGTTGATGCCCCGGATAAAAAGATGGTAAGTGATACAACAGTCATTGCTACGGAGCAGGGAGATCTGTATGTGGCCGGAATACTGGATCTGTATGGAAGGCTTCCCGTAGGGTTGGCAATGAGCGTGCATAACGATAGATTTCTGGTAATGGATGCATTAAAAGATATGCTTCTCAGAGGCTGTGGAAGTCCGGGATGCATCATACATTCGGACAGGGGTTCGACCTACTGTTCGAAGGAATACAGGAGAATGCTGAGCAGGCAGGGATTCATATGCAGCATGAGCCGTAAGGGAGATTGCTGGGACAATGCACCAATGGAAAGTTTCTGGGGTAAAATGAAGTCAGAATGGCTAAAGAAAAAATACAGAACAATCAACGAGGCAAAAGGTGATATATATGAATACGTGTGGCACTTTTATCCTCGTAAAAGGCCACACGAATCCATCAATTACTCAACCCCGTATGATTATTATCATAGGGGAGAAATCATATAGGAGTGACTCTACTTTTATGGGTACACTTCAAATTGATCCGGGCTCATATCGTCCAAGGAAAAGTTTTCCAAGATGTGGAAGTTTCGACGGATTAGATTCCTTCAGAATTTCGGGTTCGGGCAATCTGAAGGAACTTTTTTGAGCAGTTCCTTCAGGATCTTAATAATGGGGTTTCCCAAGGAATCAATCAGATCGGTTGTTTCGGCAGATGATGGAAATCTTAAATCTCGGCACAAAGCCATCCAGAGGTTCACGCAAAATGAGCAGTGCGAAGTCTGCCTGGGAATTGGGCGTTTGTTCTTCGGTTCCTCAAGGTGGAACTTCGCCAGCAAGGCAGCAAGGGATTTCGTCGGTTCAATGATCTCGACGAAATCATTGAATTGGAAAAATGTCAGCCAAATGACTGATGCCGATCATGCCTGGACCGGATACGATCGCTCGCATTCAGCGGAGCATCTGCCACTGAGTTCCTCGCCGTCGGTGAGGATTCTTCAGCATGGCGTAGGTGCGTTGTCAAGGGTGGCAAGCGGCTGCGTCTCGCGCTCTCTGCGCGCGAGCGCCTTACTCTCCCCGCGCGTAGCGCTCCGGTTCCGCGCCGCCCTTATGTCCGCGCGGCCCTTATGTCCGCGCGGCCCTTATGTTCCGCGCCTGCCCTTATGTCCGCGCCGCCCTTATGTCCGCGCCGCCGCGCAAGCGGCTTGCCTTATGCTTCGCCGAAGAACAGCTTCAGGTCTTCGTCCACGGTGCCGATGCCGGTGATGCCGAAGGTTTTCACCAGCATGTTCGCCACGTTAGGCGACAGGAAGGCCGGGAGGGTGGGACCCAGGTGGATGTTTTTGACGCCGAGGGAGAGAAGGGCCAGCAGAACGATCACTGCCTTCTGCTCGTACCAGGCGATGTTGAAGGCCAGGGGCAGGTCATTGATGTCTTCCAGCCCAAAGATCTCCTGCAGCTTCAAGGCGATGAGGGCCAGGGAGTAAGAGTCATTGCACTGGCCGGCGTCCAGCACCCTGGGGATGCCGCCGATGTCTCCCAGATCCAGCTTGTTGTACTTATACTTGGCGCAGCCGGCGGTTAGGATCACCACATCCTTCGGCAGTTTTTCTGCAAATTCCGTGTAGTAGGCCCGGCTCTTCTGGCGGCCATCGCAGCCGGCCATTACTACGAACTTGCGGATCGCACCCGATTTCACGGCGTCCACCACCTGGTCCGCCAGGGCGAATACCTGCTCATGAGCGAAGCCGCCCGTGATACTTCCCGTCTCCAGCTCCGTGGGCGGCGGGCAGGTCCTGGCCTGGGCGATGATGGCGGAGAAATCCTTCTTCTCCCCGTAGGCACCGGGGATATGCTTGCATCCCGGCATCCCCGTGGCGCCGGTGGTCCAGAGGCGGTCCACGTAGCTGGCGGCCGGGGGCACCACGCAGTTGGTGGTCATCAGGATCGGTCCGTTGAACTTCTGGAACTCCTCCTTCTGCTTCCACCACGCGTTTCCGTAGTTGCCGGCGAAGTGGGGGTATTTCTTGAAGGCCGGGTAGTAGTGGGCCGGGAGCATCTCGGAATGGGTGTAGACATCCACACCCGTGCCGGCGGTCTGTTCCAGCAGCATCTCCAGATCCCTAAGGTCGTGGCCGGAGATGAGGATGCCCGGGTTCTTCCGGACGCCGATGTCCACGGAAGTGACCTCCGGGTTGCCGTAGGCCTGGGTGTTGGCTTTGTCCAGCAGAGCCATGCCCGCGACGCCGTATTTGCCGGTCTCCAGCGTCAGCGCCACCAGCTCCTCTACGCCCAGAGAGTCGTCCAGAGTCTGGGACAAAGCCTTTTGCAGGAAGGCGTCGACCTCCTCATCGTCCTGGAGCAGGGCGTTGGCGTGCTTGGAGTAGGCGGCTAGCCCTTTCAGGCCGTAGGTGATCAGCTCGCGCAGGGAGCGGATGTCTTCGTTCTCTGTGGAGAGGACGCCCACCGTGGCGGCTTTGGCATCGAACGAGGATGCGGGAGCGGCCCAGGTGGCGGCTTCCGGCAGGCCCGACGCGTCGCTCAGCTCCGCCAGCAGGCGCTGCTTCAGGGACAAAGTCTTCTGCACGGACTCCATGATGGACGCCCGGTCAAAATTGGCGTTGGTGATGGTCGTGAACAGGTTCAGGGTGACCAGGTGGTTCACCTCCGGGCTCACCGGCTTACCCTCCGCCCTTAGCCGGGTGGTCACCGCGGAAAGGCCCTTGGTCACGTAGACCAGCAGGTCCTGCATGGCCGCGACGTCCGGTTTCTTGCCGCAGACACCGGAGACGGTGCAGCCCTTGCAGCCGGCGGTCTCCTGACACTGAAAACAAAACATCTGATTATTCATCGATCGTACCTCCTTGTTATTTTTGAACACAGTGTAGCATAATGGGCGGGGTCTGTCTGTAGTTTGAACCACGTTTTGCCGATTTGACGGATTCTCCCAAGTGTGTTAGAATTGAACGCGATATCAATTTTTCCAAAGGGAGGTATTATATTATGTGGACTATCACTGAAATGAAGGAACGAGGAAAGGCAGCGTTCAAGGCGAACTACTGGCCCAGCGTGCTTTGTGCGTTTCTGCTCATGCTGCTGGCGGGCGGCACCAGCGTGTCGATCAACGCGACCAAGCAGCAGCCCGAGTATTCGACCGAGGACATCAACAACATGATGAATGGCATGACACCGGAGCAGCAGCTGGCAACGGCGGGCATTTTCACCGGTGTCGTTCTGGTGATCATCGCGGTGGCCGTGGTGCTGCAGATCTTCCTGTTCAACCCGCTGAATGTGGGCTGCATAGGGTTCTTCAAGGAGAACGTCAAGAGCGGCGGCCAGGGAGACCTGGGCGTTATCAAGAGCGGTTTCCAGAGCTATGGACGGACATTCCTGACCATGTTCCTGAAGGATCTGTTCCTGGTGCTGTGGACGCTCCTGTTCATCATCCCGGGATTCATCAAGGCGTATTCCTACCGCATGGTGCCCTACATCATTCGGGACAATCCGGAGCTTTCACCGACAGAGGTCATCACCCGCTCCAGAGAGATGATGAACGGGCACAAGCTGAACACCTTTCTGCTCGACCTGTCCTTCATTGGCTGGATCATCCTAGGCAGCATCACCTGCGGATTGGTGCAGATCTTCTGGACCGGTCCGTACATGTCCAACACCAACGCAGCGCTGTACCTGCGGCTTTCCCAGCAGGCATAGCCAGCTCACGCATGGCGGCTACCCCGCGCCTATCGGCGCGGGTTTTTTGGTGGCACAAATCACTGGTCGCGGACGCTGTTGCCAGAAAAATGCAAAATAGACTTATTAAACTTAATAAAAAATGTCAAGTTTACAAAGTGTATTTTGCAAACTTGACATTTTGGTGACAGTATAGTAAACTTATTTTGCAAAAGGAGGTGTGAGTTATGCATGCCCTTATCAAACGTCCGGTCTATATGGAACAGCTTATCAGCTTCCGGGAAAAACAGCTTATAAAAGTAGTGACAGGGATCCGCCGCTGCGGAAAATCAACTTTGTTTGATTTATACTGTGAGTATCTGCGTAAGGATGGCGTCGGGGAAGATCAGATCATCCGTATCAATCTTGAAGACCCTGAGTATTTCGAGATACAGGATTATAAGCAACTCTACGATCTGGTTAACGGGCGTCTGATCCCCGACAAAATGAATTATATCTTCATCGATGAAGTACAGACAGTTCCGGATTTTCAGAAGGCGGTGGATGGTCTGCTTCTCAAGCCAACCTGTGATGTGTATATCACGGGGTCAAACGCCTATATGCTGTCCGGCGAGTTGGCGACCCTTCTCTCCGGTCGTTATGTTGAGATCAAGATGCTGCCCCTTTCCTTTAAGGAATACATATCCGCATCGGAAGATGATACGGATCTGCAAATGAAGTACCAACGCTATATTCAGAATGGATCGTTCCCCTATATTCTGCAATTATCCCGCCGCCGGGATATCCGTGCATATCTGGAAGGAATCTATACTTCCATTGTCCTGAAAGACGTCGTTGCAAGGCATCATATATCCGATGCCGGGATGCTCGATAGTGTGATCCGCTTTATGTTTGACAACATTGGCAATCTGTGCTCCGCAACCAGGATCGCGAACACCATGACCTCCAATGGGCGCAAGATCTCTGCGCCTACGGTGGAAAACTACCTCTCCGCGCTTGTTGACAGTTTTGTCCTTTACAAGGTAGGTAGATATGATGTGAAAGGGAAGCAGTACCTTACGACCGGCAGCAAGTATTATCTCTCCGACATTGGTTTGCGCTACTATCTGCTTGGCAGCAGGCGGGTCGATCTGGGGCATATTCTGGAAAATGTCGTATACCTGGAACTGCTGCGTCGGGGCTATGAAATACACATTGGAAAGGTTGGGTCAGCAGAGGTTGATTTTGTTGCAATAGGTGACGAGGGGGAAGAATACTATCAGGTGGCGTACACTGTAATTGACGCCGACGGCAAAACCCTCGCACGTGAGCTTGCGCCGTTGGAAAGTATCAAGGATCATAATCCGAAATACCTGATCACCATGGATTTTGTTCCAATGACTTCTCACAATGGAATCAAACAGATCAACGCCTTGGAATGGTTGCTGCGCTAACTGTGTTGCGCGAAACCTCCTAACGTCCCCGCACGGTATGGCGGTTACCCCGCGCCCATCGGCGCGGGTTTTTTGGTGGCACAAAGCCTTCACCCCGCCTTAAAAAATCATTTCTATAATATATATCTATTTTTATCCATTTTCTTATGATCTGTTGACCTAATATTTTCGTTATGATAGAATTATATGACGCATTTTGAGAGAAAGAAGGAACGAGGAATGCCGCACACCAAGCGGGTATCAGACAAGTCAGATCAGGATCAACAGAACCAACGCCGTGGGCTAGAGCACTGGCAGTGGGTCACCGCCTACCTCGTTGTATACGATGCGCTGGCTGTGACCTTTTCTTTTTTCTTTGCGCTGCTGTTGCGGTTTGACCTGCGGATCTCCCTGATCCCCCAGATCTACCTGGAGGCTTTTTTGCGGTTCGCACCTATCTACGCCATCCTCAGTGTGGCGGTATTTTGGGTGCTGAAACTATACAAGAGTATCTGGCGGTTCGCCAGTTTCCGGGAACTACAGCGGGTGACCATGGCCACTGTCGTCACGGGGGTCCTTCACATCGTAGGGATCACCCTGCTGTACAAGCGTATGCCCGTTTCCTACTACATCATCGGGATCGTCGTCCAGTTCGTGATGATCGTCAGCATCCGGTTCGCCTATCGTTTTGTGCTTCTGCTACGGAACAGCCGCCACAAGCAGGATGCCAACAACGCCATGATCGTGGGCGCGGGCGCCGCCGGAACCCTGCTCCTTAGGGAGCTGAGGCGGGCCCCTGAGGTTACCGACGAGGTCCGGTGTTTCGTCGACGACAACCAGAACAAGTGGGGACGCACCATCGACAATGTGGAAGTGGTGGGCGGCCGCTACGAGATCCCTCGAGCGGTGGAGAAGTACCGCATCAGCAAGATCTACGTGGCCCTGCCCAGCATCTCCGGACAGGAGCGGAAGCAGATCCTGGACATCTGCAAGGTGACGGACTGCGAGCTCATGACCCTGCCGGGCGTATATCAGCTGGCCCTCGGCAAGGTGACCGTCAGCGACCTGAAGAAGGTCGAGGTAGAGGATCTGCTTGGCCGGGAGCCCGTCAAGATGAAGTCCCGGGAGCTTCGGGAGTCCCTGGAGGGGAAGACCGTCCTCATTACCGGCGGAGGCGGAAGCATCGGCAGCGAGCTCTGCCGCCAGGTAGCCGCCGTGGAGAACCTGAAACGGCTGATCATATTCGATATCTACGAGAACAACGCTCACGCCATCAAGCTGGAGCTTTCCGACAAGTACCCGGATCTGGATCTGGTGGTGCTCATCGGATCGGTCCGCAACAGCCGCCGCATCAAGCAAGTGATGCGGGACTACCGCCCGGACATCGTCTTCCACGCGGCCGCCCACAAGCACGTGCCGCTGATGGAGGACAGCCCCTGCGAGGCCATCAAGAACAACGCCATCGGCACTTACTACACGGCCTTCGCCGCCATGGCTTACGGCGTGCGCAAGTTCGTCCTGATCTCTACGGACAAAGCCGTCAACCCCGTGAACGTCATGGGTGCCAGCAAGCGGCTGTGCGAGATGATCGTCCAGACCTTTGCACGGAAAATCGAGAAGGGCTGCGCCTCGGAGCTTCCTGACCTGCACGCCCACACCGGGACCAACCGGGAGGATATCGACAACCTGGTGATCCCCGACCGACCCGCCACCGAGTTCGTGGCCGTCCGGTTCGGCAACGTGCTGGGGAGCAACGGCTCCGTGATCCCCCGCTTCCGCGAGCAAATCGCCGCGGGCGGGCCCGTCACCGTGACCCACCCGGATATCATCCGGTATTTCATGACCATCCCAGAGGCCGCAGCCCTGGTCCTCACCGCCTCCACGTTTGGAGGTGGAGGGCATATATTCGTTCTGGACATGGGTACGCCGGTCAAGATCGACGAGCTGGCCCGGAACATGATCCTGCTGTCCGGGCACAAGCCTGACGTGGACATCCAGATCATCTACACCGGTCTCCGCCCCGGAGAGAAGCTCTACGAGGAACGCCTCATGGACGAGGAAGGCCTGACCAGCACCCGGAACGAGCTGATCAACATCGGCCGTCCCCTGGAGTTTGACGAGGACGCCTTCGTCACCCAGCTCCAGGGCCTGATGGAAGCCGCCTACGACGACCGGGAGGAGGACATCCGCCACCTGATAGCCGAGGTAGTTCCCTCCTACCACCCCGCGGGCAGACATGGTACCGAGTTCAAGGGGAATGCCTATCTGGCGCAGAGGAAGGCGATGGAGAAGAAGGTACAGTAGCCAACACTCGTGCGGCGGATGGAACCTCTGAGAGCATCTATTCCTTCGGCATCCCATATTCTCGTCTCATCGCTTCAGCGGAGACTACCCATTGCTTGTCAAATTTACAGATATCCTGTCCATTGACAAGCTTGCCATTGTGATACAGTTCATCACAGGCGATATCGATGTCATCGTTCCAGACGACGCCATATCTTCCGAGATCGATCGCTGCGGAATAGTAGAGTTCCGGATGATCTCGCAGCGGCGAGATCATCGGATAGCGTTCAAACAGCAGCTTCATGTCATACTGCTTGGTCACGCCATCGGCGAACTGCACATTCAGAACATAGTCCGGCAACGGTATCATATTCTTGATTTTGTGAAACATGCTAAACCTCCTGTTTATTCGAGAGGAGCTATCTTACAAAACTCCTGGCTGTCCCATATAGTCATGAGATTAGCGCTGTTGATGCTGATCCATTCTCTGACCATAGACAAAGCCTTGGGCGGAAGATCTCCCTCGAGGATGATCCCATCCTGAATGGTGACTTCCGCAGTATGCTCCCCGTTTTCAACGATGTCACGATACCGTGAAAATGTCGATCGGATTCACGACTGTTAGATAGATAATACATCATCACTATATGCAGACCATCCTCAGCTGGCTGAGGAATTCCTGCGTCGGGCGGGAGGGCGGTTCAGAGGCCTGTATTATGTGGACAAGATCCTTTACGAGACAGACACGCATGTCCAGGACAACATACAGTCACGATGTCGTATTTCCTTGCGCTTTGGATTCGGTTTGACTGCAGCTTCTCGATGACCTAGCCGGAATACCTGGAGTCGTGGAAGAAGTTCGCACTGCCCTATGCTCTGTCATCTGTGTTGTAGTGTTCACCCTGTGCAGGCTTTACCGCAGTATCTGGCGGTTTGCAAGTTACACGGAGCTGACCCGGGTAAGCCTGCGGGACATCCGGCGTGCTTCTGTTGTAAAAGAAGAGGTCTGCTGCTTCATCGATGACAACCCCAACAAGTGGGGACGGACCATCGATGGCGTGATCGTTGCGGGCGGACGCCAGCACATCCCGGAGAAGGTGAAGAAGTACGATATCGATAAGATCTACCTGGCCATCCCCAGCGCTTCTGCCATGGAAAGGTGGAGGTGGAGGACCTGCTGGGCAGAGAGCCCATCCGGGTCAATATGGATGAGATCTTCCAGGAGCTTACGGGCAAGGTGATCCTGGTCACAGGAGGAGGCGGTTCCATCGGATCCGAGCTCTGTCGGCAGATCGCGGCCCACGATCCCAAGCAGCTCATTATCTTCGACGTATATGAGAATAATGCCCACGCCATCAAGCTTGAGCTGAACGATAAATACCCCGATCTGGACCTGGTGGTGCTGATCGGATCAGTGAGAAACAGCCGCAGAGTGAAGAAGGTGTTCATGGACTACCGTCCGGACATCGTCTATCATGCGGCGGCTCACAAGCATGTTCCTCTCATGGAGGACAGCCCCTGTGAGGCCATCAAGAACAATGCGCTGGGCACCTATTACACGGCCTATGCGGCCATGCTGTTCGGGACCAAGAGGTTCGTGCTGATCTCTACGGATAAGGCAGTGAACCCGGTGAACATCATGGGAGCCAGCAAGCGGCTCTGCGAGATGGTGGTCCAGGCCTTCGCCCAGAAGATCAAAGACGGAAAAGCCCGGGACATTCCGGATATCCATACGGACAACAGCGAGAATCAAGGCCGGAAATGGCCGGAAATGCCAGAGCATCCGGTGACGGAATTCGCGGCGGTACGGTTCGGAAATGTTCTGGGAAGCAACGGCTCCGTGATCCCGCGGTTCCGGGAACAGATCGCCAAGGGCGGTCCTGTGACCGTGACCCATCCGGATATCATCCGGTACTTCATGACGATCCCGGAGGCAGTGTCACTGGTGCTGCAGGCGGGGAGCTACGCCAAGGGCGGCGAGATCTTCGTCCTGGATATGGGGACTCCCATGAAGATCGATGATCTGGCGAAGAACATGATCAGACTGTCGGGCCTTGTTCCTAATGTGGATATTCCAATCGTATATACGGGGCTGCGTCCCGGTGAGAAGCTCTTCGAAGAAAAGCTCATGAGTGAAGAGGGCATGAAGAGTACTCCGAATGATCTGATCCACATCGGATCGCCCATTCCCTTCGATACCGATGAGTTCATCGATGAGATCGAAGACCTGATGAATGCGGCGTATAACGAGCGCCAGATTTCTCCCTCCCCTATAGGCGGAGGGAGCCACCTCCGACTTTCAGTGGTGGTGTAATCCCCCACTGAAACCCGGAGGAGCTGAAGCTCCTGGCGCTCATTGCAGGCAGTCGCTTCGTCCTCGACGTGCAAGCACGTCAGGAGCTTCGCTCCGCCTTAAACGACGTGGACAACATCCGTGACCTGGTGGCGGAAGTGGTGAACACCTATCATCCTGCAGGGGAACACGGAACAGAAGAAAAGCCGGAAGCTTACGTGGAACAGAGAGAAGCCATGAAGCGGAAGGCGATCAATGTAGAATAAGGGTAGTTAGAAACAAAGGATTAATATAGATGGCAAAAAAGAAAGGTAAGCTGAAACGTTTCATCAAGACAACTGCAGTACTGACCGGAGGGTCTTTACTTGCGTTATCAATGGTTGCGAAAGCGAAGAAGGGCTCTTCGGTTTATGATGACCAGCCGGAAGAAAAGAACCCGATGGAAGGGAAGCGGGTTGTATTCGTTGAGAACGGATCAGAAGTGGAGAATGCTGACGGTGAAAGAGGTCATTTAGAGGCTGTAGGTGAATCTAAGTATTCTCCCTCTTTCTATGATAAGTATGTAAAACGTGGACTGGACGTAGTCCTGTCTTTTGGCGGACTAGTTGTTCTTTCGCCTGTATTAATAGGCATCTCTCTTGCCATTAAAATCGATGATCCAGGTCCGGTATTCTTCACACAGAAGAGAGTCGGACAGAATAAACAGTACTTTAAGTTACATAAATTTAGAAGCATGAAGATGTCAACGCCACATGATGTCCCGACTCATATGCTGGAGAATCCAGACCAGTATATAACTAGGGTTGGGAAGTTTTTACGGGCGCATAGTCTGGATGAATTGCCGCAGATCTGGGATATCTTTATCGGGAACATGAGTGTGATTGGCCCTAGGCCAGCGCTTTGGAATCAGGATGTATTAACCGCCGAAAGGGATAAGTATGGTGCAAACGATGTCAAACCGGGTCTCACTGGTTGGGCGCAAATTAACGGGCGAGACGAATTGGAGATTCCTGATAAAGCGAAACTGGACCAGGAGTATACGAAGAATCTTGGCTTGAAGATGGATATCATCTGTTTCCTAGGTTCTCTTCATGTATTTACAAATGATGATAGTGTAGTTGAAGGTGGTACTGGGGAAATGAAGAAGCATACAACGCAGGAGAATGAGAATGAAGAATAGATATTCAGTACTGATGTCGGTATATAAAAATGATTCTCCTGAATTTCTGAGGTTAGCTCTAAAAAGCATTTATGAGGATCAAACACGAAAGCCGGATGAGATAGTAGTTGTTTTTGATGGGCCTCTTACTTCAGCTTCGTTAGATGTGTTGGACCGATTTAGATTAGGTAAAGAGGACGTTGTCAGATACTATCCACAGGAAATTAACAGAGGATTGGGGGAAGCTCTACGTATTGGAGCGGAAAAATGCACAGGGGATTATATTCTTCGAATGGATTCAGATGATATAAGCGATCCAAAACGATTCGAGAAGCAGATCTCATATGTGGAAGAACATCCGGAAATTGATGTTCTTGGGACTGATATAGCAGAGTTTAATCAGGCACCAAATGAGCCCAATATGAGAGTTAGGGTTTGCCCAGCACAGCATGTAGACATAGTTCAGATGGGAAAGAAAAGAAATCCCATGAATCATGTTACAGTTTGCATTAAGAAATCAGCCCTAGAAAAGTGTGGTGGATACAAAACATTGCTTTTGCTTGAAGACTATTACCTGTGGTTAAATATGATTGCTGCAGGGTGTAAGCTGGAAAACATTAATGAATCACTAGTCTATGTCCGTGTGGGAAATGGATTCGATTCTAAGAGGGGATCCAAAGAGCGTATTACAGGGTGGAAGGTCCTGCAAGATTTTATGTTGGAAAACGATATGATTTCAAAAAAAGAAGCAAGAATGAATATGTTATATATTAATGTTTTCGTTAGAACTCCGGGGTGGATAAAGAAACTATTATACGAGAAGTTTTTGAGGAAGTAAACAAATGAAGAAAGCAGGGATAATTACACATTATGATGTTCATAATCACGGAGCTCATCTGCAATTATATGCATTAAAGCAGTGTCTAAAAGAATTGGGATATGAAGCAAGAGCTCTTAGATTCCAAAAGAACTACGATTTTATGGGTGGTGCTGAAATCGGAAGAAAATATAATATATCAATTCGCTCAATCCCCATCTATATTCAATACGCGGTTTCGAATGGTGTAGATAGGACAGTCTATAATATCAAGAAAAGAAAGACATTAGCAGAATTCCGAAAAACACAAGGTCTAGTGGGAGATTATTATTCTGAGGCCAAAGGGTTAGATGCAGTTGTAATTGGCAGTGATGAAATTTTCAGTGTCGAAGCTGGACCAAATCCTTGGTACTACGGGATTGGGGTGCCCTGTAAATATGAAATATCGTACGCAGCAAGTTTTGGACCAACAACACTACAACTAATAGATAAGCATAACGTTGGAGGAATGGTTGAGGCTGGGTTGAAGAATCTGAAGCATATTGCAGTTAGAGACAGAAATTCTGCGGAATTAGTGGAGCATTACACTGGTGAACGACCAATAATAGTCTGTGATCCTGTGCTTCTTTATGATTTCCCCAAACAATTAAAAGGCGAGGTGCTGGATTCTTTTAAGAATGAGCACCCTGAAAAGTACTGTATTGTTTATTCATATGATTACAATATGAATGACAATCAAACTGTAGAGGCAATCAAGGATTATGCCCGAAAGCGGGGACTAAAGATTTATAGTGTTGGTTATTATCATAGATGGTGTGACAGAAATATTAATGTTGATCCATTAGATATAATTAAATGGTTTTCTGGCGCTGAAATAGTGTTTACGGATACGTTTCATGGCTCTGTTATTTCTTTAGAGACTGGGACACAGTTCATATCTCAAATTCGTGCAAATGCGAACAAATTAGGTTATCTTTTAGAACAGTATGGCGTTTCTGAAAGAATAGTCGAGAATTATGAGAACATAGAAAGAATAGTTACAGAACCGATAGATTATAGCCAAGTAAATATAACGATTTCTAAAATTAGAAAGGAATCATATCTTTACTTAAAAAGGGTATTAGATAGTAATGATTGTGGTTGATAATAATTGTACAGCATGCGGCGCATGTGCTGTAGTATGTCCAAAACACTGTGTATCACTTATTGCAAACAATAAAGGTTTTTTGTATCCTCATATTAATACAGATATTTGTCTTAATTGCAATGTGTGTGATGATATCTGTCATCATAATAAACATATTGAGAATTATTTTGAGCCTAAAGTATTTGCTGTAAAATCAAATAATGATACCTTTTTAAAAAGATCTACGAGTGGAGGTGCTTTCTCAGCATTAGCAGAGTATGTGATAAATAGCGGAGGCGTAGTTTATGGCTGCGCATATGTCGATCACTTAAAAGCAAAGCATATTAGGATTGAAAGTTTAGGAGAACTTCATCGACTTAATGGATCAAAATATGTTCAAAGTGATTGTTCTAATTCGTTTGAGGAAGTGAGGAGAGATCTGATTTCGGATAGACTTGTTCTCTTTTCGGGTACACCTTGCCAAGTATCCTCCTTAAGAAGCTATCTTAAAGAAGACGTAGAGAATTTAATAACTGTAGATATAGTGTGCCATGGGGTATCCTCGCAAGCATTCTTTGATAAATATATAGATTGGTATGAAGACAAGAATAATATTGATGTAAGTGATTATGATTTCCGATCCAAACAAAATGCAAAATGGAGTCTCGCCGGGATTTGCTTTGGAGTGGACAGACGTACAAGACGAATAATCAGGAAAAAAGTCTTTTATTATAATGAATTCTACTATTTTTATTTTCTGAAAGGATTGGCATACAGAGAGAGTTGCTATCAATGTAGATATGCAAACATGCTCAGACCCGGTGATATTACTTTAGGTGATATGTGGGGGGCCGAAACTCTTGGTTTGAATTATGATGTTTCAGAGGGATGTTCACTTTTTATTGCTAATAATGAGAAAGGGTTGCGTCTACTAGACTACATTGACGTTGATGTAAAAAGGATTAGCTTAGAACAAGCAATTAAACTTAACGAGCAACTTACTAAGCCAAGCAGTATTCCTGAAGAATATAAGGATATTATTGATTTCATTTCGGTTACTGACGCAGAAACTATTGACAGAGATTTTCGAAAAAGATTTAGAAAGGAGCGCATGATTGGTTTTTTAAAGTATCACATCCCATACAGGCTAAAGAATCGACTTAAAAGAATTATCAAATAATGAGGTGATTTGGTTTAAGCAGACAGTAAACCAATACTGCAATCTATTTTCATAGGGATTGCTCTAATAGCGATCCTTAATGGTACTTAATCTAATCTAGCGAAACATGTTATTCTGCGAATCCACTAGTTGAGGGTGAGGTCAGTGTTGTTAGGGGTCATTTAGAGGATGATCCCGAAATAGTTGAATCTACTGTGCTTGTGCTCGAGAGTAATGAATCGCAGAGATAATAGAAAGGAAAAGTGTTGCTATTATCTTCTGAAAGCAACATACGAGTTACATATGATAGAGATATCAATAATCATCCCCTGTTACAATTGTGCTGACTGGATAGATCGGTGTATTTATGCCTTAGAAAGACAAACATACAAAAAATTTGAAGTGATTTGCATAGATGACTGTTCAAACGACAATACTTTCGAAAAATTGAATGAAATAAGAAAGCATATTTCATTTGAACTTCGTGTTTTGCAAAACAATGAAAATTGTGGTCCAGCAAAATCTAGAAACTATGGTATTAGTCTAGCAAAAGGTAGGTATTTGGCCTTTTGCGATTCTGATGACTGGTATGAGGACAATTATGTTGAAGAGATGCATCGGGCGTTATTACGGGACGGTGCTGATTTAGTAATGTGTGAATACAGAAAAGTATACGAGTCGAGTAATAGAGTGGATGATATGCATTATCTAAAGAATTTTTCTGGAAGCAGAGATGATTTAATAGCATATAGTAAAGCGGCAATGTGGCTAATTATGTATAAGAGGGAGTTAACACTCGATTTGGAAGTCCCGGATTTACGAAATGGGGAAGATATTGCATATGTTCCATGTATTGAATCAAGAGCCCAAAAAATAACTGTTGTTAAAAAGATTCTTTACAATTATCTTATGAGAAAGGGGTCAACTTCAAAGACACCTTCCGTAAGTGTATATAAATCATTGCTTACAGCTTATGAATTTATCAAGAACAATTACATTAATGATGATCTTTCTGTCAAAGAGTATTTAGGTATAAAAACTGTAATGTATGGTGCTGTACTGAATGCATGCAAGGCAGGCGAAAAGGGAAAAGAGATACGCGTAATAGTTGATGAGTTTGAAAAAGATTATCCAAATTGGGTTAATAATAAATACATGTATTTATTCAATAAAAAGAAGCAACTGTTTTTGAGTTTTGTCAAGCATAGGAGGATTAGCCTTTGTAAAGCTTACTCAACTCTACATCAGTTAGTTTCCGTATGAGGTAATTAAGTATGGATTTGGGATATCAAATAGCAAAATTAAAAGCGAAAATGATTGGAAGAAAAGGATACGCATATGGTGAAATCGTTAACCGTTATTTCAGGAAGAAAGGTGTTGAGATTGGAGAGCGATGCTTAATTTATTCAAATATTATTACAAATGAACCGTACCTAATAACAATCAAAAACGATGTTGTTGTAAGTACAGATGTATGCTTTGTCACACATGATTATAGCATCCACAGTGTATGCCCAACGATAGGAAATTTGTTTGGGAATATAACGATTGGGAACAATTGTTTTATTGGGGAGCGTGCTATATTGATGTATGGTGTTGAGTTGGCTGACAATATTATTGTAGCAGCAGGGAGCGTTGTAGCAAACTCATTCTCTGAAAGTAATATTATCATTGGAGGAAATCCAGCGAAAAAAATCGGTACTTGGGATAAATTTCGGATTACTGGACAAAAATATGGATATGGATATCCGATAACAAGAGAGTATGCAGAT
Organism: Eubacterium sp. AB3007; assembly: GCF_000688015.1. NCBI lineage: Bacteria > Bacillati > Bacillota > Clostridia > Eubacteriales > Eubacteriaceae > Eubacterium > Eubacterium sp. AB3007. The sequence goes on from NZ_JIAD01000001.1 coordinate 1,829,136, forward strand.
AATCATCCGGAGAACATGGTTCATCGAAAGGTACGATAGATGATGGGGATCAAGAAATGGTAAATAGTGGGCACACAATTAAACAATCGCTACCCAATATCATGAAATGGATTCAGGTTTATTTGGTAGGCACAATACTTCTATATTTATTTGGCCCTATACATTATGTAAAGTATAATCTTGCATTGGTGTTAGTTTTGCTTGCAATATATCAGTTATTTTTGTGGGCAGGGTACAATAAAGGTGTTAATAAGACAATAAAGGGTTTAAATTATAATGATTACAGGTCGTCTGAGGATTTCAATCGGCGTGATCAGAGATTGATTATGACATTAGGGGTAATTGGCATCTTTTTCGATTTTTTGATGATGTATAGGATGGCTAATACTTGGAATATCGCTACTATATATCAGAAAATTATTAATGGTCTGACTTCTCCGGCGAGTCAATATGAAGAGTACTATTTGGATCACTTAGCTGGAAATCTTGGTGGAGGGGCTTTTTTTTCTCTTTTAATTACAATAGGTACCCCCTTTGCGATTGCTGCAATAATATTAGGTATCTACTATTTTTCTAATCTTTCAATTACAGGAAAGGCTATTATTATTCTATGCTCATTATTTCACCTGGGAACACAATTCATTACGGGAGCTAATGAGGGGATTTTTGATTTTGCGATTTATGTTGCAGTCTCTATATTTATGAAAAATACAAATATGGGGTTTAGAGAAAAGAAAAACATTATAGAATTTGGATGGAAGAAAATAACTGTGTTTCTTCTTGCAATAATAGCGGCGTTTTTAGCTTTATCTTTTTTTACAAATAATATCATGGGAAGAACTCAAGGGAATTTTGCTTTTTCAACATTGGGTGAGAATAAATATGATCCAAATGCAGGAATAAACCAATATGTTCCTGAAACTGTTTTTGTTACGTTTGCGTATTTAAGTGTATATTTGTGTGAAGGGTATTATGGTTTTTCGTTAACAACACGTCTACCTTGGGTCCCGACATTCGGAACTGGTTTTTCTTCTTTTGTAAGAAATAATTTGGGGGATTTGATTGGAATTGATTTATTTCAATACACATACCAATATAGAATCGAAAGTATTGCGACTTGGGGGAAATTGAAGAATTTCCATACAGCATATACCTTTTGGGCAAATGATTTATCCCATATCGGTGTCCCAATAGCTATGTTTTTAATGGGACTCATATTGGGAAAGTACTATATAAAATGCGTATACCAATGTCAAAAAACGGCAATAATAATGATGCCACTTATGATAACGATGATGTTCTATCTTCCTGCAAATAATAAAATCTTCGTACAACCATCAACTTTTCTTCTTTTTTTCTTCATAGTTATTTATGATGCATTAAAAGGAAAAGTACGTTTCAAATTTGGGAGCAAGACAATATGAATAATAAAAAAGCTGGATGTCCTAATGTGTTATTTGTATCAAAAATGTGCAGCGACAAAATGTATAATATTGTTGTCGGAGAACGTACGAAGGCGTCCTTGGATCCATCTCAGCGGCTTTTTTCTGCTGTTGTTGAGGGAATACGAGATTTTGGATGTACAGTTACGTGTATTTCCGCAAGACCGTTCTCCATCAACAACACAGATAAAGCATTTTTTGAAAGAGAAGAAGAAATGATTAACGGAATACGCTATATTTATCCTTCTTTTCGTATTTCACCGCTTCTGCGAATGTATGATTTATATAGGAATACAATAGACGAAGTGAAGACATGGGTGGAAAATAACTCAGAATCTGATTCTGTCATAATTTGTGATTCGCTTGTTGCTATGTGTTCCATCCCGACGCGTAAAATAGCAAGTAAAAATGGGATAAAAATTATAGCTTATGTTACAGACTATCCTTCGTTGGCTACGTCTATTAAGGGGAAACAGAATCCTGTTAAGACAGTATTACAAAGATTATTTGATTTGTTTGCAGATCAGGATCTAAATAAATATGATGGTTATATTCTTGTTTCAGATTATTTGCGCGAACTGATTAAAATGCATGACAAACCATATATAGTTGTTGAAGACGTGATTCGTACAGAGAATGCAGAGTACGAACCCAAAACACAGGGTAAGAATTTTACAATAATGTATGGTGGTGCACTCTGTGAACGATTTGGAGTTAATAAGTTGACTGAAACAATGCAATACATCGACATACCAAATGCAAAGTTGGTTTTTTATGGAAGTGGAGAAAGTGTGCCTTTTATTTTAGCTAAAGAAAAAGAAGACCCAAGAATACATTATGGTGGAGTTTTACCTTTTGAACAATTACAGACAGAACAGAAAAATGCTGATATTTTGGTTAATCCACGACCATCTGATGAAACCTTTTCAAAGTACTCATTCCCGTCAAAGACTTTGTCTTATATGTTATCCGGTACTCCTGTATTAACTACTAAAATACCCGGAATACCACATGACTATCACAAGTACTTATACTGGTTTGAGGATGAAGATGTAAAGTCTATGGCACATACAATTAATGCGGTAATTAACACTTCTGAGGAAGAACTTAGAAACAAAGGCTTTGAAGCTTACATGTTTGCAAAAGATACTAAAAATCCATTAAGTCAGGGAAGGCGGATTGTTGAGTTCATATCACAATTATTGTGATGCTTTCCATGTCATCTATTGATCTTCATTGGGTAATAATATGAGGACTACAAAAAGAATTTTTATATCAAAATTTTTATATGCAGTATCTGCTAATATGATAGGTTTGCTTGTATCTGTAATTACTACTTTACTAATTCCTAGATTCCTTGGAGTAAAAATAGCTGAATATGGGTACTTACAGCTTTACCTTTTTTATACAAGTTATGTGGGTTTTCTTCATTTTGGATGGGTTGATGGAATCCTTTTACGTGAAGGAGGAAAACCATATGAAACTATCGATAAGAAAGTATATTCGACAGAGTACAAATTATTTGTTGTATTTGAAACAATTATATCAGTTATAATCGCAGTTCTTGCCTTTTTTGTTGTTGAAGATACTGATAAAGCATTTGTTTTCTATTTTGTAGCTGCAAATGTATTGATTATGCTAATGAGATCATTTTTACAGTATGTTCTGCAAGCAACAAATAGAATAAAAGAGTACTCTATAACAGCTTCTGCTGGTCGCCTTCTTTATTTACTATCATGCATATTAGCAATGGTAATAGGGATAAAAACATTTAAGATTTTTGTTATTGCTGATACGATATGCAAGGCTATATCTTTGTTTATTACTATTTTTTACTGTCGGGATATTGTTTTCTCAAAAGGGTATGGTCCATTTGATTCAAGGATTACTCATGAAGTTCACTTGAATATTTCAGCAGGAGTCAAATTGGTTTTCGCTAACATTGCATCTATGCTGATAACAGGCATCATCAGACAAGGCATTGAAACTAGTTGGGACATTTCCACTTTTGGCAAGGTATCCCTTACGTTAAGTATTTCCAATTTTTTTATTACTTTCATAAGTGCGGTTGCTGTTGTCCTATTTCCAACGTTAAGAACGATTGATAAAGAAAGGTTAGAAACAATTTATTATAGAATATGTGATTTGCTGGCGATCGTTTCATTTGGAATACTAGTTTTTTATTATCCATTAAGAACGATTATATCACTTTGGCTTCCACAATACAGCGATGGATTAATGTACATGGCAATTTTGTTTCCCATGTGTTTTTATCTCTCAAAAGTAACTTTAGTCATACAAACATATTATCAGGTTTTGCGTTATGAAAAAGATTTAATGATTGTAAATGTTATATGTCTCTGCATTGCTTTTATTACTGCGTTTTTATCAATATACATTTTTCATAATCTCACGCTTACCGTTTTAACAATACTAGTTAATCAAGCAGTTAGATGTATCATGGCTGAACTTCATTTGGCTAATAAAACCAGGCTAAAAGTACTTGTGAGAATCGTCTCCGAAGGAATAATGGTTATCATTTTCGTCATTGCTAACTGGGGAGCTGAAGGATGGGTAGGTTTTATTATATATCTTGTATTGTATATTTGTTTTCTTTTTTATAAAAGGGAACAGGTTTCTTTCATAATTAGAACGACGCTATTAAAAAGAGAAGGATAGAGGAACAAAAATGAGTGCATTTAGTGGAGCGACATTATTAATTACAGGTGGTACAGGATCATTTGGAAATACTGTTTTAAAGCATTTCTTAGAGACTGACATCGGTCAAATTCGTATTTTTTCGCGTGATGAAAAGAAACAAGATGATATGCGGCATGAGCTACAGGCAAAACATGCTGATTATGCTTCAAAGGTCAAGTTCTACATAGGTGATGTTAGAGATCCAAGAAGTATTGCTGATGCGATGCCAGGAGTTGACTTTATTTTTCATGCTGCAGCTCTTAAACAAGTCCCCTCGTGTGAGTTTTTTCCAATGCAGGCGGTGAAAACAAATGTAGAGGGGACAGATAATATGCTTCACGCAGCTATTGAAGCAGGTGTAAAGAGAGTTGTATGTCTCTCCACAGATAAAGCCGCATATCCGATTAATGCTATGGGGATATCCAAGGCCATGATGGAACATGTGATTACAGCTAATGCTCGTGTTGCTGCCGAGAGAGGTAATACTGTTATCTGTTGCACAAGATATGGAAACGTAATGTGCTCTCGTGGCTCTGTAATACCACTTTTTGTAGATCAGATTCGTGCTGGATATCCAATCACTATTACAGATCCTAATATGACTCGTTTTCTTATGAATCTTGACGAAGCTGTTGATTTAGTGCAATTTGCGTTTGAACATGCTATGCCTGGCGATTTATTTGTTCAAAAAGCTGATGCTTCTACAATTGGAGACCTTGCCAAGGCTGTTCAGCAACTTTTTGGAGACACAGGAACTCGTATTATCGGCACACGTCATGGTGAAAAGCTTTTTGAAACTCTTTTGACGACGGAGGAGAGACTTAGAAGTGAAGATATGGGCAATTACTTTCGCGTATCAGCGGACAATCGTGACCTGAATTACGACAAGTATTTTATAAAAGGACAGGTTCAAATTCAAGCTGAGGAAGCGTATACAAGCCACAACACTATCCGACTAGATGTGGAAGGAATTGTGAAAAAGCTTCTTACCACGGATTATGTTCAAGAGCAGTTGAAAATAGAGTAATAAGAAAGGAGAAATAGATGAAATTCTTAGTACTCGGCTGTAATGGTATGGCTGGTCATCTGATTAGCCTTTATTTGAAGGAACGAGGTCATGAGGTCCTTGGCTTTGCCCTTTCCAAGTCTATGCTTGTTGATTCTGTGGTAGGAGATGCACAGGATGCGACATTCATGAAGGAACTTGTAGGAATCAATAAGTTCGATACTGTTATAAATTGCATCGGACTTCTCAATAAATCATGTGATGAACATCAAGAAAGTGCCGTATATCTAAACTCATATTTTCCTCACCAATTGGCGAAACTCACAGAAGGCACGCATACACAGGTTATCCATATGAGCACAGACTGTGTGTTCAGTGGTAAAAGAGGTCAGTACAAAGAGAACGACTTCAAGGATGGTATGACATTCTATGATCGTACAAAAGCCCTAGGTGAAATTGAGAATGATAAAGACTTGACCATGCGGCAGTCCATTGTGGGCCCGGACATAAATCAGAATGGCATTGGTCTGATGAACTGGTTTATGCAACAGCACGGAGAAGTAACAGGTTATACTAGTGCAATATGGACAGGGCAGACTACTCTTCAGCTCGCCAAAACCATGGAAGCGGCAGCGAAAGAAAGAGTATATGGACTTTATAATATGGTTCCAGATACAACCATATCTAAGCATGATTTGATTAGTTTATTCAATAAATATCTTCGTAATGGGAAGATTAAAATCATTCCCGTTGATAAGATGGCGGCTGATAAAAGTTTGAAACGTACACGTTGGGCTTTCAACTACAAGATTCCAGATTATGAGAGTATGATAGCGGAGCTGGCAGATTGGATGAAGGAACATAAAGCACTGTATCCACATTATAATTTGTGAGATAGTTTATCAATATTTTGGCTGATTGTTTTGATGGCAACAAACTACGTTAGAAATGTAAGGAGCGACATATGGAGATAAGAAAGTTGCGCTTGATGACAATTGTGGGTACTCGCCCAGAAATCATCAAAATGTCGGGAATCATAAAAAAAGCAGATAAGTACTTTGAGCAGATTCTTGTCCATACGGGACAGAATTATGACTACGAATTGAATAAGGTGTTCTTTGACGATCTTGGCATTCGTAAACCCGATTATTATCTTGGAGTTGTTGGAGAGAACCTAGGTCAAACGATGGGTAATGTTATTTCTAAATCATATGAGCTAATGGAGAAGGTGAAACCAGATGCGTTAATTGTTCTTGGAGATACAAACTCCTGCCTTTGTGTTATCTCGGCAAAACGCCTTAAGATTCCCGTATTTCATATGGAAGCCGGTAACCGATGTAAGGATGAGAATCTTCCGGAGGAAGTTATCCGTAGGGTAATCGATGTTACATGTGATATCAATCTTTGTTATTCAGAACATGCAAGACGATATATCCTCGATACTGGTGTAAAACCAGAATACACCTTTGTGGTCGGTTCACCGATGGTAGAGGTTCTTGACAATTTCAAAGATAAAATCGAAGCCAGTAATGTGTTGGAGAGATTGGGACTTGATGCTGGGAAATATATCCTTCTTTCCGCTCATCGAGAAGAAAACATTGATATTGAGTCAAACTTCATGTCTCTTATGACTGCTGTCAACGCAATGGCAAATAATTATGATATGCCTATCTTGTACTCTTGCCATCCGAGAAGTAAGAAGTACATAGAGGCAAGAGGTTTCAGGTTTGATAAAAGAGTTATTCAGCATAAGCCTCTTGGATTCTTTGATTATAACAAGCTTCAACAAAATGCTTTTTGTGTAGTAAGCGATAGTGGAACTCTCCCAGAAGAGGGAGCATATTTCAAGTTTCCCGCTGTGTCCATTCGAACAAGTACAGAACGCCCGGAAGCCATGGATAAGGGTGTCTTTACTATCGGAAGCATTACAACCGAGCAGGTACTCCAAGCGGTCGATCTAGCTGTCTCAATGCATGCTAACGGTGATGATTCGGTAGATGTACCCGCATATGTGGATAATAACGTCAGTACTAAGGTAATCAAAATCATACAGAGCTATGTGGGAATAGTTAATAAGATGATTTGGAGAAAATCATGATACACCACATGCTTTAAGGTATCAAAAAAATAAGTCTTAAGGCATAATACGATGAAAAAGATTGTAGTTTTCGGTGGCGGCTCTGGACTATTATGTATCTTGTCGGGTTTGAAACTGTTCCCGATAGATGTAACGGCCATAATCACGGTCAGTGATGATGGGAGCAGCACTGGTGTTTTGAAAGAAGAATTGGATATTCCCGCAGTAGGAGATTTGGGTAAGGTCCTGCTTTCCATGGCAAACGTGGATGAGGACTTTGTTCGGTTGCTTCGTTATCGTTTCGACAAGGATGGATCCTTGCATAATCACCCGGTTCGGAACATTTTGTTAGCTGCATTGATAGACCTGAAGGGTGGCCTGACTCAAGCTGCTAAGTACATGTGTGAAATCCTGAGGGTCAAGGGTACTGTACTTCCTTTGACAGCTGAGAAAGTGGATCTGATTGGGCATGGAGAGGACGAGGAATGCATCGGAGAGGTTGCAGTCAGCCAGAACATCAAGGACATTGATTACCTCACATATGATCATCCCATTAAGGTATCGGAAGAGGTAATACAGAAGATCCTGGATGCTGATTTGATTATCTTCAGTCCAGGCAGTTTGTATACGAGTATTATTCCGCATCTGATCACACCAGATGTTCGGGAGGCGCTGAGTATGGCGCAGGCACCTATCATGTATATCTCGAATCTTGTGTCACAGCCAGGGGAAACGGATGGATATTCGGTCAGTGATCATGTTAAGGTGCTGGATCGATATCTTGGTCAGCGAAAAACTGATTATGTAATAGCCAATAATGGTGTGGTTGACTTGGACGTTTCCGATGTTTACCGAACTAAGGAACATAAATCAGTTGTCGAGTTGGATCGGGCAGAGGTGGAAGCGTTAGGCGCGGAAATCATCGCAGATGATCTGATCCGGATCGAGAATGGCAGCATCAGACATGATGAACTGAAACAGCATATCTGGTGTTCTCTTGAATGATGAAACAGTAAGGTATACGTAAAGCCACCCGTATGGTGAGCACTTCAGGGCAGTTGCAGAGGGTAGAGTGAAGCATTATTTGAGCAGTATTCATATTGGAGAATATTTATAGGAGTATTCACATGAAGGTTAACAGGGAACAACTGATCAGTATAATTAATGATAAATGGAAGTCTAAAGAATGTCAGCTTTGTAAAGCGAATAATTGGGAAATAGCAAATGATTTAGTTACATTAGTAGGCGTTTCCGAACACAGATCTATTCAGTTGGGGGGTCAATTTATGCCATTAGTTTCGATGGTCTGTAGAGAATGTGGAAATACATTACTTATTAACCCGTTAGTGCTTGGCTGCGTTGAAGAACTGGAGAATTAATAATGAATGAGTCAAATAGGCCTAGTTCAGATATTATGGTGACCTCTGGTTCTACCTCTAATGATTCCCTAAAAGTATCAAATAAGCGAAATGAAGATAATCTCTACTTAAGGTATCATGAAAGTGAACTTAGCCATAACGATACCATTATAAAACACTGTATCTGGTTTTTAAGGATCGGTATAGTTTTTATAGGAATCGGGCTTTTGATATCATGGTGTAAAGGATCTCCGCAGTGGTTTCCTTTGGCTTCGGGAGGATTTGTAGAATTGTTTTCGGGTGGAATGATTGGACTCATAAATAAGTCATCTGATAATAAACTGAAATACTATGAAAGCTTGAGCAAATCTCGTTCTGAAAACAGATTAATCGATATTGTAAATGAATTAGATGATGATGCTGAGAAATATAAACTCTTAGGTAAAATTATAAATGGTCACTATAGATGATTTAGATGGTCATAATAGAGTTTTACCGTATTAAGTGATCATGACAGTCAGTTATAATTGATAATGAAACGGCAAGGTAAGCGAGAATCATGAAAGGTATCATTCTAACAACGGAAAGAGCGAAGAATAAACTGAGGATGCCAGTATGCAGGGCTTTGTTCCCTGCGTATGATAAGCCGCTGATTTTCTATCCCCTGGCAACGTTGATGTGTGCTGGAATCCGGGAATCCTCCTCATAATACCAGTGGGAGAGAGCGAGCACTTTAAGGCTTTGTTCGGGAATGGAAGCCGACTTGGCGTGCATATAGAGTACCGGGAGCAGGAAAGCCTGATATGAATGTCAACCAGAAAGTGATCCACGTGCTCGTTTGATTTTGAGCCACCTGTGCTCATTTGAAAGTGAGCCATTTAAACCCCGGCTTTTGAATGGTCAAGCCGATAAGAGTTCCCGTTCATGTCGAGTACATATGACTTGAACGTAAGGCGGTCTACCAACGCTGCTACAAGCCCTGTGTTTTCAAAGAGTGTTGTCCACTCTGAAAAAGCAAGATTCGTAGTGACAATGGTACTGCCAAGCTCACTTCTGTCAGCAATAACTTTAAACAGCAGTTCTGACTGAAAACGGTCAAAACTTACATACCCCATTTCATCGATGATCAGAAGGTCGACTTTCTGGATCTTCTTTTCTAGTTTGCCCAAAGCGTAGTTGTCTTTGGCTTCTGACAGCTCAGTTGAAAGGGATGCAGCATTTTTAAACAAGACACTTTTCCCATTGGCACATGCCTTGAGCCCGATGCCGATAGCCATATGGGTCTTGCCCCTCCCGGGATTGCCGATCATGACGAGATTTTTCTTCTCATCAATGAACCTGCAGCTGGCAAGTTCACTGAGAAACAAGTCGGATATTTTACCGTCATATCGGGAAAGATCCAGTTCATCGATCGTCTTTGTATATGGGAATCTGGCCTGTTTCAATCTTTTGCGATTGTTGTTTTCCTGGCGTTGTTCCCGTTCGGCATACATCAATTCCAGGAGAAGTTCACCGAAGGAACTGCCAGGACCTGCATGCTCCTGGATCTTGCGATATCTTGCAAATGTCGGCACTTTAAGTTGTTTAGAAAGCAGTTTGATCTGTTCATCTAATGCGTCGATCATTTCAGTTCACCTCCTTTCCGATGCTGAGAGCATCATATTCATGGAGGTCAACACTCCGGACGAGCACGGGATCGGATATGTCATTGCTTTCAGCATGACTGTTAGCCATGAATTCCAGCAGATCGATGACATTGTCACGACCTTTCTCGGATCGCAACTGATCCAGGACTTCGGGAGGAATGTTCTGCTTCACCGGAGCCGCATCGAATATCGCACGCGGTCGTTGCTTTAGCAGCGGCAGGTAATCACTCAGGTGATATGATGACTGTTCCTTGCCTGTAAGTCTTGCATGTGTAGAGATCAATTCGCCATTGCAATAGATCTCGATCGTTTCCGGGTATCCTTTGATGCTGACCGGATGTCCTACATATCTGACCGGAACAGAGTAGGTGTTCGTTTTGAAACGTACTGTAGAAAATGCATTCACACGCGAAGAGACGCATTTCGCAGTTTCAAATACATATTGCGGCAGGTCATGCAGAAGGACCTGTTCTTCCCGGAACAGTTCGCCTACAGAGGCATGTCTGCCACGAATGGTGTGATCTTCATATCGAAGACACCGTGCCAGGAGCAGTTGGGTCAATTCGCCGATGGACTTTACCCTTGGTACAGGGACGCATATATTGCGGCGTGCCCATCCGACGAGGCCTTCTACAAGGCCCTTTTCGTGCCCTTCTGCAGGATTACAGAACACGGCATCGAACCCGTAGTGTGAGCTGAGCATGGAGTATCCATCCTGCAATTTGGCTTGTTTGCCGAAGCCATCTTTTACAGCAACTTTTCCGTTATCGAAGATGACTCTCGACGTCGAGCCGCCAAACACATGGAAGGTCTTTACAAACGCGTCCAGGAAACTTTCTTCATTCTGTTTTCTGTATGCGAGCACGACAGGACGACAACTGTAGCATAGCCGTGCGCAGAACAGGTTGACCACAGTTCTTACATCATCCAGGTAAACTGTTGCCGTACCCCAGTCGACCTGCATGGCATCGGCAGGATCAAACTGGAGCGGTATGAATGCTTTTGGCATCTTACCGCGTATATCACGGACTGCGCGTCTGACCGTGGATTCCCCGCCCCGGAATCCTTTCTCCTCGACGAGACGGTCGTATATCTTTCGGGCTGTGTGCTTCTGTTTCTTTAATCCTTCTGCTCGGTCTTCCTCAAGGCATGAGCAGATGAAGGAAAGAACGTCCTCTGTAAGGACAGAAGCCTTACGCTCTGGAGTTTTACGCTCCCATGGGACCTTTTCTCCCTCACAATACTTTTTAACCGTATTGCGAGAGATCCCCATGGATCTGGCGATGCTTCGTTGGCTCTCGCCATCGAGGAACCGCTGTCGGATCTGTTTGTAATCGCTCATTGAAATCACCACCTGTATCACCTCCGAACCTGATATCAGGTTCAGAGTATTACGAAAGTGGCTCACTTTCAAGCGAGCATTATGTCTAAAAGTGGCTCACTTTTAGATTAGCATTTATAAGCCTGAAGGGAATCGCGGGTGCACTGACTTTGGGCGAGGATTTCATCGGGGATGAACCGGTGTGCCTGGTGCTGGGAGATAACATCTTCTATGGACCCCGGATGAGGCAGAAGCTGCGGAACGTGGCGGATGGCCTGAGAGAAGGAGCAACGATTTTTGGGTACTATGTGGAGGATCCGAGGCCTTACGGCGTGGTGGAGTTCGATGATAACGGCAAGGCAATCTCGCTGGAAGAAAAGCCTCGGCAGCCGAAGTCGAATTATGTCGTGCCGGGACTGTATTTCTATGATAATAACGTAGTGGATATCGTCAGGGAGCTGGAGGCTGAAGACCTGGGGAGGCCTGAAGAGAATGGAATGGAGATCACTGCGGTCAATAATGCTTATCTGGAGAAGGGGCTTTTGAGAGTGGTGCCTATGGGGGATGAGTATTCCTGGTTCGATGCAGGGACTGAGGAGAGCCTGTATTATGCGGCCGGAGAGATCCGCGCAGCGCAGCGGAGCGGGAAGATCATTGCGTGCCTGGAGGAGATCGCGTTCCGGAATAAGTGGATCGGTCTGGAGGAACTGAAGGGTGCTGCGGAGAGCCTGAAGGGGACCGCGTATGGAAGGTATCTGGAAGAAGTAGTGGGGTGGAGAGAAGAGTAGAGTGTATGATTATTAGGCCTTGCTGGTCGGTGCTGTTGGTGCTGACTGGCGGGGCCTATTATGTTATGTAGGTTGTTAATATGGGTAGCGAAACGGGATACTGTCACACCTCGGTGTGACTATTGTAGATTCCGGACGGTGAGACCCATGTTCACGGGGAAAAAGATCCACCGTCACGGAGGTTTTGAGCCATTGTCACGGAGAGAGATCCACTCTCCATGACAATGACCAGCAATATCAAATATCAGCTAATGAGATACCATGAGCAGCGAGGACTTCCTCGATTTTGTCCAGGCGATTCCAAAGGTAGCGATTCTCGCTCAGGAGCTGCCGCAGAGTCTCTTCTGACTCCCGCAGCGATTCCTCCAGGACCAGGTAATCGATTTCAAGCCTGCAGTTTTGGTTCTCAGGTTTGTATGGACAGTTATTCATCATCGGCGGCCTCCTTCCTCGAGGCTTTGAGCCCATGGCGCTCTCTCATGGAGATGCGGCCGGCGATCATGACCTCGTAAGAATTGTGCACGATCCTGTCCATGATTGCATCCGAGATCGGACTGTCATTGTCCGGGTCCGGATTGATGCGCTCGTACCAGCCGGCAGGCTCGTATTGAGTGCAGAATATCATTGATCCGCTTTCACAACGGGATTCAATGATCTCAAGCAGGTCGTATGCTTCCTTCGGAGCCAGTGTTCGGATCAGCCACTCGTCGAGTATCAGCAGATCCGCTTTCTTGAAGGCTTTGATGGCTTTCTTGAAAGTTCCCAGACTTCTGGCGACACTCAGTTCATCCAGAAGCTCCGGCATACGTATGTAGCGCACGGATCTGAACTTCCGGCAGGCGGCATTGCCTAAAGCACATGCAATGTACGTTTTACCGTTGCCTGCGGCACCTTCCAGTATGATGTGATGGTGATCATCAATAAACTGGCAGGTGGCGAAACGAGTAATCTCAGACTTGTTGAGTTTCCTGTCTGCATGGTACTCGATCTCTTCGATCGAAGCACTGGGGGCAGAGAACCTGGCGGACTTGATCAGACGTTTCAGTTTGTTGTTGCGCCGTCGGTTCCATTCGGCATCGACCAGAAGAGAAAATCTCTCTTCAAAGTCGAGCTCCTTGTAGGAGGATGGATCCTCGAGCTGTGCAATGAACTCGGAAGCCATTGCAGAAAATTTCATCTCGCGAAGGAGTTCAATGGTCGACTGATTACTCATCGTCATCATCCTCCTTCCTTGAGAAGTATGCGGCACCACGTGTGATGCCATGGTGGCCATCGCTGTTACCTGATTTACGACCAGCAGTTTCCCTTGGACTAAGTGTGCCCTTGAGAACTGCGGTGATGATCCTGATGTTAGGCTCCTTTGCGTATTTCAAGACCTGCTCACAGGCCTTTTCCAGTTTTGAATGGCCATACTTCTCGCCGAGTTTTGTCAGGCTGGCGCAAAACTTGAATCCCTGTTCAGGTTCCTTGCCTGACTCAAGGAAAAATCGCACCACCTCGGATGTGTTCTGCCCAATGGACTGGGCCCAAAGGGAAAAATTATCCGCATTGTATGATAGATATTTCCGATGTGCTTCCGGCATATGCTCCGGGATCACGATCGGATCACGAAGCTGTGACTGCTGACGCGGATGCAGAGCGACACGGCTGCCGCCAAAGAAGACTTCGACGATGCGCCTTGTCAGCCGGATATCTACGTCCTTGCCGATCAGATCATACGGGACGGAATACTTGTTTTTTCCGTCAGAAATGAGATAATCAAGGGGAACCTTTGCAGTGGACCAGACTGCCGGTTCATACGGAGTCAAAGGAAGCTGCTTCATGAAATCGCGTTCTTCTTCGATGTATGCGCTATGGCGGTTTCCTTTCCGTTTTTTGAACGGAATGTGATTCAGCTCTTCGAGCTTCTCACTGACCGCCTGCTGCACTTCACTGATCGTGAAGAACTTTCGGTTTCGAAGTGCTGCGATGATCCACGTAGAAACGAACTTTACGGTTCCTTCTGCCAGGCTCTTGTCCTTCGGGTGCTCTACCCGGGCAGGGACGATAGCTGTGTCGTAGTATTCGGCGACTTCGTAATAGCTTTTGTTGATGAGCGTTTCGTATCTTGTGTTGCTGGTCACTCCAGTCCGGAGATTGTCCGGAATAAGAAGCCGGGTAACTCCGCCAAAATACGAATACGCATGTACATGACATAACAGCCATGATTCGGACTTCATGTCCGGGCAGGCCTCAACATATGCATAACAGCTGCAGGGCAGTACTGCTACAAATATGTATGCGGGCGATTCGCCATCCGCCTGATCATAGATCGGGATGGTCGCACCAGCCCAGTCCACCTGCATCACGTCACCGGGTTTGTGCTTGATCCGCATGGTTGCTTTGCTGAGCTTTGCCCACTGACGGTATTTTTCGCAGAACTGCGTATACATGTACGGATTATCACCGTTTGTGTAGCATTCTGCACAGTACTCACTCCAAAGGAGAGTGAGATTCACGCCTTTCTTCGCAAGTTCTGCATGCATGTAAGCATAGTCGGGTTCCTTGTGAGAAATGGCAGTGCCATACAGATCCGGATGGAACAGTTTGGCGATATCCATGTTCGTCACATTGTCATCGAGCGGCCATCTGATGCCAAGTTCTTTGGACAGATACTGGACATCCCGGACAGTATTGCGCGAACAATGGATGCTGCGGGCGATATCCCGCTGTGTGTACCCAAGGTCTAATAACCTTAGGATTTCTCGATAATTTACCATAATTATCGACCTCCTTGATGATAGTCACACAGGTGTGTGCCGCTATCATTATAGAGGATTTGAAATATTGGATGGACCTCCTTCCGTGTAGGTGGCTCAAAACTGCCGTGACAGTGGCTCAAAACCTCCGTGAAGATGGGTCTCTGTCACCGGAATATACAATTATATCATCGCATTCAGGAACATACTGAAAGAAGCGGAGAGAAGAGAAAGGGAAGCGATGTACAGATTCCACAGTTGGTCAGATGGATCCATGGATCCGGATTATAAATGCTAATCTAAAAGTGAGCCACTTTTAGACATAATGCTCGCTTGAAAGTGAGCCACTTTCGTAATACTCTGAACCTGATATCAGGTTCGGAGGTGATACAGGTGGTGATTTCAATGAGCGATTACAAACAGATCCGACAGCGGTTCCTCGATGGCGAGAGCCAACGAAGCATCGCCAGATCCATGGGGATCTCTCGCAATACGGTTAAAAAGTATTGTGAGGGAGAAAAGGTCCCATGGGAGCGTAAAACTCCAGAGCGTAAGGCTTCTGTCCTTACAGAGGACGTTCTTTCCTTCATCTGCTCATGCCTTGAGGAAGACCGAGCAGAAGGAGTAAAGAAACAGAAGCACACAGCCAGAAAGATATACGACCGTCTCGTCGAGGAGAAAGGATTCCGGGGCGGGGAATCCACGGTCAGACGCGCAGTCCGTGATATACGCGGTAAGATGCCAAAAGCATTCATACCGCTCCAATTTGATCCTGCCGATGCCATGCAGGTCGACTGGGGTACGGCAACAGTTTACCTGGATGATGTAAGAACTGTGGTCAACCTGTTCTGCGCACGGCTATGCTACAGTTGTCGTCCTGTCGTGCTCGCATACAGAAAACAGAATGAAGAAAGTTTCCTGGACGCGTTTGTAAAGACCTTCCATGTGTTTGGCGGCTCGACGTCGAGAGTCATCTTCGATAACGGAAAAGTTGCTGTAAAAGATGACTTCGGCAAACAAGCCAAATTGTAGGATGGATACTCCATGCTCAGCTCACACTACGGGTTCGATGCCGTGTTCTGTAATCCTGCAGAAGGGCACGAAAAGGGCCTTGTAGAAGGCCTCGTCGGATGGGCACGCCGCAATATATGCGTCCCTGTACCAAGGGTAGAATCCATCGACGAATTGAACCAACTGCTTCTGGAACGGTGTCTTCGATACGAAGATCACACCATTCGTGGCAGACATGCCTCTGTAGGCGAACTGTTCCGGGAAGAACAGGTCCTTCTGCATGACCTGCCGCAATATGTATTTGAAACTGCGAAATGCGTCTCTTCGCGTGTGAATGCATTTTCTACAGTACGTTTCAAAACGAACACCTACTCTGTTCCGGTCAGATATGTAGGACATGAGTCTGAAGGAAAATCAATAATAGTAAGAGTAGTAAGACGTGTATGAACTGTGGACAGTCATTAAGTGGAGGTGAATATACAGCTCCATGGGAGAATGGAAACAATCCGGATGGATATATTAAATGTCCGTATTGTGGGTGTGTAAACTTCGAATACGATGATCGAAAGTAAGAGACATATTTGCGTACACTAAAAACGGATAGGCTAGAGGTAAAAAAGTTCTAAGGAATAATAGTCATATGAGAAAAACAATTATCCACCGCCCACAATTCCATATCCTCTTAACCATCCTGGTCATGGCCCTGATTTTCATCCAGTCGGCTTTGCCGGGAGACCTGTCTGCGGAAGTCAGCAACAGCAGTGTCCAGCCCATCGTGCAACTTACGGATGGAGATCTGTTTACTATCGACCGGTTGGTGAGGAAACTGGCACATTTTGCAGAATACCTGGTGCTTGGGCTTTGTTTGATGGTGAATGTCCTGGACCTGCGGAAGAGCAGGGAAGGTCAGAGGACCCGGGGACGGCGCAGGAGCGTGATCGCAGACTGCGGGATTGCCTGGGCCGTTGGGACTATTTATGCCGTGACGGATGAGTTCCATCAGACCCTGGTGCCGGGCCGAAGCGGCGAGGTGCTGGATGTCTGCATCGATGCCGCGGGGGTGCTGTGCGGCGTGGTAGTTATGAGTATTATTGCCGAGAGGCGGAGAGACAAGAAAGGAGACGATTAGATGGAAGTAATGGAAGCTATCAAGGCAAGGTATAGTGTACGGAAGTATGCACCGAAGAAACTGGACGAGGAATCGATTCAGCGGATCCTGGAGGCGGGCAGACTTGCACCGACGGCTAGTAATCAACAGCTGAACAAACACATCATAGTAACGGATGAGGAACTAATCCAGCAGCTGGTGGGAGCCTGCAAGAATCAGAAATGGATCGCCACGGCGCCGGCAGTGCTGGTTGAGTGTGCATCCGGAGACAGGACCATGATCTGCGGTCAGAGCGCAAGAAGCATGGATGGCGCTATCGCCATGTCATATATGACGCTGGAGGCAGTTTCCCTGGGGATGCAGTTCTGCTGGCTGGGATGGTTCGAGCCGGATAAGGTGAGGGCGCTTCTGAATATCCCTGAGGATTATGTGGTTATCGCTGTAGCACCGCTGGGGTATCCCGCAGAACCGGGACAGCGGTCAGAGAAGAAGTCCCTGGAGGAAGTGACTGCGAGGGACAGGATGTAAACCGAACTGACAAAACAGACCCCCGAAAACTCCTCGGAGGTCTGTTTTTCTTCGCATCTTCTGTTGTCTATTTGACCTTCACGGCTTTCTTGGTTTCCATGATCTTGACAATGAGCGGGATTGACAATCCTCAATTTGTGGAGGAATAACGATAGAATTTAAAATTATGCGTATTTATTTGGAATGAATACAAAAAATGGAGATAGTGATTTAAAAAATACTTGAAATTTAAAATATATCCTTCTATAATGTTGTGTATATAGAAAAAAGGAGGTGTTATTTTGAAAAGCAAAGAATACGAATTACTTAAAAGTCTATATTATGACCATAAGGATGAATATGAGGCATTGTATAAGGCCAGAATTGATTCGAGCGAATGTGTTCATTTGAATTTTACGATTGCTGATAACCCTGCTTTTTTTATGGAAACACCTGAACTAGTTAAGAAGGTATTGGAGATTTCCAGACTTGATAAAGCTATTTCCCAGTTGACAAATGCTCTTCCGGGTATTGCACTGAAACAGTATATAAATAAATGTTTGATTGATGAGATCGTAATTACAAATAATATTGAGGGTGTCCATAGTACCCGTAAAGAAATTGGTGAAATTCTAGAGGATCTCGGCGGAAAAAGTGATAAAAGATTCTTCGGGCTTGTTAATAAGTATACTGCATTGATCACCGAGAGTTATATTCCTATCAATGACAGTAAAGACGTTCGTTTTCTGTACGATGAGATGTTCCTTTCGGAAATAATTGAAGAAAATCCTAACGATAAACCTGATGGAGTGCTTTTCAGAAAGGATCCAGTAGATGTGGTGGATTCAACCCAGAAGGTAATCCACCACGGTATAAATCCGGAGGATAGGATTATAACAAGCATGAATGACGCTATTAGTATCTTGAACGACTCGAGTATTGAACCTTTATTCCGGATATCAATATTTCACTATTTATTTGGGTATATTCACCCATTCTATAATGGAAACGGGAGATTAAACAGATTTATAAGCAGCTATTATCTTGCAAATACGCTTGAACCAATCATGGGTTATCGCTTGTCATATACGATCAAAGAAAATATCAATAGGTATTATAAGAGTTTTAAAATAGTGAATGAAGAGATTAACAAAGGTGATATAACGCCTTTTATCTTCACATACCTGGAGTTTATAAAAGAATCGGCAGAGAATCTTAAAAGCGGGCTTAGCGAAAGAGCTCACCGTTTGGAAGTATTAAATGAACAACTTCCATCTTTGCCATATGGCAAGGACGAGAAATATAGCCAGTTGTATTACATTTTATTGCAGGCATCATTGTTTTCTGAGATTGGAATCCCAACAAGAGAGCTGTTGGAATACTTGAGAATTTCCAGACCGACCCTGCAAAAGCGTTTGAATGATATTGATAAGCACAATCTGCTAATTACAGAAAGACGTGATTCAAATAAGTTCTACCAGTTAAAACTTGAAACAATAATGCGGATGACCAGGAATTAATATTATGAATGACTGCCGAGAGAAAAAACCGAAAGTATCACTTATCATTCCGGTATATAATGTATTGGCTTTTCTTGACCATTGTCTGGACAGCGTTTTGTCGCAAACATTCAAGGACGTTGAGATTATCGTTATAGACGATGGATCGACAGATGGGGGCGGAAGGCTTTGTGATGCATATGCGGAGAGGGATGTCAGAATCCAGGTGTTCCATACGGAGAATCGTGGACTCTCGGCTGCGCGGAACCTCGGACTGGAGAAAGCGACTGGTGACTACGTCGCATTCCTGGATAGCGATGACTGGATAGAGGAGGACTTCCTCCAGCGAATGGTTGAAACTGCAGAGTCATATGATTCCGATATCGTATGTTGTCGCTATAGCTATGATTATCGCGGACATAAGGAGGATTCTCAAGAGTATAGGGATCTGCTTCTCCACGCCGGGGATGACATCATGCTGGCCTTTTTGACAAAGCCGTACATCGGTAACGTGGCATGGAATAAACTGTACAGGAGGGCTTTGTTCTCAGACATCAGATACCCCGAGGGACGGTATTACGAAGACATTGCCACGACCTATCGACTGATGATGAAAGCGGAGCGGGTCGTGTGCATCCCGGAGGTACTGGTGCACTACAGGGTCAGGGCTGGCAGCATATGCAGATCCTACGACTTGATGAATATGAGCGACTACTGGTGGGCGTATCGCAAGTGCTACAAGGATCTGTGCCGATACTCTGAAAAGTACGGGACGCTGGCGGTGGGGCCATGTATGAACGCAATCGGATATATGTGGCTGTGGTATTCCAGATTCACCAGAGAAGAAAAGAAAAGCGCCAAGCCTGTGCTGAAGGAGATGCAGCGGTTCGCCGCGGAACACAGGCGGGAGTTGTTATGCAATGATCGGGCCAAGAAGAAGCAAAAGTTCTTCTGCATGTGCGCGATGACGACGGATCCTGTATTCATGCGGGGACTGTATGTTATGAATCGGGTGTATAGAAGAGTGAAGCGGAGAGATATGGGGATGTATTGAATCACTTGAAATAACTTTCGTAAAGGGGAATGGCGCTCTGGATGAACGATTCAGAAAAACCAAATATTTCTGATCTGTATCAATATTCTGTAATTGACTTTGGATGATATAGAGGTTAGAATAGGATTGTACGGATTGGTAAGTTCTGCTTAGGAGGATAAGAATGACAGGACTAGAGAGTGCAGTCCAGTTTGTGAATGGATTGTTATGGGACTATTTGTTATTGTTCGTGCTCGTAGGAACCGGGGTATGGTTTACGATCCGGCTGAAGTTCATTCAGATCCGAGGATTTGGAGAAGGCTTCCGACGTACCTTTGGAGGGTTGTTCCATCGCGGCGGTGAGGCCGGAAATGACGGAATGTCTTCCTTCCAGGCGTTGGCGACTTCCATTGCAGCGCAGGTCGGAACGGGAAATCTGGCTGGTGCCGCCACGGCCATCGCGGTCGGAGGACCAGGAGCCATCTTCTGGATGTGGGTCAGTGCTTTCTTCGGTATGGCCACGATCTTCGCTGAGGCCACCATGGCCCAGAAGTTCAAGAAGGTCTTGCCGGACGGAAGGGTCACCGGCGGCCCGGTCTACTATATCATGGGGGCGTTTCGTGGAACCTTCGGGAAGGTCCTGGCGACTATGTTTGCGATCTTTGTGATCTTTGCGCTTGGGTTCATGGGCACGGCCGTGCAGTCCAACTCCATTGCCAGCGCATTTCACAATGCCTTCGGCATTCCTTCCATCGTGTTGGGAGTTTTGATGGCTGTCCTGTCGCTGATCGTCTTTCTGGGCGGCGTCAAGCGAATTGCCAAGGTCGCGGAGACAGTCGTGCCGATCATGGCAGCGTTCTACATCCTTGGCGCGCTGATCGTGATCATCGCGAACTTCCAGTACATCCCATATGTCTTCAAGGAGATCGTGGTAGGAGCGTTCTCCCCGCAGTCCGCCAGTGGAGGCGTGGCTGGCGCCACTGTTCAGATCGCCATGAAGAAAGGTGTCGCCCGCGGACTGTTTTCCAACGAGGCGGGTATGGGATCCACCCCGCACGCGCATGCGGTAGCCAAGGTCAAGCATCCGGCGGAGCAGGGTTATGTTGCCATGATGGGTGTATTCATCGACACGTTTATCATCCTGAACCTGACGGCGTTTGTGATCATCATCACCAAGTCTATCACTCCAGACGGTTCTCTGCAGGGGATCGCGCTGACGCAGGAGGCCTTCTCGTCGCTATACGGTGTCTTCGGGCATGTATTCATCGCTATCTGCATGTTCTTCTTTGCATTTTCGACGATCGTGGGCTGGTATTTCTTTGGAGAGGCCAATGTCATCTTCATCTTTGGTGAGAATGCGACCAAGGTCTATGCGGCGCTGGTCTGCGTCTGCGTGGCGCTTGGTTCTCTCGCAGACGTCCAGTTGATCTGGGATATGGCCGATTGCTTCAACGGGCTGATGGTGCTGCCTAACCTGATGGGGCTCCTGTTCCTGTCGGGGACAGTCCTGAAGGTGGCCGCCGAGTATCCGCCGGGCCAACACCCGGATCGCCTGAAATAGCATAATTCGTAACGACAGAGAGGAGGCTCTCCCGGATGGGAGAGCCTTTGATTATGGAAAGGAGCGTTTGTAAGCGGTTGATCGCGGCTATCCGCGACTCGGCATGATGCGGCTTTGTCGCCGTGAAGGAACCAGTTGTACTGGTTTTTGTGGCAGAAGCGCAGCGTTTGTTCGGCGTTAGTGGAGACCGTGTATACTTGATTTGTATTGGAAGTAAATTGAGGTCTACACAACCATGAAACACATTTTCTCACGTCCGCAATTTCATATCCTTCTCACCATCTTGATGATGGCGTTTATCTTCCTGCAGTCGGCCCTGCCGGGGCACGTGTCGGGGGCAGAGAGCAACCTGATCGTCAGGGTGCTCTCCGGGCTGCTGGACGCGGAGCCAGGGCAGGTAGGCTTTGTGGTGCGAAAAGGGGCGCACTTCGCGGAGTACCTCGTCCTGGGGATGTGCCTGCTGGTGAACGTCTGGGACTGTCGCGAGAACCTTCGCCGCAAGCCGGGGCTGGACGCTGGGCTCGCCTGGGCGCTGGGCACGCTGTACGCCATGACGGATGAGTTTCACCAGTTGTTCGTGCCGGGCCGGAGCGGCGAGCTGCGAGACGTGTGCATCGACGCGGCGGGTGTGCTGTGCGGTGTGGTGGTGATGCGGCTGATGAGGCGGCGAAAAGGGGGGATGGATCGTGGATGATTACATATGCACGCTGGAGAACATCATCGAGAACAACGGCTACCGGGAGATCTCGATCTTCAAGGATGGGGTCGTTCTGTAATGGGCGAGACAAAGTAGCCAGAGAAAGGATCCTTGCTTACGAGGGAGGTTAGGACATTCGTAAGGTGATGTGTGGAATGATTATTTCGACATTTTTGGAGTTCAAAGCTGATATGTGGAATTATAGTCGTGTGGAAGATGTAGGCGGCGTAAGTTAAGTCTCTATCTACCGACTTCCCCGAGCGGACCGCTGCCAGTTGAATAAGGCTTTGTCTACAGGCTAAAACCGGGGCAGGTGCCCCGGTTTTCTGCTGTCTTGGTATGGTTACTTCTCTACGCGGATGATCACGGGCTCGCCGGTGAGGGCGATGACGTGGTTGACCACCATCACGGGCTGGCCGTTGATCTCGTTTCGGTAGGTGCCGTCGGGGAGGTCTACCTTCAGGAGGGTGGACTCGCCCTTCAGGCTGAAGATGCCCAGCTTGTAGGCGCGGCGGTTCTCCCGGTGGCAGATGGCGATGTCATGGTCGTCCTT
Organism: Eubacterium sp. AB3007; assembly: GCF_000688015.1. Classification (NCBI taxonomy): domain Bacteria; kingdom Bacillati; phylum Bacillota; class Clostridia; order Eubacteriales; family Eubacteriaceae; genus Eubacterium; species Eubacterium sp. AB3007. Next base: position 1,852,181 of record NZ_JIAD01000001.1, read on the forward strand.
GGATTCGGCACGGAAACTGTCGTCCGGATCCAGGATGTACTTGTGTACGGTGGCCAGGCGGGTCATCAGCGGGGAGAGGTCGCAGCCGTTATCCCAGTTCACCGGATCCACGTCGAAGAGGCTGGGCTGATTGCGGTCCGCCGCCTCCTGCCCGGCGTAGATCAGGGTGGTGCCTTTCAGGAAGAAGAGAAAGGCGGTGTAGTTCTCCAGGGCCTCGCGGTTGCGGATGATGCTGGCGATGCGGGGCTGGTCGTGGTTCTCCAGGCAGCGCATCTTGTTGTAGCCCGGCGGCATCTGTGCCTCCTGATAGTTCAGCATGTTCAGGTAGGTGGACAAAGGTGTCTTGCCATCCCGGTAGGCATCGAAATCCAGACGGATGTCGTAATCGTATTCCATGTCGAAGGCGTCGTACATCTCGTAGTCGGTGTTGCTGACGTAGCCCAGCGCCCTTGCCTCAGCGGCCAGAGGAGAGTGCACGGTCTCCGCCAACCAGATGAAGTTGGGATGGACGCGTTCCACGGCGGCCCGTGCTTTGCGCCAGAAATCCATGGGGATCATGGAGGCCACGTCGCAACGGAATCCATCCACCAGCTTGGCCCACATGGTCAGGGTTTCGATCTGGTAGGTCCACAGCCCCAGCTTGTCATAGTCCAGATCGATGACGTCATCCCAGTCCCCGATTTTGTTGCCGAAGTTTCCCTCTGCGTCCAGATAGAACCAGTCCGGGTGGTTCCGGCGCAAGGTGGAATCCGGAGAGGTGTGGTTGTAGACCACGTCGATCATACAAAGCATGCCTCGAGCGTGGATCTCGTTCACCAGCATCACAAAGTCTTCCAGGCTGCCGTACTCTGGATTGACGGTGCGGTAGTCCCGGTTGGCGTAGGGACATCCCAGAGAGCCTTTCTTGCCCTCGATGCCGATGGGGTGGATGGGCAGGAACCAGATGATGTCCGTACCCAGGGCCTTGATGCGGTCAAGGTCCGGGATGATGGACAGGAAGGTGCCTTCCTCTGTGTGGTTTCTGACGTAGATCGAATATATGAGCGCGTTCTGAAGCTTTGCATTGGTATTTACTGCCATTATAATCTCCTTTCCCGTTGTCATTCTTTTTCGAGAATCATAACTATTCTACCCTTTTTTTGTGTATAATGGAAGAGGAAAACGCAAATACACAGGGAGGTGTTTTGATGAGCATAGATAAAACCCTGCGAGAAGCGGGAATATTGCTGCCGATTTTTTCGCTGCCGTCAGCGTACGGGATCGGTGGTTTTTCTCAGGAAGCCTATGAGTTTGTGGACTGGTTGGCGGAGGCGGGGCAGCGCTATTGGCAGCTGCTGCCGATGGGCCCTGTCGGTGATGGGTATTCTCCTTACCAGCCACACTCCTGTTTTGCCGGGGAGGCTTTGTATATCGATCCTATGACGCTGCTGCGACGAGGGCTGATCACCAGGGAGGAACTGGTTGAGGCGCAGGTGCCGGATGAGTCAGCCAGAGTGAACTACGAGGCACTGAAGGTGGCCCGGGAGAAACTGCTGCGGCAGGCGTACTCCAGGTTCGTTCCGGGGGACATGTTCGGGGAGTTTTGCCGGCGTAACCAGAGCTGGCTGGATGATTACGCGGTGTTCGAGGCTTTGTGCAGGAAGTTCGGGACGGCGCACTGGGATCAGTGGCCCACCGCTGCGAGGTTCAAGATCCGCTGGAAGATGAAGGAATACAGACAGGAACTGGCGGGAGAGATCGGGTTCTGGAAGTGGACCCAGTATGAGTTTTATCGCCAGTGGGCCAAGCTGAAGCGCTACGCCAACCTGAAGGGTGTGCGGATCATCGGGGATCTGCCGATCTACGCGGCGCTGGAGAGTGCGGACTGCTGGGCGCATCCGGAACTGTTCCAGCTGGGGGGCGATGGCCTGCCGAAGAAGGTGGCGGGGGCACCGCCGGATGCGTTTTGTCCGGATGGACAGGTGTGGGGAAACCCGCTCTATGATTGGGATGTGTTGAAGAGGCATGGCTACCGTTGGTGGATCGATCGCATCCGTCACAACCTGCGCGTGTATGATGTGGTGCGTCTGGATCACATGCGCGGGTTCTCCTCCTATTTCGCTATCCCGGCGGAGGACGCGGCAGCGGAGAAGGCCACGGCGGAAAACGGCGAGTGGATGCCGGGGCCGGGGATGCGGCTGTTTGATGCCGTGCGTGCGTCGCTGGGGGATTGTTCTCTGATCGCGGAGGATCTGGGGATCCTGACGCCGGATGTGATCGAAATGGTGAAGGCCTCTGGGCTCCCGGAGATGAAGGTGCTCCAGTTCGCGTTCGATGGGGATCCGCAGAATGTACACCTGCCGGTCAATTATTCGGAGAATGCGGTGGTCTATACCGGCACCCATGACAATGACACCACTGCGGGATGGTACGCGGGCCTTCCTGAAGAGACGCAGAAGATGGTCTCTCTCTATATTCGCACGCACCACGGTGTACGTAACAGTGAGCACGCGCCGGTGTTTGGCGCAGGGGCGGCCTGCGAGCATCTGGTGGAGGCGGCCCAGCAGAGCAAGGCAGCTGTCTGCGTGATCCCTGTTCAGGATTATCTGCGGCTTGGGTCAGAGCACCGGATCAACATCCCGGGTACATCGGAAGGAAACTGGGGTTGGCGGCTGACGCCGGGCAGTTGTACCGAGGAACTGGCGCAACATGTGCGTGATGTGACGGTGCGGAACGGACGCGGAGGAAAGAGGTAGTTGCGAGGATCGAGGTCGTTGTGCGGATCGAGGATGTTGCGCGGATCGAGGATGTTGCGCGGATCCGAGGATGTTGCGCGGATCCAGCGCCAATCAGTGCACCCGCCTGTGTGCCCGCTGTCATGCTCAGTAAGGGTGATATCAGGGGCGGCGGGCTGGTGATAGGGTGATTGTTGAATAGATATAGTGGAGTTCCATGCAAAACGGGGGATGGGCGATCTGCATGGAACTTTTTGCGTCCGGAGTTCCATGCAAATCGGGATATGGGCGATCTGCATGGAACTTTTTGCGTCCGGAGTTCCATGCAAAACGGGGAATGGGCGATCTGCATGGAACTTTTTGCGTCCGGAGTTCCATGCAAAACGGGGGAATGGCCGATCTGCATGGAACTTTCCGCGTCCGGAGTTCCATGCAAAACGGGATATGGGCGATCTGCATGGAATTTTTTGCGTCCGGAGTTCCATGCAAAACGGGGGAATGGCCGATCTGCATGGAACTTTTTGCGTCCGGAGTTCCATGCAAAACGGGGGTAAGGGCGAACTGCATGGAACTTTTTGCGTCCGGAGTTCCATGCAAAACGGGAAATGGGCGATCTGCATGGAATTTTCCACATCCGGAGTTCCATGCAAAACGGGGAATGGCTGATCTGCATGGAATGTAAATGGGAAAATAAAAATGTACAAAAAAGGGAAAATAAAAATGTACAGTTTTAGCTGAGATGGTAGTCTGAATCCATGGAGGGTAGATTCATGGATAACAGACTGCTGACTCAACTGGAGATATTGAAATTGAGCGGAGAGAAACCGAATTTCTCAAAGCTCGGAAGAGAATATGGGATCGATCGCAGGACGGTAAAAAGGTATTATGACGGCTATGCCGGGAAACCTGCGACAAGAGATAAGCCAAGCAAACTTGATCCGTACGAAGCTGTCATTCGCCAGAAGATGGCGATACGCGGAGCAACAATAAAAGCAGTGTATGAGTTTCTGTATTGCAAGTATGGTGAATCGATAGGCACATATTCAAACTTCCGTAAATATGTGGTAAGCCGCGGGATAACACCCAAGAAGAAAGTACGCGGTCATCCACGCTATGAAACAGCCCCCGGCCTACAGGCACAGGTGGACTGGAAAGAAGATCTTCAAATAACAAATTGCCTGGGTGAAGTATTCACAATACAGGTATTTGACTACAAGCTCGGCTATTCTAGATACTGCCGTTTCGTTTACAAGAGAACAAGAACTCAACAGGAAGTGTTCGACAGCCTCATACAATGCTTCATGGCAACAGGCGGGGTTCCGAGGGAGATCTTATTCGACAATATGAGAACGATCGTCGACATCACTGAAGACGGACGAAGGATCAACGCTAAAGCGAAGCAGTTTGCGAAAGACTTTGGATTCAAGATCAAACTTGCAAAGCCGAGGCACAGCTATACCAAGGGAAAGGTCGAGACCATAAACAAGTTCATGGAATGGCTTCGGGTCTACGAAGGTGAATTTGAGACCGAAGATGACCTGACCCGGATAATGCTTAGCATAAATGATCGGGTAAATACCGAAGTGTGTCAGGCAACGAATATGCCGCCATATCTCCTGTTCCAGAAGGAAAAGGACATGCTGCAGCCGCTGCCATCGCCATATGTGATCGACTCATACCGAGAGTACGACAGAAGAACCAAGGTGCAGAAGGATTCGCTCATCGTATTCAGGAAGAGCAGATATTCCGTGCCGCCTGAATACATTGGCAAGACTGTGCATCTCAAAGCTTTCGGTGATGATCTGAAGATCTATTTCGAGAACAGATGCATCGCACAGCACAAAATCTCAGACAAGCGGATCAACTATGACCGGACACATTATCTGGAGCTTTTGCGGCCTTTGGTCAGGAGCGACGATCTGGAATCATTTGCCGAACAGAATCTGAGGCAGTTTGACAGTTTCCTGTAGACAGGAGGAAACATGGCAAGCTACGCAAAACTGGTTAACGGGCTCGAAGAATTGAATCTACCCAAAATTCAGGAGAACCTGGGAACATATACTGAAATGGTGAATCAGGGAGATATGAGTTTCACTCAGGCGCTTGAAGAACTCGTCTCCATAGAGTGCAGTTACAAGAAAGAGAGGCTCAACCACGCAAATATACACAAGGCGAACTTCCCATTCCTCAAAACTCTGGACGACTTCGACTTCACTTTCCAGCCGGGACTGAATAAGGCCGAGATACAGGAGTTTGCCAATCTGGGGTTTGTGGAGCGGATGGAGAACATCGTGTTTGTGGGCTCTAGCGGAGTTGGTAAGACACACCTTGCTACATCAGTAGGCATCGAATGTGCAAAGGCGCGATATTCAACGTACTTCATCACATTCGAGAATCTGATCCTGCAGCTCAAGAAAGCGCTAAATGAAAACCGGCTCGAACAACGCTTGAAGTTCTATGCCGGTTACAGGGTGCTCATCATAGACGAACTTGGATATATGCCGATCGATAATGATGCGTCCAACCTTTTCTTCCAGCTCATTGCGAGAAGATACGAAAGGAACAGCACGATCGTCACCACAAATATGGCATTCTCAAAGTGGACTGAGGTATTTGGATCAGCAACACTGGCCAACGCGGTGCTCGACAGGCTGCTTCACCACTCATCCGTTATATCCATCAAAGGGCCGTCTTACAGGCTGAAGGACAAGCGCGCATTCCTTGATAGCCAGCCTGAAAAAAGCTGAAAATTGTACAAAATTATTTTCCACTTTTTGTACAAAATTAAATTGACATTTACATGGAACTTTTTGCGTCCGGAGTTCCATGCAAAACGGGGGTAAGGGTGAACTGCATGGAACTTTTTGTGTCTGGAGTTCCATGCAAAACGGGGAATGGGCGATCTGCATGGAACTTTTTGCGTCCGGAGTTCCATGCAAAACGGGGAATGGGCGATCTGCATGGAACTTTTTGCGTCCGGAGTTCCATGCAAAACGGGATATGGGCGATCTGCATGGAATTTTCCACGTCCGGAGTTCCATGCAAATCGGGATATGGGCGATCTGCATGGAACTTTTTGCGTCCGGAGTTCCATGCAAAACGGGGGAATGGGCGATCTGCATGGAACTTTTTGCGTCCGGAGTTCCATGCAAAACGGGGAATGGGCGATCTGCATGGAATTTTCCGCGTCCGGAGTTCCATGCAAAACGGGGAATGGCTGATCTGCATGGAACTTTCCGCGTCCGGAGTTCCATGCAAAACGGGGAATGGCTGATCTGCATGGAATTTTCCACGTCCGGAGTTCCATGCAAAACGGGGGTAAGGGCGATCTGCATGGAACCAATCACTTGACTGGGTTTCATCTGATGATGTAACGTCTGGGATAAAGGCTTTGTTTGCGAAATAGCAGATAGGCGGCGACGGATCGCGCTGTTGGGAGTGTGGACTCTATCGATATACGGACAGACATGAATGGAGTGTCACCACCTGCGCAGCATCCGGTACGCCAGCACCGATACCACCCCGCCCAGCACCACCAGGGCGAAAACCAGGATGGATTCGTGGAGGAAGAACTGGTCCGGCAGGGCGCGGATGACAGGGTCGGTGTGCTCGTCAAAGATCCAGTAGTCGTTATCGAAGAACAACTGGTGGAAGGTGACGAAAACGCGGTCCCACGCCAGTGCACAAAGCCCGCCCAGCCCTGCGGGCAGGGCGATGGCGATTACGCCGCCGGTCAGTAGGAAGCGGTAGGGGTCTGTGGCCGCATTCAAAGAGAGGAGGGCGCCTTTCGCTTCCACGCCGCCATTCCCCTGAGTCGTGGCGCCTCCCGCATTGCAGGGGCGCACTCCCCGTATCTCCTGACGGGCCAGCCACAGTCCCGCAACAGTCAGCAGTCCGAACACGGGAATGCCGACCTGGAAAGCCAGAAAGATCCGCCGAACCTCGGCGAAGTGGGCAGCGCCGGAGCGAGACATGACAAGATCCGGGAAGGTCAGTTCCCGGGAGCCCCACAGGGTGTTGTAATCAATGAGAGTGCGGTAGTTGTCCATCAGTTGCGCCGGGGTCAGGCCACAGGCAGCGGATAGACCGGACCAGCCGATCTCCGCTTGATACAGCGGGGTGAACAGCAAGGTGGTGGTCACCGCAAGAGAGATAATGAACAGGGCCAGTGAAAGTCCAAAAAGCAGGCAGCGGAGCCAAGTCCGCTGCCTGTTTGCTTGTGTCGTCATCATCAGACTCGCTGCAGGAGCGCTGTGCCTGCTTTGTTGATCTGGTCGAATCGGGCGGTAACTTCTGCGGCGTCTTTGCCCTTGGCCATCACGTAGAGCTTGATCTTTGGCTCGGTGCCGGAGGGTCGGACGATGGCAGAGCAGCCTTCGGCCAGGTCATAGAACAGAACGTTGCTGGCGGGAAGGCCTGTGGATGTTACGCTGCCGTCGGCAAGAGTGGTGATGTCGCCGGTCTGGTAATCCCGGACGCGGACCACCGGCAGGCCGATTTCGACCGGGGTGTTGTTCCGCAGGTCATCCATCATGCCGCGCATCTTTTCGGCGCCGTCCACGCCGTCGAAGACCACGGACTTGACGCCTTCCTTGTAGTGGCCGTACTTCTGGTACAGGGCCTGCATGGCCTCATAGAGGTTCATGCCCTTCAGGTGGTACATACAGCCCATCTCGGCGATCAGCATGGAAGCTACCACGGCGTCTTTGTCTCTGGCGTAGGTGCCGGCAAGATAGCCGTTGCTTTCTTCAAAACCGAACAGATAGGTGTAGTCACCGCTGGCTTCGAATTCCTTGATCTTCTCACCGATGAACTTGAAGCCGGTGAGGGTCTCAAAGATAGTGATATCGTTGGCTGCGCAGATGGCGTTGGCCATGGTGGTGGAGACGATGCTCTTGACAGCTGCGCTGTTTGCGGCCAGGGTGCCGGTCTCCCGGCGGGCGGTGATCAGGTAGTCCAGCAGGAGTACGCCGATCTGGTTGCCGGTGAGGGTCTCGTAGGTATCTCCGTTTCTGACCACGATGCCGGCACGATCGCCGTCCGGATCCGTTCCGATGATCAGATCCACGCCCTGGGCTTTTGCCATCTCGATAGCAATGGCGAACCCTTCCACGTTCTCCGGGTTAGGCGATTTCACGGTGGGGAAGTTTCCGTCGATGATCATCTGCTCCTCTACGGTGGCTACGTGCTTCATGCCGAGACGTTTCAGCACCTCGGGGACCAGCTTGTAGCCTGTGCCGTGGAAGGGGGTGTAGATGATGTGGAAGTCGTCCGCGGCCTTTTCTACGTAGGTCTTGCCCACGGACTGCTCCAGCACGTGGCCCAGGTATTTCTCATCGATCTCCGCGCCGATCATGGTGATCAGGCCCGCGTCCTTGGCTTCCTGGAAGTCCATGCGCTTCACATCCTCGAATATGTCGTTCTCTGCCATGGATGCGGAGACCTGGTCCGCGTGCTCCGGTGGAAGCTGCGCGCCGTCCGACCAGTAGACTTTGTAGCCGTTGTATTCCTTGGTGTTGTGGCTGGCGGTGATGTTGATGCCGGCGATGGAGCCAGTCTCCCGCAGTGCGAACGACAGCTCCGGCGTGGGGCGCAACGCATCGAACAGGTTGACGTGGATGCCGTTCGCGGCCAGCACGCAGGCGGCTTCCTGGGCGAACAGGGGACTGTTGTTCCGGGAGTCGTAGGCGATGGTAACACCGCCGCCGATCTCTTCGCCGCAGCCATTGATCAGGTCAGCCAGGCCCTGGGTGGCGTAGCGAACGGTGTACACGTTCATCCCGTTCAGTCCGGCCCGCATGATCCCCCGCAGGCCCGCCGTGCCAAAGTTCAGCATGCCGGAGAAGCGCAGACGGATCTCTTCCTTGTCTTCCGCGATCGTCTGCAGCTCGGCTTTGGTGGCGCCGTCCACGACAGGGCTGTTCAGCCATTTCTCATAATCGATCATGTAGTCCATTTCTATCTCCTCACTATCGTTATCTGTTATCTTTTCCAAAATCATAATCTCGCCGGGGAAGACGATGAGATTTCCTCGGGTCTGATGTCCGGACAGAAGATCTCGCCAGGTGCCGAACAACTTCAGGTCTTCCGCCGTCTCTCCGCAGTTGACCGCCGTGATCAGCCGCTGCTCGAACGTATTGCCATTCTCCGTCAGCGTGTCGTACCGTTCGAACGCATACAGGCCGTTCCTGCAGGCAGCGGTGCGGAACCGGCCCGTGACATAGGCGCCGTGGCTGCGGCGGATGGCGATGATCTCCCTGTACCAGTCCTGGATTTCTTTCTTTTCCTCGCCCCAGGGGTAGCACCGGCGGTTGAAGGGATCGTGGTGGCCTTCCATGCCAGCCTCATCGCCATAGTACACGCAAGGCACGCCGGGCAGGGTCATCTGAATGGCTACAGCGCACTTCAGCAGCGCGATCCCGTGTGTCCATTCCTCCGGGCTGAGCTTGTCAGCGGCCTCCAGTTCCCGGGGGGTCCCTGCCGGATACTGGCGTCCCGCCAACTGGGTGATAATCCGGGGCGTGTCGTGGGTGCCCAGGATGTTCATCAGGCAGTGGTACACCTCGGGTGGATAGTTCTCGATCACCTGCTGCACCACGTCGCTGAGGATCTGCGCCTGGCCGGTCTGCACAAAGCCTATGATCCCGTTCATGAAAAGGTAGTTCATGACGGAGTCCAGCTTGTTGCCCTCCAGGTAGTTCTTCCGTTCCTCATAGGCGACCTTGTTGGACGCGTCCTCCCAGACCTCGCCCAGCACCAGGGAATCGGACTTCTCCGCCTTGGCTGCCGCGGCGATCTTCTCCAGGAAGGCCACGGGATATTCATCCACCACATCCAGCCGCCAGCCGGAGGCGCCGGCCCGCAGCCATTTCCGGATGACGCCGTTCTCCCCGGTGATGTACTCGGTGTAGCTGGGACTCGACGTGTTGATCCGGGGCAGGGTATCGATCCCCCACCAGCTCTTGTAGGTGAGGTCCCCTGTCCACTCGTACCAGTCCCGGTAAGGGGAGTCTGGATTGCCCCAGGCGCCCTTGGTGTCGTAGTGTCCGTTTTTGTTGAAATAGATGGAATCCGAGCCGGTGTGGGCGAACACACCGTCGCAGATGACCCGGATGCCGCGCGCGGCCGCTTCAGCACAAAGCTTTCGGAAGTCCGCCTCCGTCCCGAACATGGGGTCAATGCTCATGTAGTCCCCGGTGTCGTACTTGTGGTTGGAGTAGGCCTCAAAGATCGGGCTCAGGTACAGGCAGGTCACACCTAGTTCTTCCAGGTAGGGAAGCTTGCTGGTGATCCCCTGCAGGTTACCACCAAAGAAATCGTTGTTCAGGACCCGGCCTTCTACCGGCTGCCAGGCGGGCGTGCCGCCCCAGTCGCCACGGCAGACTTTGTCCGGGAGGTGGACCTGCTCGCCCACCGCGCAGAACCGGTCCACGAACACGTGATAGAACACACCGCCGTACAACCAGACAGGCATGTCGTATTCCCGGTGGTAGACCGTTAGTTGCCACTGCCCCTGCGCGGTCTCGTCCAGGGTGGGATTACCCTCCGCATCCCTGTGGATTCGCTGGGTGCCCTCCTCTGTGGTGATCTCAAAAAAGTACCAGTAAAGTCCTGTGTCGTACACAGGGAAGGTGATCTCGTAGGGAGTGTATTTTCCATGCGAGCAGGGGACCCTTGTCATCTCATAGATGGCGGGGATCTGGTGGCGATCGTAGAGGATCACCGTCCGCATGCTCTGGATTCCGGCGAGATCGTGTGCGTAAACACGCAGGTGCAGTACCTGTCCGGACTGCACCGCGCCATATGGTTTCTTGAATCTTTCTTCGGTAGAATCGAATACGATGATTGCTTCTTTCAAAATGCTCTCCTGGATCTAGATCACGGATTTGCGTTTTACATAGAATGGATGCGTAAGATAGCCGGAGAGGTTCCGACCGTCATTGATCACGCAGTTCTTGTCCAAAACGCAGTAGTTCAGCTTCGCGTTCTCTCCTACAATGGCGTCCTGCATCACCACGCTGTTCTCCACGACGGCACCTTTCTTGATGCGAACGCCGCGAAAGATGATGGAATTGCGGACGGTACCCTCGATGACTACACCGTCAGCAATCAGGGAATTGTTGGCAGTGGCCTGTCCGCTGTAGCGGGTGGGGGCGCTGTCCTTTACGTGGGTGATGATGGGCGCGTTCTCTCTTTGGAAGAGAGCTTTTCTGGTATCGCGTTCCAGAAGTTTCAGGCTGCTCTGCAGGTACCCCGGGATGTCATCCAGGTACAGCAGCGTCTCCTCGGTCTCGTATGCCTTGACTTTCAGGCCTTTGTCGATGGCGGCCTTGATCACGTCCCGGCGGAAACTGTGCATGTGCTGCTTGAGGGTTTTCTCCAGCATGTCGATCAGGTACATTCTGGACATGATGTAAACGTTGGGGGCCCAGTAATCACCGTTCTCGATCTCCGGAGAGATGACCACCTGTAGGATGTTGTTGTCCTCGTCGACTTTGTAGGAGGTCATCTCCTCGCCGGCGGTGGTGTTCAGGATCTTCCGGGTACAAAGCCCTGTGATGTCTGCCTTGCTCTCGATGTGGTAGTCCAGCATCTTACGGAAGTCGATGTTGGCCACATAGTCGGAACCGCTGATCAGCACATAGTCGCTCTGAAGCTGCTCCAGGTACACCAGATTGCACTGCATGGCTTCCAGTCGGTTGTCGTAGACGGAGCCTACGTGCTCTGAGCAGAAGGGGGGCAGGAACATCAGCTTGTAGTTCTTGCGGTTATAGTCCCACGGGCCACCCTCGCCCACGTGTCTCATCAGGCTGTAGTAGTTCTGGGTGGTGATGATCCCGATGTCCTTGACGCCTGCATTCATCATGTTGGAAAGGGTAAAGTCGATGACTCTGTATCTGGCTCCGAACGGAACGGCGGCATGGGATCTGGTATCTGTGATCCCCTCGACTTCCAGTCCATAGGAATCGGCAAAGATCAATCCTGCGATATTATCATTCATTATTCTCGCCTCCTTCTCTCTTAACGATCTTCTGTGACGATTTCGCCCTGGTTCACCCGGGCTCCCTCGTGGATGGTGACGCCTTTTCCAACAACGGTCAAGGGGCCATTGTCTTTGCTGCCGCCTATCACGGCGCCTGCCTGGATCTCCACATCGCTGTCGATGATGGCGTATTCCACCTTGGCGCCCTTGCGGATCACGCAGTCACTCATAATGATGCTGTCCTTGATCTCCGCGCCTTCCTCTACGATGATGTTGTTGAAGATGACGGAGTGTTCCATTCTGCCGTCGATCTCGTTGCCATCGCCGCAGATGCACATGTGAATGTCCGCGTGTTCTCCCACATACTGAGGCTGGTTGTAGGAGTGGCTGTAGTAGATCTTCCAGCCGGGGTCGTTGAGCCAGAGTTCAGGCACATCGCCCAGGGCATCCATGTTGGCTGCCCAGAAAGAGTCCAGGGTACCTACGTCTCTCCAGTAGCCGCCGAAGAGGTAGGTGTAGATCTTCCGTCCATCCCGCAACATGGCGGGGATGATGTTCTTTCCAAAATCGTTGTCGGAGTTCGGGTCCGCCTCGTCCTCCTCCAGATACTTCACCAGCGCATCCGTGCTGAAGACGTAGACGCCCATAGAGGCAAGCGTGCTCTTGGGATGTTCCGGTTTCTCCTGGAATTCCGTGACGCGGCCCGTCTCGTCGGTGGCCATGATGCCGAACCGGGAGGCCTCTTCCATAGGCACGTCGATGACGGCCAGTGTGCAGTCCGCTCCGTTCTTGATGTGATCGTTGATCATCAGGGAGTAGTCCATCTTGTAGATGTGGTCACCGGAAAGGATGAGGATGTAATCCGGATCATAGCGCTTGATGAATTTCAGGTTCTGGTAGATGGCGTTGGCGGTTCCCTTGAACCAGTCCGCGCCCTTCTCGGCCTGGTACGGCGGCAGCGTGTGGAGGCCGCCGAAGTTGATGTTCAGTCCCCAGGGCCGTCCGGTCTCCAGATAGTCGTTCAGCTCCAGCGGCTGGTACTGGGTCAGTACACCGACGGTGTCGATGCCGGAGTTGACGCTGTTGGAGATAGCGAAATCAATGATCCGGTAGCGGGCGCCAAAGGGGACCGCGGGTTTTGCGATGTGGCTCGTCAGTGGGGCCAGGCGGCTTCCCTGTCCGCCAGCAAGCAGCATCGCGACGCATTTTTTCTTGGTACTCATGGTTGGTTACCTCCTCTCAAGTATCATCCCAGAGAGCTTGGGAAGTGGGACGGTGATGTGTTGATCAAATCCGTTGCAGCTGCCTGGCTGGACTTTGTAGATCTTGCCTTGCCGTGCGTGTTCGTCGTTCCTTCCGTTACTTTCTGTATCGATCGTGCATATGTAGTAGGATGCGTTCGGCACCCCGATATCGTAGTTCTCGTAGTCCTTGCCGGACAGGTTCAGTGCGGTCAGGGCGATGTCCTGCAGATCGGACGTGTCGACCTCCTCCGCGTCATCCACCGGCACCGGCATCCGGGTGTCGGAACGGTAGTAGAAGTAGGTGTTGTCATCTGCGTTGTCCGGGTCGATCCAGTGGAACCCGAAATAGTCGTCGTCGCTGCGCCACAGGGCCGGCGTCTTCCGGTAGTAGTGATTCAGCTTTCGCACAAAGTCCATCAGATCCCGGTGCTGGTCGTACTCCAGCAACATCCAGTCGATCTCCTGGTTCTCGTTCCACTCGTTGAACTGCCCGAACTCATAGCCCATGAATCCAAGCTTCTTCCCCGGGTGGGTCATCATGAAGGTCAGGAAGGCCCGTACACCCCGGAACTTATCCTCGTATTCGCCGGGCATCTTGCTCAGCAGGGAGCACTTGCCGTGGACCACCTCGTCATGGGAGATGGGCAGGATGAAGTTCTCACTGTAGGCATAGGTCATGGCGAAAGTGAGCTTGTGGTGGACACCTCGCCGGAACAACATGTCCGTCCGAAAGTACTCCAACACATCGTTCATCCACCCCATGTTCCACTTGAAACTGAAGCCGAGGCCGTTCAGGGAAGGGGTCGAGGTGACTCCCGGCCAGGCGGTGGATTCCTCCGCCACCATGACCACTCCCGGAAAGTTGTGGAGCACGTCCTGGTTCGCCTGTTGCAGGAAGGCGATGGCTTCCTTGTTTTCCACGCCGCCGTCCTCGTTGGGGGTCCATTCTCCATCTGGTCTGTCGTAGTTCAGGTAGAGCATGGCCGCTACGGCGTCCACCCGCAGGCCATCCGTATGGTACTGCTGGCAGTAGAAGAACGCGTTGGATATCAGGAAACTGAGCACCTCCGGTCTTCCAAAGTCGAAGGCATAGGTGCCCCAGCCCTTGTGTTCCCGCTTGTTGGGGTCATCGTACTCGTAAAGAGGATGGCCATCGAACATGGACAGCCCGTAGTCGTCCTTGGGGAAGTGGGCGGGGACCCAGTCCAGGATCACGCCCAAACCTGCCTTGTGGGCGGAATCCACCAGGTAGCAGAGATCCTCTGGCTTGCCATACCTGGCGGTGGGGCTGTAGTAGCCGGTGATCTGATAGCCCCAGGAACCATCGTAGGGATGCTCCATCACCGGTAATAGCTCGATATGGGTGTACCCCATGTCCTTCACATAGGGGATCAGGATGTCCGCCAGCTCTCGATAGGAGTAGTAGCCTCCGTCGGGACGACGTTTCCAGGAACCCACATGGACCTCGTAGATGTTCATGGGGGATTCGCGGGGATCAAGGGCCTCACGCTGGTGGAGCCATTCTGCGTCATCCCAGATATAGTGAGCCTCCAGGTCGTACAGTATGGAAGCGCGCATACAGCCGGAGGCAGGGTCTCCCTGCTCGGAGAAGAAGGCGTAGGGGTCTGCTTTCCAGACCACATGGCCGTCCCCTGAAGTTACAACGAACTTGTATTTCTGTCCTTCCTGCGCGTTATCGGCAATGGCCTCCCAGATGCTGTCATCCTCCTCCAGACGGTGCATGGGAAGGCGCGCGGGATCCCAGTCGTTGAAATCCCCGGCCACAGAAATGGAAACGGCGCGCGGTGCCCAGACCCGGAACACATACCCGCCCTCGGTGGGAGCACGCCTGTGTGCTCCGAAGTACTCAAAGGCCCGGTAATCCTTACCCTGATGGAAGAGATACCGGTGTTCTGCAGTGCTGTCTTGTCTCATTCTCGTTACCACTTTCGTCTTACAATACTTAATATGTATTCTTTGTATATATAATACAGGAAAAATGGCTGAATATCAATAAGAATTCCGAAAAGTCAGAATTGGAAAACGACCGCTTTCACGCGGCAACAAAACATTGTACAATTTCCGCCGAATGTAGTATAATAAAGATTCAAAGCAGGTTTCAGAAGGCCTGCTCAGGTCAGACAATATGGCCGAAACGGCGTGTCATTTCGCCGGGCCTTAAGAATAGGAGAGTGAATAGAAATGGAGAAAGAGAAAATGACAGAGGCAGTGAGCACAGAAGAAAGGACCGAGAAGAAACCGGCCAGCAGGAAAACAACGGCCAGGAAGACCACCACTGCCAGGAAGACAACAGCCAAGAAGACCACTGCCAGAAAGACAACGGCCAAGAAGACCGCGAAGGCAGAGGTTTCTGAAGAGGCAGCCGCCAAGCCTGCTGCCAAGAAGACAACGACCAGGAAAACAACAGCCAAGAAAACAACGGACAAGAAGACAACGGCCAAGAAGACAACGGCCAAGAAGTCATCGACCAAGAAAACGACCACCAAGACCGCAGAGAAGAAACCAGCCAGGAAGAAGGAACCGGCCCTGAAGGTCCTGTTCGTCTCCCCGGAGGTCACCCCCTTTGCCAACAGCGGCGGACTGGGGGAGGTGGCAAGCTCCCTGCCCAAGGCTTTGTGCCGGAAGGGTGTAGACTGCCGCGTGATCATGCCGCTCTACGGACAGATCGGTGAGGAATATCGCAGAAACATGAAATACCTGGGATACACCTACGTGAATGTCAAGTGGAGATCTCAGTACATGGGCCTGTTCCTGCTGGAGCAGGACGGCGTCAAGTATTACTTTGTGGATAACGAGTACTATTTCAAGAGACCGGGCGGTCTGTATGGGTACTTTGACGATGGAGAGCGGTTCGCCTTCTTCTCCAGGGCGGTGTTCGATGCGCTGGAGCTCATGGAGTTTGATCCGCAGATCATCCACGCCAACGACTGGCAGAGCGCGCTGGTGCCGGTGTACCAGAACTCGCTGGTCCGCCGGAATTTCGTGAAGACCGTGTTCACCATCCACAACGTCCAGTACCAGGGGGCCATGAGCGGAGAGGCATACGACACCATTCTGGACCTGCCTGTTGAGGAGCGCCACGTGGTGGCGTTTGGGGATCATGTGAACCTGATGAAGGGGGCTGTGGAAGTGGCCAATGCGGTCACCACCGTGAGCCCGTCCTACGCGGAGGAGCTGAAGTATCCTGCCAACGCTTTTGGGCTTGACGATGTGATCAGAAGCAACAGCTACAAGCTTCGCGGTATCATCAACGGCATCGATATGGATGTGTACGACCCCTCTGTGGATTCCATGATCGAGGCCAACTACAGCGCAGAGGATCCGGCGGGCAAGGCGGCCTGCAAGGCGGCGCTGCAGAGAGAGGTAGGCCTTCCGGAAAGAGACGTCCCTCTGATCACCATGGTGACCAGACTGGTTGCGCCGAAGGGGCTGGATCTGGTGAGGGAGACCATGGACGGTATCCTGGCCAACAACGACGTGCAGTTCATCCTGCTGGGAACCGGCGATATGGAATACGAGGATTACTTCCGCGGCCTGGAGTGGCGTCACCCGGACAAGATGCGTGCGTTGATCACCTTCAACGGAGCGCTTTCCCACAGATTGTACGCGGGCGGAAACATCCTTCTGGTGCCCTCCCGCAGTGAACCCTGCGGCCTGACCCAGATGATCGGATGCCGTTACGCGGACGTTCCTCTGGTCAGAAGGACCGGAGGCCTGGGCGATACCATCGACGATTGTACTCTGGGAGATGGCAACGGGTTCGTGTTCGACCAGTTCACGCCGGATGCGTTCTATCAGGCGGTGATGAACGCCATCGGACGCTTCTGGGAGAGAGAGAACTGGGCCAAGCTGGAGAAGTTCGACATGGAGCAGAACTTCGGCTGGGAGTATTCCGCCGACCGCTACATCGAACTGTACAAGGAACTGGAAGAATAATATAGAGGAGTATTTATAATGAAGAAACAGAAGATCGGCGACCTGACAGCCAATGAGATCAGAGATGTTGACCGCAAGGAACTGAAGGTCAAGCTGGAATCCTATCTGGCCAACGTCATGCATACCACCTTCGAACGCGCGACAGCGGAGGAACTCTACAAGGGCCTCGCTACCGTGGTGAACGGACAACTGGCGGATCAGCGCATGGAGTTCAATCGGAAGAGGATCCACAACCACCGGCGGAAGGACACCAGCAAGAAGATCTACTACATCTGCATGGAGTTTCTGCTGGGGCAATCCCTGAAGAACCACCTGTACAACCTGGGCGAGACGGAGATGGTAGAGGAGATCCTGCAGGAGCGGGACATGACGCTGGAGCAGATCTACGACTGCGAACCGGATGCTGGTCTGGGCAACGGCGGCCTGGGAAGACTGGCAGCCTGTTTCATGGATGCGCTGACCGCAGACGGATATGATGCCACCGGCTATTCCCTGTGCTATGAGTACGGCCTGTTCAAGCAGATGATCGCGGACGGCTGGCAGATGGAGGTGCCGGACAACTGGCTCCCCGGCGGCCGTGTGTGGCTGAACGCCAGAGAGGACGATTCCTTCAAGGTCAAGTTCTACGGGGATTACCACGAGTACTGGGAGGATGGCCGGATGAAATACAACCTGGAGCATGTCCAGGAGGTAGAGGCGATCCCCTACGATATGTTCATCTCCGGCGCGGACAGCAAGGCGGTGAACAAGCTGCGCCTGTGGCTGGCCAAGGACTGGGATGGGTTCGATATGGCCTCCTTCAACAGCGGTGACTTCACCAAGGCGGCCCAGCGGACCAACTCCGCGGAGATGATCACCAAGGTGCTCTACCCGGCAGACAACATCGAGGAAGGGAAGGAACTGCGCCTGAAGCAGCAGTACCTGATGGTGTCTGCTTCCTGCCAGAACATCGTCCGGGATCAGTATGCCATCTATGGTACCTTGGATAATTTTGAGAAAAATACTGTCATCCACATCAACGACACCCACCCGGCGCTGTGTGTGCCGGAGCTGATGCGTATCTTCATGGATGACTACGGATACAGCTGGGACGACGCCTGGAAGAAGGTCGTCGGGACCATCTCCTACACCAACCACACGGTCCTGGCAGAAGCCCTGGAGAAGTGGAACGAGGGACTGGTGCAGTCCATGCTCCCCCGAATCTACTCCATCATCCAGGAGATCGACCGACGTTTCAAGGAAGAGATGAACACCAGGGTCTTCCCCGGCGACTGGGGCAAGATCAACTACATGGCGCCCCTGGGAGAGCAGAAGGTACACATGGCCAACCTGGCCGTCATCGGCTCCCACCACATCAACGGCGTGTCCGCCCTGCACTCGGATATCCTGAAGGAAGACCTGTTCCACGACTTCTATCTGTGGGTGCCGGAGAGGTTCACCAACGTGACCAACGGCATCGCCTATCGCAGATGGCTTTGTCAGAGCAACCCGGCCCTGGCCTCGCTGCTGGATGAGACCATCGGCAGCAGCTATCGCCACAAGTACGAGAAGCTCCGTGACTTTGCGGAATTCAAGGACGACGCCAGCGTCCAGGCTGAGGTGGAGAAGATCAAGCGCGAGAACAAAGTCCGCCTGGGCAAGCTGATCAAAGAAAGAAACGGCATCGACGTGGACCCGGACTCCCTGTTCGTCGTCCAGGCCAAGAGAATGCATGAGTACAAGCGGCAGCTGCTGAACGCGCTGCGCATCATCTCCCGCTACCAGATGCTCCGGAACGATCCGACCATCGACATGCGGCCGGAGACCTATATCTTTGGGGCCAAGGCGGCGCCCAGCTACTACCTGGCCAAGCACTTCATTCAGCTGATCGTCAAGTTGGGACAGGAGATCAACAACGATCCCGTCATCTCCCAGAAGCTGAAGGTGGTCTTCCTGGAGAACTACAGCGTCTCCGTGGCGGAGAAGTTGATGCCGGCTACCGAGGTCTCCGAGCAGATCTCTCTGGCAGGCAAGGAAGCCAGCGGCACCGGCAACATGAAGATGATGATCAACGGCGCGGTGACCATGGGTACCCTGGACGGCGCCAACGTGGAGATCCGGGAGGCCGTGGGCGACGAGAATATCTTCATCTTCGGCCAGAAGGCCCACGAGGTGGAGCAGAATCTGCGGGAGGGCTACCGTGCCCGGGATTACTACGAGCAGAACGATCTGCTCCGGGACGCGGTGGATGCCCTGGAGTACGGGTTCGCCGGAGAGAGCTTCAGCAACATCAAGAGTTACCTGCTGGATCCCTCCTACAGCATCGCCGATCCGTACATGTGCCTGAAGGATTTCGACGACTACTGCAAGGTCCATCAGGAACTGCAGGATGCCTACGAGGATCGCGCCCGCTGGAACAGCATGTCCATCGTGAACATCGCCGAAGCGGCCCGGTTCGCGGCGGATCGCTCCATCGACGACTACGCCAAGTGGATCTGGCACACAAAGCCGATCGTGTAGCGCTTTCCGGACAGAGGCTGCACTCATAGAAACAGACGACCAGCAGGCGGTCAACAGGCAGTCAGCGATGATCAACGGAGGCTGGTTGGCTGCGGATGGTTGCCCGGATTGCAAATGAGGCACTTTTTGTCTCCAAGATCTCCGACGGAGGGCCTTTGGATACGGTTTTTCTCAAATAGCCGGTTTTCGGTATCCCGATTCACGATCATGGAGCCATTGGTAACAGGATCGCTGAAAATGACCTCTTGGGATACAGAAAACCGGCTATTTTGATAATCTGGTATCCCGGGAGGTCATTGTAAAGTGAAGTGGGAACAGTATCAGCGGAATATGGGTTTAGGGAAACGGAGCGGGAGATGGGGTGCTGAGCGGGAGATGGGGTGCTGCAGGGGCTGCCTCAAAACAGGTGGCGCGCCTCCCATTTCAGACTGTCGACAAAGTCATTCCGCCTGGGGATGCGGTCTGGGGTCGATAGAAAACAGCGGCATTTCCTTCATTCTGAAGGAGTGTCCCATTCTGAAGGAATGCAAAAAAATATTTCCTTCCAAACTCCTCATCGCACAATTCTGAAGGAATTCTTTTCCTTGAAAAGCCCCGGAACTCATGTATTTACTCGAATTCTGGAGGCTCAATCGCGGCACAAAGCCCTGTGAACTCCAAAATCGCAGGCTGGAT
Source organism: Eubacterium sp. AB3007 (assembly GCF_000688015.1). Classification (NCBI taxonomy): domain Bacteria; kingdom Bacillati; phylum Bacillota; class Clostridia; order Eubacteriales; family Eubacteriaceae; genus Eubacterium; species Eubacterium sp. AB3007. Next base: position 1,872,253 of record NZ_JIAD01000001.1, read on the forward strand.
TCCTTGGAGCGATCCGGGACAGAGCCTTCCAAGGAAAAAGGTGCATCCATTTGATCAAGGCCCTCCCAATCAGGCGGTTCTTTCTCCGGTATTCTCGCCTAAACGTAAGTATTGCGTTAGTAAGGATTGTTTACAATCGAGAAAATATGGAGTACCTACGGCATCGTCCGGGAAGATGGTGCGGTTGCAAACACCTGCTGCTATACCAACTTCGGCGAGACCGAGGCGGTTGCCAAAGAGGCCAAATGAAACGATGCTGTTCCCATCCTGTGGCCGCGGGAGGGGGATCTTTGTTCTGAGTTTTCAGCGAATTCGCAAATTAAGGTTGCATTTCCACCCTGTCTTTACTATAATATAAACAAAGTTTTCACGTAATTTTATGTCTGGAGGTAAGTTATGAGAAAGAAAGTACTTGTCGTACTGTTCGCCTTCGTAGTGCTCGTAGCTATGTCATTCACTGGCTGCGGTGGAGGCGGATCATCAGAAGAGAGTTCTGGTGGCGGAGAGGGTGGCACCATCCGTCTGTGCAACAATAAGGTCGAGGTTGACAAGCAGTATAAGGAACTGGCAGCTGCTTATAAGGAAGCTACCGGCGTGACCGTCGAGGTGGAGTCCATCGGAGGCGGCCAGGACATCCAGTCCACGCTGAAGGGCTACAAGCAGGCGAACAACATGCCGGATATCTTCTGCATCGAGGGAGATAAGGACTATCCGACATGGGAGGGTCTGCTGGCTGACCTGTCTGATCAGGAGTGGGTCAAGGATACCGACACCGCTTACAGCGTAGACGGCAAGGTATATGGTTTCCCGACCACCACAGAGGCCATCGGTCTGGCATACAACAAGAGCATCCTGGACAAGTGCGGTGTGGATCCTGAGTCCATCACCAGCCCGGCTGCCATGGAAGATGCTTTCAAGAAGATCGACGCCAAGAAGGACGAGCTGGGACTCAGCGGCGTAATCGGTTACTGCGCAGAGGCTGCACAGCTGAACTGGTCCACCGGTTCCCACCTGTTCGCTACCTACATCGACTCTGGTCTGAAGAGAGACGATACTACCTACATCGATCTGCTGAACGACGGCGGAAAGGTCAAGGATCCGAGATTCAACGACTGGTGCAAGATGGTCGGACTGTTCAACAAGTATTCTGATCCTGATCTGCTGGTTTCCGGAACCTATGATCAGCAGGTGAAGAACTTCGCAGCTGGCAAGTATGCATTCGTCACCCAGGGTTCCTGGATCGGAACTTCCCTGGTCAACGACTACAAGGCTGACTACGAGAAGGCTGGAAACTTCGAGGTAGGTATGGTTCCGTATGCATTCGAGGACGGACAGGAGACCATCCTGACCAACGGCCCGGGATACTGGGTACTGTACGGTGAGGGTGCGAACATCGACGCAGCCAAGGACTTCCTGAACTGGTGTGCTACCGATGATAACGCTCAGAAGATCCTGGTTGAGGATTGCGGTTATGTTCCTCAGTTCAAGTCCAGCAAGCACGAGTCCAACGACCCGTTTGCTGCTACCATCGCTAAGTATCAGGCTGCTGATAAGACCTCGGCTTGGCACTGGACCGGCATGAAAGCCGACCTCTGCACCAAGACCGGTGTTGTCTTCCAGGATTTCGCGAAAGGCAAATACAAGAACGCAGATGATTTCGAAGCTGCCATGAAGGAAGCAATCGAAGCTTACTATGCAAAAGGCTGAGAATAACGTCTGACGAACTCCGGCGGGCAGAGGTGTGGAACTTTTGCCCGCCTGTTTTTACTAATTTTCTACCAAGAGAAAGGATATATTACACATGAGTACAACATCCTCTGGAAGCAAGACGACATCGTATGCCTTGCTGGCCATCGGAGTCGTATTGATGGGAGCTGCTCTCGTGATGGACTTTATGGGTAGTCAGTTCGGCCTCCGAGGCACCATGCTCATCGTAGGTGCGCTGTGTGTGCTGGCCGGCCTGTACTTCTATCCTTCCGTAGAACATCACAGATCAATCATCAATATCATCTTCCTGTTCCCCCTGTTGTTTACCTTCCTGGTAACGGTGATCATCCCGCTGATCCTCGGTATCGGCTACTCCTTTACCGACTGGGATGGTATCCGCATCAACAACGTTGTGGGGCTTGCAAACTACACCACAATGTTCAAGGATCCGGCGTTCATCTGGTCCATCGTGCTGACCTTCCTGTTCGTCGTATTCAATATGGTACTGGTCAATGTGATCGGTTTCCTGCTGGCACTGCTTTGTTCTTCCAAGCTGAAGGGCGTTGGGTTCTTCAGAGCGGCGTACTTCCTGCCGAACCTCATCGGCGGAATCGTACTGGGCTACATCTGGCAGTTCGTCTTCAGTAACGTACTGATCAAGCTTACTGCGGCTTTGTTCGACATGAACTATTCTGTCCTGGCAGAGACCAAGTGGGCATTCCTGGCTATTATCGTCGTTTATATCTGGCAGTACGCAGGCTACATCATGCTGATCTACATCAATGGTCTGAACATGGTGCCGAAGGAGGTACTGGAGGCAGCCGCCATCGACGGCGCCAACGTGATCACCACCCTGTTCAAGATCAAGATCCCTATGATCGCAGCGACCATCACCATCTGTACATTCCTGACACTGACATCGGCGTTCAAACAGTTCGATGTCAACCTGGCATTGACCAATGGTGCCGGTTCCCTGACCTTCATGGGACAGGGCCTGACCAACGGTACCCAGATGCTTGCCCTGAACATTTATAACACAGCCATCAGAGAGAACAACTACGCCCTCGGTCAGGCTGAGGCGGTCCTGTTCTTCATCATCCTGGCAGCCGTGTCCATCGTTCAGGTCAGCATATCCAACAAGAAGGAGGTGGAGATGTAATGCAGATGCAGAAGAAATCCGTCGTCGGCGTTACGATCGTCGCGATCATACTTGCAATCTACACGCTGTTTCCATTTTTCCTGGTAGTGATCAACTCCTGCAAGACTTCCAGCGACATCGTGGAAGCGCCTGTAGGGTTCACAGGAATGTCGTTTTCGCAGCTCATGACCAACGTCAGCAACGTTGCGAACAACTCAAACTTTAACTTCTGGTATGCGTTTGGAAGCTCCGTGATCATCACCGCGATCTCGCTGGTGCTGCTGGCACTCTTCGGCGGCATGGCAGCGTGGGTCATCTGCAGAAACAAGACCAAGTGGTCCACTGTGATCTACATGACCTTCATCGCATCCATGATCATCCCGTTCCAGGTCGTCATGCTGTCACTGATTTCAACATTCCGTGACGTAGGCGTATTCACCGGTATCCCTATGCTGCAGAGCATCCCGGGCATCATCTTCGCCTATCTGGGATTCGGCGGCGCCATGACCGTGTTCATTCTCACCGGTTTCATCAAGGGCATCCCCTACGAACTGGAGGAGGCGGCAGCCATCGATGGATGTTCCCCGGAGGGAACCTTCTTCCGGATCATCTTCCCGCTGCTGAAGCCGGTCATCGTCACAGTATCCATCCTGAACGGAATGTGGATATGGAACGACTTCCTTCTGCCGTCCCTGCTGCTGGGAATGAACGGCAAGGTCAAGACACTGCCGGTTGCGGTGCAGGCCTTTGTCGGTTCCTACGTGAAGCAATGGGATATGATCCTGACCGCAGGACTCCTTGCGATCCTGCCTATGGTCATCCTGTTCCTGTTCGCACAGAAGCAGATCATCAACGGTATGGTAGAAGGCGCGATCAAGTAGAACCGTTATTGTCGGGCAGATGAACAGATAGGAAGTTAGACATGAGTTCATTCATCGATCCAGATGGCGCTTTCATGAGCGCACTGCGCAAGTTCGCAGACATCGTGTTCTGCAACCTGCTGTTCTGTCTGTTCTGCATCCCGTTCTTTACCATCGGTGCGGCGCTCTCCGCCCTGAATGCCAGCATGCAGCTGCTGGTGGAGAACGCCGACGATGAGGGCAGATCGGCTCCGGAGGTGTTTCTTAGAAGCTTCCGGGCGAACTTCAGACAGGCTACGGGCCTGTGGCTGATCTGCGTGGCCGGTATCGTATTTCTGGTCCTGGACTACTTCATCATCACCAGCATGGAGGGAATGGCCGGGAAGGCCTACAAGGTCACCTTCCTGGTGCTGGTACTGCTGTTCCTGTTTGGGTTTCAGTACCTGTTCCCCATGCAGGCCCGCTACGATCTGAAGGTGCGTGACCTTCTGCGGAACGCCTGGCTGATCAGCATCGCCGCGTTCCCCTGGACGTTTGCCACCCTGGCGGCGCCGGCAGCACTGACCTACATGACGGTGATACGGAATGAGAAGGGGTTCTTCCTGGCGATCTTTCTGTGGATGACCGTGGGATTCGGGATCGTGGCGTACCTCAACAGCTTCATCTTTCTCCGGGTGTTCCGGAAGAAGGGACTGGAGGAGGACCGCACAGAAGAGGAAGACCCAGAATACGATGACAGGCAGTTGAAACAGTGAGAAATCAAATCGATTACGGAGGTTTAGAAATGGCATCGATCAGTTTTAAGAATGTCACCAAAACATACGAGGGGGCCAAAACACCAGTTGTCCCCAACCTGAACCTTGATATCAAGGACAAGGAGTTCATCATCCTTGTCGGTCCGTCGGGCTGTGGAAAATCCACCACCCTGCGTATGATCGCCGGACTGGAAGATATCACGGAAGGTGAACTTTATATCGGCGACAGAGTCGTTAACAAGGTCCCCCCAAAGGATCGCGACATCGCCATGGTTTTCCAGAACTATGCTTTGTACCCGCACATGTCCGTCTACAAGAACATCGCTTTCGGACTGACCTTGCGGAAGATGGACCCCAAGGAGATCGACAAGCGCGTCCACGAGGCAGCGCAGAAACTGGACCTGGAGCACCTGCTTGACCGTAAGCCCAAGCAGCTGTCCGGCGGTCAGAGACAGAGAGTCGCCCTGGGCCGCGCGATGGTCCGTAACCCGTCCGTGTTCCTGCTGGACGAGCCGCTGTCCAACCTGGACGCCAAGCTGCGTACATCCATGCGTGCGGAGATCACCAGACTGCACCGCGCCCTGGACACCACCTTTGTCTACGTCACCCATGACCAGACCGAGGCCATGACCATGGGCGACCGCATCGTCGTCATGAAAGACGGCCTGATCCAGCAGTTCGACACACCGCAGGTGCTGTACGATACACCGGACAACCTGTTCGTTGCCGGATTCATCGGCTCCCCGCAGATGAACTTCATCGACGCAGAGATTCTGGAAGAGGGCGGCAAGCTCTTCGCCAAGGTCGAGACCGGCGACAAAGTCCTCATCCCCGAGGAGAAGGTGGAGGCACTGAAGCCGTATGTTGGCAAGACCGTGATCATGGGTATCCGTCCGGAGCACTTCCTGGCACCGGACAAGAAGGGCGAGAACAACTTCCTGTCCACCAAGGTGGACTTCCGGGAACTGCTGGGCGCAGAGTACAACATCTACGCGTTCATCGGCAACACCAAGATCATCGTCCGCATCCCGTCCACAGAGACGGTACCGGAGGCAGACAGTGTTGCCTTCCCGATCAACCTGAAGCTCATGCACTTCTTCGACAAGGACACCGAGCAGGCGATCACACACTAACCAACCGTTGCAGAGAGACAGGGCGGCTGCGGCACTCACCGCAGCCGCCTGATTTATGAGGAGACTAACGTGAGAGCAAGTGGCATTCTGATGCCGATCTTCAGCCTTCCGGGGCGGTATGGGATCGGCGCTTTTTCTGAGGCGGCCTATCGTTTCGTGGATTTTCTGGAGTCGGCGGGGCAGAAGTATTGGCAGATCCTTCCGCTGGGACCCACCAGCTACGGGGATTCGCCCTACCAGTCCTTCTCCACCTTTGCCGGGAATCCTTATTTCATCGATCTGGATCAGCTGTACGGCCGGGGCTGGCTGACCCAGGAGGACCTGGACCGGGAGGCAGAGGGCTGGCCGGAGAGCGGGATCGACTATCACAAGCTGTACACGCAGCGGTATGACACCCTGCGGCTCGCCTACCAGCGCAGCAATATCAATCAGGATCCCGAGTTCGAGGAGTATGTGGAAGCAAACCGGGACTGGCTGCCGGACTACGCGCTATTCATGGCGCTGAAGGACAGGTTCGGCGGCGTAAGCTTTGTGCACTGGGAAGAGAAGATCCGCTTCCGGGATCCGGAGACGCTGCGGACGCTTGAGGAGGAGATGCAGGAGGAGATCCGGTTCCAGGAGTTCATGCAATATGTATTCCACGAGCACTGGGAGAACCTGCGGCGCTACGCAGGCGAGCATGGCATCGGGTTTATCGGGGACATCCCCATCTATGTATCGGAGGACAGCGCGGAGGTGTGGACCCATCCGGAGTTGTTCAAGATGGATGAAGCGGGGAACAAAGTCTCTGTGGCGGGGTGTCCGCCGGACGCTTTTGCGGTGACTGGGCAGTTGTGGGGCAATCCCATCTACAACTGGGACGCGCATAGGGAAACAGGCTACGACTGGTGGATCCGCCGGCTGCGGGCATGTATGGAGATGTTTGACGTGGTGCGTATCGATCATTTCCGCGGGTTCGAGTCCTTCTATGAGATTCCGGCGGGGGATCCCACGGCGGAGCGAGGCGTCTGGACGAAGGGCCCTGGCATGGATTTCTTCCGGGCGGTGCAGGAAGCCCTCCCGGACATGAAAGTCATCGCCGAGGATCTGGGGTTCATTACGGACGAGGTCCGGCAGATGGTGAAGGATACGGGCTACCCCAACATGCGGGTGCTGGAGTTCGCCTTCGATTCCAACGAGCCCTCTGGCAATTCGATCTACTATCCGTATAACTACGACAGGAACTGCGTGGTCTACCTGGGCACCCACGACAACGATCCCATCGTCGCCTGGCTGCAGAAATTCTGGGAGACGGGTGTGCCGCAGATCAAGCGCTATGCGGATGTTGACACGGATGATATAATGGAACTTGCCCGCAAGATGATCATCCTGGCCCACTCTTCGGTGGCAGATCTCTGCGTGCTGCAGATGCAGGATTACCTGCGTACAGGCGCAGAGGGGCGGATCAACGTGCCGTCCACGCTGGGCGGCAACTGGATGTGGCGCATGGCACCGGGGGCAGACTCTCCGGAGCTGGCGGCGCGCATCGCCGACGTGACCAGGCGCTACGGGCGTTAGGAGGAACTATGGAATCGATATATATGATCGGAAGAACCCTGGCGGTACTGTGCGTATTCGTCATCGTGGGCTACGCGCTGTTCGTCCGGCCGAAGGAGAAGGACGCGCCCAAGCGGATGAGCACCTTCCAGTACCTGATGAAGAAACGCCGCGAGAAGAAGGCGGCGGAAGCGGCAGGCGGTGGGGATACTGCGGGCGATGCGAAAGCAGGCGGCAGTGAGGCCGGCGCGAGGGCTGCGAGAGTCAGTCGGCCTGGCACAAAGCGTGATCAGGCGAACCCGAATCATGAGAAGAAGGTAAGAGAATAAGGGAAGAGAAGCGGCGCGCCAGAGATGGCGCGCTGTTTTGGATAGGGATTGTGAAGAAGAAATAGATCGCCTTAAAGAGCCGCCTGATACCTGATAAGTGTAGGCTTTTGCTTTTGCAAGTAGTGTTTTTTAGCATGTGCAAACCGCCGGGTTCTAAAGTATTCATGGTTCTTCGGGTGTTAGTAGGGTGTTAGTAGAGCTATGTTATTATAGAATAATAATGTAACTCAACTTATAGTGGTGCTTATTCTCAGCAATGGAAGATGAAGAAGGCACAAAGATTGGGATGTCTCTTCCGGAAGAGTTGACTGTGGGAAAGGGCATAGTTACAGAAAATGGTATCGTAGTATATCAAACAGATAAAGATGTCGATGTCCGCATACAGTCGTTTGCCTTGGGTGTAAGCAGGGAACACATACAGTGTCCAGAGTTCCATGCAGAAGTGGGAAAGTGCGATCTGCATGGAACAATTCCCGTCCGGAGTTCCATGCAAAACGGGAAAAGTGCAATCTGCATGGAACAATTCTCGTCCGGAGTTCCATGCAAAACGGGAAAAGTGCGATCTGCATGGAACAATTCTCGTCCGGAGTTCCATGCAAAACGGGAAAAGTGCAATCTGCATGGAACAATTCTCGTCCGGAGTTCCATGCAAAACAGGGGAATGTGTGATCTGCATGGAATTCTGTTTGAAAATAGATCGTAATTAGGCGATGAATAAGGCGGAGAAGGGCATCCCAAGTGTGCAGGTGCGCAAAACACATCCGTGCAGGTGCGCAAAACACATCCGTGCAGGCGCAGCATAACCTCCCCGCACGCGAGTGCGACAAGATCCTCCAAAAGTGCAGGTGAAACAAGCCCTGACGCGGTTGGTGGCAGCCTGGAGGCTGCGAGGGCGCTGCCGCGGAGGGCTATTCATGGCGGCAGAAGTCAATCCAGTCGAGGATCTCCTTGCGGAGCTGTGGGAGATCTACCTGTCCGCCAGGCCCATCAAACGTAAAGAGCACATCTCTACCAGGGATCAGACCGGCGCGGAGATACTGATCACGCTTCCACAGAAACTCTCGCTCTACGTAGCCTGGATCATCCATCATTCCGCAGTGCTCGTGTCTTTTTGGCAGGAGCACCCCTGGGATCAGGGGATGATAGTCGGGGTTCAGTTCCACTCCGTTCGGGAGTTTCAGCGTTTCTTCGTAACGGAATGGAATCCCTGCATCCTCGTAGATCTCGCAGATGGAGCTTTCGATTCGTGAACGGACCATCAGGCCTTGTTTTGTGCGGACCCGCAGGCTTTCCGGGTGCCGAGTGTTTCTGTTGTATGGCTGGGTTGCCCAGGTGCGCGCATCCACAAATCCGATGGCGCGGAAGATCTCGGTGCTCGGATGCTGATAAGCCGGTGGAAATGATCGCAGGAGCTCGTTGGGATCGAAGGGAACGATCTCACGGCTTCCTTTCTCCAAAAGAGTGAGCTGCCGGGTGACGCCTTGCAGGGTTTCTTCTACCAGATGGCGGTCCTGGAGCAATTGGATCCTTGCGTCCTCCGTACGCAGGTAATAAGAATGGCGGTCGAGGAAAAGGCTGTAGTATGGGCGGCCTTTCTTCTCGGTGACCAGGAGTTTCCCTTTCGGCAGCTGCTGCAGCTGTTTCTCGCACAAAGCCTTGCTCTCGCGCAGGCGGGCGATTTTGCGTTCTGTTTTCCTCTGTATCGTGTCCATATGTATATTATAAATCGGTTAGAATTGAATTTCAAAGAGGAAATAAACACAATTCAGACACAATTCGGGTGTTTTTTGTTAGGGGTATATGGGGAAAACATGACAATAGAAACAATTCGGCAGACGGGTATCCCGGCGAGCATCCCGAAACCTACGGGGCTTACAACTCCTCCGTATCCAGCACAAAGGACTGCCAGGCGTTCAGCAGCCTGGCCCCGCTGGGGTGATCCAGGGTGCGCCGAAAGTGGCCATAGTCCTGGTGGACGTGGCCGAAGGCCATGAGGGCAGGCTGGTGAGCCATCAGCAGGTCGTTGAAGCAGGCGAACCCCTGGTGAGGCAGGTCTTCCATGTCGCCGTAGCCCAGGGCGGGGGCGTGTGTGACCAGCAGGTCGATGCCACGGGAGCGCCGCAACGAAAATCCCATGCGCCAAATGCGGCGCCGCATTTCGGGTTCGGTGTACATATGAGGGGAGTCAGGCTTGTACCGCATGGAGCCGCCCAGGCCCAGGATGCGCAGGCCGCCTGAGGTGACGATCTTGTCATCGATGCACTGGCAGCCCTGGGGTGGGTGCTGCTCGTAGCCGCTGTCGTGGTTTCCGTGGACATACAAAAGCGGCCGGTTGACCATGGTCACCAGGAACTCCAGGTACTCCGCGGGCAGGTCACCGCAGGAGATGATCAATTCAACTCCCTCTGTACGGGAAGGCTGGAAATAGTCCCAGAGGGCTTTGTCTGGGACATCGCTCACGAACAGGATCTTCATGGGGTCTCCTTTCGGGGCGATGAGGACGGTCGTTTTACGCCGCTCACCGCCGCCACAGACTGGGCGAAAATATCCAGTGCGCCGGTATCCGGGATGGAACCCACCACGTTCTCGTTGAGCCAGTCCATGGTCAGGATCTCCTGCCTGGTGAGGGGCGGGTCGCCGGCATAGCGGATGATTCCATCCTGGCTGTGCAGTTCGCCGCCGAAGGGCGTCATGGAGCCCGCCAGAAAACTGCTTCGCATCATGTCCAGCAGATTGCGTGTGGCATAGGGCAGGTCCGGATCCGGGAGGATGTCCACCACCCCGGCGGAAAGCCCCAGCCAATAGTTCAGGGCACGGTCTTTCTTCTCCAGCGCGGGGATGTCATAAGTGCCTCGCAGCAGGGACAAAGCAATCAACTCGTAGTACCGGCCCCAGTTCCAGAGGGGCCGGGCCAGGGGCTGGATTCCGCCATCCGGCTTATAGGCGTAGAGCCCGTAGGGGCGAGGTCCGTCTTCGGCGGAGACAAAATCCACATCAGAGAATACGGAGATGCCCGCCTCCTGCATCTGGGCGTACCAGTCCGCATCCTTCTGGGCCCGCCAGGCCACCAGCACCTTGGCGTAGGGATCCGCCATGGACGCACCGATGGCAAAGGCATTGATGTTGGCGATGGTGCCGTAGGTCGGAGTTCCGGCCAGGTAGCCGATCTGGTGGTTCTCTGCGAAACAGGCGGCCAGTGCTCCCATCATGAATTTCACCTCATACATCCGGCTGTCGTAGCAACGGATGGACATGTGGGAAAGGTTCACGGAGCAGTTCAGGAATTTCACCTCCGGATGCTGGAGGGCAGCCACCTTCACCCGGGGAAGGAGGGCCGGCGATGTGGTGAAGATTACCTCGCAGCCTTTGGCGATGGCATCGTCGATGGCCCGGTCGAACCGGTCGAAGGTCAGGCGATCTCCCGCCTCACCGGCTGTATGCAGGCAGTCATAATAAGCCCAGGTCTCCACCAGCTTCCCGAACCGCTCTGACAGGTGCTTTCGGCCCAGTTCGTGGCTGTGCACACGGCTGGACACCTGGGGCGTCTGGGTGTGAAGGAAGGCGACCCGAAGGGGATGGGCCTCGGAATACCTGGAAGAGATCGTCTTGGTCAGAAGCTCTCTGAACTTTACAGAGGGGCCGCTCTGCAGATCCTTTTCCAGAGATTGATCGGGGGATTCCACATAGGCGATGTTGGCTTTGTTTCCCTCGGTGCGGAACTCCTTGCGGATTCTCTCAAACCGGCGGGCCAGCGCATCGTCTCCGTCAAACAGGAGGGTCTGCGGCGGGTAGTAGCTCAGATAGGACAGGAAGATGTCTCCGGGAGAGCGCTCCGGGTCCTGGAAGGCGCGCCTGTCCAGCAGCTGGAGGAAATGGGTGTAGGCAGCCCGCAGCGTGTCCACCAGATCCTCGGGCCAGGGAGCGTCAAGATCCCTTCCCAGCAGTGCGGCAAGGGTCTCATAGTTACCCGGGTGGCTGAGGCCGATCTCGTAGAGGCCGGTGACCTTGTGGAAGCGGACGAACTCCTGGTAGACCTGGCTTTCCTCGTCGTTCCCGGCGGGAGCCAGGATCCGGTACACGTCGGCGGCGATGGTGGGGGCCCCCAGATAGCGCATGACGGATACCCGCTTGTTACCCTCCAGAACGTAGAAGCCGCGGCGGTACTCGTAGACCTTGATGGCGTCGGTGATGCCGCTTGTGAGCTGGTAGCGATACAGGCTGCTCCACTTGGCCGCGAACTCCGAGTCTTCCTTGATCAGCGGAAGAAAGGAGGGCGAGAAGGCGTCTGTGCGCCCGGCGGTGACGGTGCCGACGATCATGTCCAAGGGGATCTCGCAGATGCCTATGGGCTCCCGCTTCAGTGTGTCCAGTCCCGGGAGCAGTCTGTCCAGCGCCGGCACAAAAGGCGACAGGCCTTGCGACACCAGTTTTTTGTATTCCTTTTCGCCCAGTTTACGGGCTTTCGTGTACTCCGTGGACAAAGCATTTCCTCCTACATGAAAAGTACATATTGCAAGTTCTTATAAAGGTATGATATCATGAATTCGAGTGTAGGAACACTATATTTTTTGGTATTATGAGAAGGAGAATGGATGCGATGTTTACGGATTACAGAAACATCCCATGCGGCGATATGCCGGGTGATAAGATCGTCATTGAAGAGAAACATGTAGCCAAGGCAGAGACCATCTATCCGGAGCTGAAGAAACTGGTGGATGAGTTGATGGCGGATGACCCGGACCGCAAGCTGGTCATTGGAGTCTGCGGTGGCAGCGGGGTTGGAAAGTCAGAGACAGCCTCCCTGCTGGGATGGATGCTCCACGAGGACGGCATAGAAACCTATATCCTCAGCGGAGACAATTATCCGCACCGCATTCCAGCGGAGAATGACGCGGAGCGTAGGCGTCTCTATGAGGAAGGCGGAGAGGACGCCCTGGAAGCCTATCTGGGGACCGACCAGGAGGCGGATTTCCAGCGAGTGGAGAAGATCTGCATGGATTTCAAGGCCGGTGCTCCCAGCCTGCTGCTGAAGCGCATGGGCCGCACCAGGGACGACATCTGGGATGAGGAAGTAACCATGGCAGGCAAGCAGGCGCTGATCATCGAGTGGACCCACGCAGGGAGCAGTCAGTTCCAGGGTGTGGACATCATCATCCTGCTGAACAGTACTCCGGAGGAAACGCTGGAGCATCGCCGCAAGAGAGCCAGAGACGGGGAGGTGGACAGCCCCTTCACCAAGAAGGTGCTGGAGATCGAGCAGAGGCATCTGAACAGAGACGCACACAGGGCAAATATCATTCTGACCAAGGACGGCCGTATCATCGACTATGCGGAGTTCTGCGGCCTGATGGGATTGGAGGAGTAGTGGCCATGGAGAGATTCGACAACCGCCCCATGCTGAACGCCTATCCGGACAGCGTGGGAAGCAAGCTTGGGGATATGGTGGAACTTCTGAAGAGGCCGGAACTGGCGGGGACGTTCTCGTCCTTCTACGTCCTGCCCAGTCTTTACCACTCGGATCTGGACAGGGGTTTCTGCGTCATCGACTATGACCTGAATGAGGAACTGGCTACCCAGACGGATCTGGACGCGCTCAGGGAGATGGGCATCGACCTGAAACTGGACTTTGTCATGAACCACATGTCCGTCCAGTCTCCTCAGTTTCAGGACCTGATCGAGAAGGGGGAGGCCTCCGACTACAGGGACTTCTTCATCGATTGGAACCGGTTCTGGGAGGGCAAGGGCGAGATGACCGAGGAAGGGTACATCCAGCCTGACCAGAAGTATATCGCGGACATGTTCTTCCGCAAGCCTGGTCTGCCCATCCTGATGGTGCAGTTTCCGGATGGCCGGGAGGTGCCCTATTGGAATACGTTCTACCAGAAGGTCTGGGAGGAGGACGGTAAGCGCCGCTATCTGGGCCAGATGGACGTGGATATCAAATGTGACAAGGTCTGGGAGTTCTACCGTGAGACGCTGGCGAAGCTGGCGGGCTATGGGGCACAGATCGTACGGCTGGATGCTTTTGCCTATGCTCCCAAGGAAGCGGGAGCACGGAACTTTATGAATGAGCCGGGCACCTGGGATCTGCTGGAGCAGGTGAACGAGATCGCCCGGGAGCACGGTCTGATGCTCCTGCCGGAGATCCATGCTTCCTATGCAGAGAAGACCTACAGGACCATTGCAGAGAAGGGGTATGTAACCTATGACTTTTTCCTGCCGGGGCTGATCATAGACGCAATGGAGAATCATACCGGTGAGTATCTGAAGCAGTGGGCTGAGGAACTGGTCCGGGAGGATATCCGCACCGTCAACATGCTGGGCTGCCACGACGGCATTCCTCTTCTGGATCTGAAGGGTCTGCTCCCGGAGGAACGGATCCAGGGGTTGATCGATACTGTGGTAGGCCGAGGCGGCTACGTGAAGGATCTCCATGGCGCCAAGAACATGTACTATCAGGTGAATGCCACCTATTTCAGCGCGTTGGGGGAGAACGCCCAGAAAATGCTCCTGGCCAGAGCAATTCAGTTGTTCATGCCGGGAAAACCACAGGTATGGTATCTGGATCTGCTGGCTGGCACCAATGACTACGAGGCCATGAAACGAGCCGGTGAGGGCGGCCACAAGGAGATCAATCGCTCCAACCTATCTCTGGAAGAGGCGGAGAAACGCCTGGCCAGGCCGTTGGTGCAGGATCAGATTTCCCTGCTCCGCATGCGGAAGGAGGATCCTGCCTTTGGTCCGGATGCGGAGATGGCATTCAGCGTGGATGGATGCCGTATGTCCATCACCTGGACCTGCGGGGAGCATCACAAGACCCTGATTGCAGATCTGGAGAATTATGGATTCCTGATCATGTAACAGGAAAGGAGAAATCATGAAGGGATATTGGAAGAGAATCACAGCGTTGGCTTTGTGCCTGAGCGTGGCTTTGTGCCTGGGTGCCTGCCGAAAGGAGAAGGAGCCGGTGAAGACCACCGGGCCCTCCAAGGTGGTGGCGGAGGCGCTGGACGCGGCGCAGGAGGGGGACTTCGGCACCGTGGTGGATGTGCTGGATCCGGACAGCGGAGAGCTGGGCGACCTGAAGGGGATGCTGGGACCCAATGGCACGGAGCTGACGGAGGAGCAGCAGGTGGTGTTCGACAAGTTCGCCCTGATGCTCCGGGATTTTGACTATGAGATCACCGGTGAGCGGGTGGATGGCGACACGGCGGAAGTGGATGTGGCCATCACCACGTACGACTATCAGGGCATGCTGAAGAAGATCCTGAGCAAGATGTCCGGCAAGGCCATCAGCATGGCCATGTCTTATGACAGCAAGGATGCACTGGTGGAGGACCTGAAGGAAGACTTTGTCGAGCGGCTGGGGCCGGCTCTGGACAAAGCAAAGAAACAGGGGAAGGACAAGAGGACAGACGTGACGGTATCGCTGACAAAGGACGGAGATACCTGGAAGATCGATGAGCTGAACGATTCCACGGTGAACGCGCTGACCGGCGGCCTCATGTACGAGGTGGCAGGACTGGCGGATCTGCTGAATCTGTAAAGAAAAGAGAGTGGGGAGGCGCCCGGGCAAGGGCCTCGTCCAGGGAAAGGCAGGGGGAAACATGGCTGCAAAGAAACACAACGCAACACGATGGGTCATGGTGCTTGACCCGAATCGATTTGATATCTACGGGGCGTATCTGGAAGCGCGGAATTTCTCCGTGACGCTGCCGCAGGCGCAGGAGATGGGACGGGACGATATCGTCTACATCGCAGTGCTGGGCGGCGAGGGACTGCTTCGGTACAAGTGTCTGGTCACCGCGGTCCACACACAGGAGAGCGAGGTGGACCTGGAGTTTCTGTACCGGTATGACAGGGTGGAGATCAGCCTGAAGGAGCTGGTAGAGGCGGGGCTTCCCAGGGGGAAGGCGTTGTCCCGGATCTCCGGCAAGGTGCAGAACACCGTGGAGCGCTGGGAGTCGGTGGACAAAACCATGGCCAGTGTCAGCGGGCAGGTGGCACCGGATCTTCCCAGGGACCACTGGTCGCTGGATCGGCCGGCGCTGTTGGAGTACGGCTGGGAAATCACGACCGATCGCTGTGTGACGCTCTACACCGAGGAGTCCTTCCTGCTGGAGGAGGATGCGCTGATGCCGGAAGAGGTGGAGCCTTTCTTTGGGGTGAAGGAACAGAATTACGGAGTGATCCGGCAGATCTGGATCCTTTGCGAGGATCAGCTCTATAGCGCGGAGATAGCCCGTGAGAAGAAGCGCGCCCGTATCACCTGGGGGGAGGAACTGGCGGTGGCGCTGGCTGAACGTTATAACGAGTTCGGCCCCTGTGAGAACGCCAAATTCTATATCATGCCACGGCCCATGCTGGAGCACATCCTCGGCGGGAGGCCGCTGCCGAATGAGGATGTATACTATATGGTGATCGACGGGGAGTGACCGCCGGGGTCTGTTTCGGCACAAAAAAAAGAATGATCACCATTCTTATTGAACAAAAAAGGGAAGTACCGACATGTTCTGATTTTGTCCAAAGCCTTATATGTGAACCCCTCACTACTTCCGAGGGGGAATACCTTCCACTTTGACACAAATCCTTGACTTCTACGATAGCCTGGACCAGACAACACATCGGTACTTCATCTTATTCCGTTTTCTCTCTTCACAGTCTTAGGACTCACCCTCCTTCTCTCTCCACATCCTCTCGGATGTAGCTTATTCGCAAGCGATCTCTAAACTCATATACCTTCATCTATGTTCGCCCTGATGTCAATGGATCTGCATCATGTGGCGCTGTTTACTCTATCGCTTTATCTGGCTAAATAATACATCGAATTTTCAGAAAAGTCAAGCGTTTTTCGGCAGATATATTGTATACTTTCGATGGCGCAGCAAAAGCTTTGTGCCCGCCGCCGTATGATTGACGTTGCTTCAGATTCCAACTATAATGAAAATAAGGCTTGTATTGAAGGAGGAAGGCTTTGGCTGAGAGAGAAAGAGAAGAAGGGTCGGCGGTGCGTACCCTGCGGTTCGCGGGCGCATTCACCGCTTGGGTCATCGGCAGCGGGTTTGCAACGGGTCAGGAGATCCTGCAATTCGTCACCAGCTATGGATACCAGAGTTTCCTGGTGTTGCTGGTGCTGCTGATCGGCTTCACGGTCATGGGGTTTACCCTGACCACCGTGGCGTTTGACCACCGGGCCATTACGACTGAATGCGTTGGGGCGCCGGATGCCGGGACTACCCAGGGCGGCCAGGCGCGTGGGGCTGCCTTCCGCCACTACCATTACTTCTGTGGTAGGCGGCTGGGAGCGGCTTACAACTGGGTCGTGCCTTGCGTGCAGGTGATCCCATTCAGCATCCTGCTTTCCGGAGCCGGGGCGACGCTGGAGGAGTATTATGGTCTTCCACACACTGCCGGCGTGCTGATCATGGCGGCGCTGGTGCTGCTCACGTACTTCGGGGGGTTTGAGAGGCTCACCAGCGTGGTGGCATTGATCGGTCCGGTGATCATCTTGTTCACGCTGGTGGTGGGTACGGTGACCATCCTGCGGGACTATGGGAACTTTGGCGATGTGGCGCAGTGGCAGGGGGCGCTAGCCGGGAAACAGAACACCAACTGGTGGCTTGCCAGCGCGATCCTCTACGTGTCCCTGAACTTTGTGTGCGGCAGTGTGTACTACACGGAGCTGGGAATGTCGGCCCGGTCCCGGCGCGAAGTATACCTGGGTACAGGCCTGGGGGTGCTGGCCCTGGTAGCCATCGTCGCCATCACCAGTACGGCGATCCTGCTGAATGCGGGAAACGTGGCAGCGCTGGATATTCCTACGCTCTACCTCGCCGTGCGGATCTCGCCGGTGCTTGGTGCGTTCTTCTCCGTGACGCTGGCGCTGGGGATCTACTCCTCCGCGGCGACAGCACTCTTTGTCATCGTGAAGACGGTGTCCGGCAATGTAGCTGTGGTTGCTGCCCACAGGAACCTGACTGCGGTGATCGCCACCGTCATTGCGACCACCATCGGGATCTTCAACTTCGGCAACCTTATCAGCGTATTCTATCCGCTGATGGGACTCATGGGGATCGTGTTTACTGCCTGCGTGTTCTGGCGCTGTGCACAAAGCCTTGCTTGCGCGGCCGGCCGCCACGGGTTGCCTGAAATTCCCCGTTGAATCCGAAACTGATCAGGTGTATACTGGATATGTAGTTGAATAGTCATGCTCTATCATGGCCTCGCAGGCGTATGGCGGCGGGGCTGAGGGAACCGGGTGGGAATCCCGGGCATATCACGGTGCTGTGAGTATAGGAGTCGCTTCCCATGGCGAAAGCCGGTCATTGGGGAAACCTGAGAAGGCGGGAGGCGGTGTGGGCTGAGGAAGGCCCGGCTGTACGAGCCAGAAGACCTATGATGGGAGATGGGTTTGAAAGATACGAGAAATAACGGTCGTAGCAGTGTTGCTGCGGCTTTTTTTCATTCTCTCGGAGGTAGAGCGGTGAAGGTAAGAAAGGAGTCCCAATGAACGTTAACTGGTTTAAGAATCCCGACAATGTAGTCTATGCCACCTGCGAGCAGTTTGCCGACAACTTTGGGAAGGAGACAGGCATCCCCGACCTGAAGAAGAAACTGGAGGCTTTTCATAATGACCCGGAGGCTACCGAGGAGAACCTGAAGGGCATGAAACGCACCTACCTGAAGCTGCTGGTCCCAAACAAGGTGTTCGACGAGAAGATCGACATGGGAGACAGCGTGTGGGTGTACATGGGAGAGAACTACGAGGCGTACTGCATCTACTGGCCGGAGGAGTAAGGCGTGATGTGAAAACGCGTCAGAAGTTTTGTCACGCCTGGAATTTCCTTCGTTTTGTTGGGGTGGTCCATTCTGAAGGAATGGCAAAAAAATATTCTTTGGAAGAAAAATCCTAATATTTGGAATATCCGAGCGGTTGGATTCCTTCAGATTACCTGAAACAAGCCATCTGAAGGAATATTTTTTTTGCTTTCCTTCAGAATACCCGAATTGAATTCTCCCAAGGAAAATGTTGAAGTGTGAGAAGGCAAGGGTTTGTTTTCTATCCACCGGTTTCCAGGAGAGGACTGCAGTCGGGTGGATTAGACTTGTCTACACTCTGGAACTGCCTCATTTTGAGACAGCACCTTTTTCGTGGAGGAAATCTACTTGCTGATATAGACTTTGCAGACCAGATTTGATACAATAAACGAATAGACTATAAGTAAACGAGGTGAGTATATTGACTGGTGCAGAAGCTATGGTGAAATGCCTGGAGGCAGAAGGGATCACCACCATCTACGGGTATCCGGGAGTGGCGATCGCGCCGTTCTACGACGGGCTCTATGATTCTTCGATCGAGCATGTACTGGTTAGGGAAGAACAGTCAGCGGGACACGCGGCCAGCGGATGGGCCAGGGTCTCCCGCAAGCCGGCGGTCTGTGTGACGACATCCGGTCCCGGGGCGACCAACCTGATCACGGCTCTGGCCACCTGCTATGCGGACAGTATTCCGGTGGTAGCCATCACGGGACAGGTTTCCAGCGATCTTCTGGGAAGGGATGTGTTCCAGGAAGCCGATATCACAGGCGCTACGGAGTCTTTCACCAAGTACCGTTACCTGGTGAAGAACGTGAACGACATCCCGCGTATCTTTAAGGAGGCATTCTATATCGCCTCCACTGGCAGGAAGGGACCAGTGCTGATCGATGTGCCCATCGACATCCAGATGGCGCCCCTGAAGAGGGAGTTCAACTACGAGGAGATCGAGGTGAGTATCCGCGGGTACAAGCCCCCCGGAAACAAGGGCAACAAACAGCAGATGCGGAAGGTCATCGCGGCCATCAACAAAGCCACCCGTCCACTGCTTTGTGCAGGAGGCGGCGTCATCCTGGGGGATGGCGAGGAGCAGGTGAGGGCTTTCTGTGAGAAATACAGCATCCCGCTGGTGCACACCATGATGGGGATGGGCGTGATGCCGAAGAAGCATCCGCTCTATTTCGGCATGCTGGGAAACAACGGCAAGCCATACGCGAACAAGGCGGTGGTAAACAGCGACCTGCTGATCATCGTGGGGGCGCGTATTGCGGATCGGGCAGTGGCCAAGCCCGGTAATCTGGAGCGCCAGGCGAAGATCATCCACATCGACATCGATACGGCGGAGATCGGCAAGCGGCTGGGTCCCACCATTCCTCTGGTGGGCGACGTGAAGGACATCTTCAACCAGCTGGCAGAGGAGGATATCCACATCGACACCCGGGAGTGGCTGGGGGAGTTGAACTCCATCAAACACGGTACGGTGGACACCCGCGTGTTCAGCGACAAGCTAGTGAACCCCAACTATCTGGTACAGGAACTGTCCGGTCGGATGGAGGAGGACGCTATCTATGTGGCGGATGTGGGACAGAACCAGCTCTGGTCGGCGGATAATTATGTCATGAAGAGCGGTCGGTTCCTGACCACCGGCGGCATGGGAACCATGGGGTATTCCATTCCCGCGGCCATCGGTGCCAAGATGTGCCAGCCGGACAAGCAGGTTGTTGCGGTCTGTGGCGATGGAGCCTTCCAGATGGCCATGAACGAACTGGCGACGGCCAGGGTCAACAACGTGCCGCTGAAGGTGGTCATCGTGAGGAACCGCGTACTGGGGCTGGTGCGTGAGTATCAGATGAACACCTACAAGGCTCGGTATGAGGGAATCTCACTGTACGATCTGCCGTACTACGATAAGATCGCAGAGGCTTACGGCATGGAATACTTGCATATCGAAAATAACGATGAGGTCATCCCGACCATCGAGAAGTTCCTCGCCATGGAGGAACCCTGTCTGATGGTGGTGGAAGTGGCGGATGATAACAACGTGAAATAGGAGGTACGTAATGAAAGGAATATTTTCTGTTCTGGTAGAGAACCAGGCCGGCGTACTCTCCCAGATCTCGGGGTTGTTCGCCCGGAGGGGCTTCAATATCGATTCTCTGGCGGTGGGAGAGACGGAGCACCACGATGTGTCCAGCATGACTATCGTATCCACCGGCAGCGAGCGCACCATCGACCAGATTGGCAAGCAGTTGAACAAGAAACTGGATGTCATCAAGGTCCGCAGGCTGGAGGAACTCCAGTGTGTCAGCCGGGAGATGATGCTGATCAAGGTGGGCTATACCGCCGCCAACCGCTCTTCGCTTGTGGAGCTCTGTCTGATCAACGATGCCAAGATCGTCCACATGAGTCCGCGGCACATGATGATTCAGATCACTGCAGAACCGGACGAGATTGAGAACTTTATTGAGCTGGTACGGATGTACGGGATCAAGGAGATCCAGCGAACAGGCACGGTGGCCCTGAGCAAGGAATGAGAGACGCGAAGCAAGGCGAGAGACCATACCCCGCAACACGATCATGGGTTGCGGGGTTTTGTTGTGGGGTGGCATCTCGGCAGAAGGCCGAGCCCTTCTTTGTGAAGAGTTTCTGAACTCTTTATAAAACAGGAGAAAAATGGTATCTTTGCGGGCGTTTGCGTGGTATAATCACTATGTATGGCTCTATTTTGAGCAATAGTATTTATATAAGGAGGACAAGCTGCCGATGCAAGCCCAGGAATTGGGAAAATACATAGCAGCGATGGTGTTCTTTCTGATCTTATCGGCGTACTTCTCTGCCACGGAAACGGCATTCACCTCGGTGAACCGGATCCGCCTGAAGAACGCGGCCAATGACGGGGATCAGAAGGCGAAGCGGGTGCTGCGGCTGACGGATCGCTATGACGACCTGTTGTCCACGATCCTGGTAGGGAACAACATCGCCAACATCGCCAACACGGCCATTGCCACGGTATTCTTTGTGAAGCTCTGCGGGGTTTACGGACCCACAGTTTCCACCGTGGTCATGACGCTGGTGGTGCTGATCTTCGGAGAGATCTCTCCGAAGAGCCTGGCCAAGGAATACCCGGAGAAGTTCGCAAACCTGTCGGCGCCTCTCATCGGAGGGTTGATGGCTCTCTTTGCGCCTATCAACTGGATCTTCAGCCAGTGGAAGAAGCTGCTAATGGTGATCTTCAAGGTGAACTCTGACAAGGGCATCACAGAGGAGGAGATCAAGACCATGGTGGAAGAGGCGGAGACGGAAGGGAACATCCTCTCTGAACAGAGCGAGCTGATCCAGAACGCCATTGAGTTCAACGACCTGGAGGCCTGGGACGTGTTGACCCCTCGGGTGGATATCCAGGCCATCGACATTGAGGATTCGGAAGAGGAAGTGGGGGCTTTGTTCAAGGACACCGGGTTCTCCCGGATGCCCGTCTACGAGGACGACCTGGACAAGATCCTGGGCGTTTTGAACCAGAAGGACTTCCACAACTTCATCGTAGGTACGGAGAAGACCATATCAGACTACGTCAAGCCAGTCGTCTTTGTGGCCGGCTCCATGAAATGCGCCGACCTGCTTCGGAAGATGCAGGCGAAGAAGTCCCAGATCGCCATCGTGGTAGATGAGTACGGCGGGACCGAGGGTCTAGTGACCATGGAGGACATCATTGAGGAACTGGTAGGCGAGATCTACGACGAACACGATGAGGTGGAATCCGATGAGATCACCAGGCTGCAAGACGGCAGCTACCGGATCCTGGGCCATACCAATGTAGAGAAGATGTTTGATTTCTTTGATGAGGAGATCGAGATGGATGCCACGACGGTGAACGGCTGGGTGGTGCGTGAGCTGGATCGTCTGCCCAAGGCGGGAGACGCTTTCGCCTATGATGATGGCGGGCAGATCTACCACGTGAAGGTCACCAAGGCAGATAACCGAAAGGCATTGGAAATCAATTTGAAGGTAGAAGAGAAACAGGAAGAGGAGACAGAGGAAAGGGGTAGATCATCGAAATGAGTTTACTTGAGAAGATATTCGGAGACCTCAACAAGCGGGAGGTCAAGAAAGTAGAGAAGATCGCGGCCAAGGTGGAGACCTTTGATGAGGCGATGCAGGCCCTCACAGACGAGGAACTGAAGGCCAAGACCCAGGAGTTCCGCGACAGGCTGGCAGCCGGGGAGACCCTGGATGACATCCTGCCGGAGGCGTTCGCGGTCTGCCGGGAGGGCGCCTGGCGAAGCATCGGACTGAAGCACTTCCATGTGCAGATCATCGGCGGCATCGTCCTGCATCAGGGCCGTATCGCCGAGATGAAGACCGGTGAAGGTAAGACTCTGGTAGCGACGCTACCGGTATACCTGAACGCGCTGGAGGGCAAGGGTGTCCACGTGGTCACCGTCAATGACTACCTGGCCAAGCGTGACTCCGAGTGGATGGGCAAGGTCTACTCCTTCCTGGGACTGACCGTGGGCTGCGTGATCCACGGCATCAGCGAGGAGGAGCGGCGGGATGCCTACATGGCGGACATCACCTACGGCACCAACAACGAGTTCGGTTTCGACTACCTGCGTGATAACATGGTCACCTACGAGGAAGAGCTGATGCAGAGAGAACTGCATTACGCCATCGTCGACGAGGTGGACTCCATCCTCGTGGATGAGGCCAGGACACCGCTGATCATCTCCGGTCAGGGCACAAAGTCCACCGACCTGTACCGTAAGGCGGATAAGTTCGTGAAGGAACTCACCAAGGACCAGGATTTTGAGGTGGAGGAGAAGGACCAGCAGGTATCCTTGACAGACGAAGGTGTGAGCAAGGCAGAAGCGTTCTTCGGGCTGGACAACTTCGGTGATCCCCAGAACATGGAGATCAACCACAACGTGCTGCAGGCCCTGAAGGCCAACAACCTGATGGAGCGGGATGTGGACTACATCGTCAAGGACGGAGAGATCGTCATCGTCGACGAGTTCACCGGCCGTCTGATGTTCGGCCGCCGCTACAGCAACGGCCTGCACCAGGCCATCGAGGCCAAGGAGCACCTGCGGGTGCGGTCGGAGTCCAAGACCCTGGCCACCATCACCCTGCAGAATCTGTTCCGCATGTACGACAAGCTGGCGGGCATGACCGGTACCGCCAAGACCGAGGAAGACGAGTTCCGGGACATCTACAACATGGATGTCGTGGTAATCCCCACCAACAAGCCGGTGATCAGAGAGGACAAGCCGGATGCCGTCTATCAGAAGGAGAGAGGCAAGTTCCACGCCATCGCCGACCGGGTGGCCGAGGTACACCAGACCGGACAGCCGGTACTGGTAGGTACCATATCCATCGAGAAGTCCGAGCTCATCAGTGATCTGCTGCGGAAGAAAGGCATCCAGCACAACGTGCTGAATGCCAAGCAGCACGAGAAGGAAGCGGAGATCGTTGCCGAGGCAGGCCGTAAGGGCATGGTTACCATCGCCACCAACATGGCTGGCCGTGGTACCGACATCATTCTGGGCGGTAACCCGGAGTTCGAAGCCAAAAGAGAGATGCGTAAGAAGGGCTACTCAGAGGAGGCCATCAATTTTGCCACCGGATTTGCCAGATCGGAGGATCAGGAGTTGCTGGATGCCCGGGAGGCCTATCAGGAGTATTACGAGGAATTCAAGAAGGAAAGGGACGTGGAGCACGACGAGGTCGTTGAACTTGGCGGACTTTGTATCATCGGTACCGAGCGCCACGAGTCCCGCCGTATCGATAACCAGCTGCGAGGCCGTGCGGGCCGTCAGGGAGACCCGGGCCAGACCCAGTTCTTTATCTCCCTGGAGGATGAGCTGATGAGGCTCTTCGGCGGTGAGCGGATGCAGAACATGGTGGCCAGGATGGGTCTGGAAGAGGATGAGGCTATCGAAGCCAAGATGCTCTCCCGCTCCATCGAGAGTGCCCAGAAGAAGGTAGAAGGCCGCAACTTCGGTATCCGTAAGTACGTGCTGCAGTACGACAACGTCATGAACAAGCAGCGTGAGATCATCTACAACGAGCGCCGGAAGGTTCTGATGGGTGAGGATCTGCGGGAGTACATCACCAACATGACCCACGACCTCATCGACAGCGTCATCGACCCCATCACCATGGAGTCCAAGTACCCGGAGGAATGGGACTTTGAGGCCATGAACAAGGGGCTGCGCCGTATCGTCCGGTCCTTCCGCGGGAAGGACGAGTACAGCACCGACGAGCTGGTGCGCATGGATGCCGACAGCCTGAAGGAGGATGTCTACCAGCAGTTCGAGGCCATGTACCAGGCCAAGGAAGCAGAGATTGGGCTGGAGCCTATGCGTGAGGTAGAGCGCATGATCCTCCTGCGCGTGGTGGACAACCTGTGGATGGATCAGATCGATGCGATGGATCAGTTGAAGGATGGTATTGGACTGCGGGGTATCGGCCAGCAGGATCCTGTGGCGGCTTATGCTCAGGAAGGCTTTGATATGTTCGAGCAGATGATTGCGGAGATCAAGGCGGAGACCGTCAGCAACTGCTACAGCGTGACGCTGCAGACGGAGACCGACCGTCACACCGTCATCCAGATCGGTGGCGAAAAGAAAGAAGAAAACGTGGATCGAGGCATCCTGGCGGCTATGCAGGGCGGCAGCGGCGCTGCCGAGGAGGATGCGGAGATCCCCGAGCGAGAGTTCAAGCAGGAGACCGTCCGCCGCGACCGCCCCAAGGTGGGCCGCAACGATCCCTGCCCCTGCGGCAGCGGCAAGAAATACAAGAACTGCTGCATGCAGAAGGACCTGGAAAGAGAAAGAGGCATGTAAATGTTGATATTTGATCCTATCCGGCAGGAACTGCCGGAGGTGAAGAAGATATTGAAGGAGACCGGAGAGGCTCTGAAGGTGGATGAATTGAGAGAGGAAGCGAAGGCTTTGTCCGAGAAGACCATGGAGCCGGGCTTCTGGGATGATCCGGAGGCAGCTCAGAGCCTTCTCAAGAAGAAAAGCAGCCTGGACGCGAAGATCGAGAAATATGAGAAACTGGGGACCGGATTCGCTGACATCAACGACATGATCGAGTTGGTGGAAGAGATGGAAGACGAGGACGAAGCTGCCAGTGTGGTAGAGACCTATGAGGAACTGAAGAAACAATTGGAGGAATTCCGGCTGGAGACACTTCTGAACGGCAAGTACGACCACAACAGCGCAGTCCTGTCGCTGCACGCGGGTGCCGGCGGTGTGGAAGCCATGGACTGGGCGGAGATGCTGCTGCGCATGTACACCCGGTGGGCGGAGCAGCGGGGCTACAAGGTGAACGTGGTTGACCTGCAGGACGACACCGAGGCGGGCATCAAGAGCGCCACCTTCATCGTGGAAGGGGAGAACGCCTACGGCTACCTGAAGCACGAGAAGGGGGTCCACCGGCTGGTGCGGATCTCGCCCTTTAACGCGGCGGGGAAGCGGCAGACTTCTTTTGCGGCGCTGGAGGTCATGCCGGAGATCGACGATGATATCGAGGTGACCATCAATCCGGAGGACATCCGGGTGGATACCTACCGAAGCAGTGGCGCCGGCGGCCAGCATGTCAACAAGACAGACTCGGCCATCCGTATCACCCACCTGCCTACCAACATCGTAGTCACCTGCCAGAACGAGCGGAGCCAGCACCAGAATCGTGAGGTCGCCATGAAGATCCTCATGTCCAAGCTCATTGATCTGGCAGAGCAGCAACATAAGGAAGACCTGGCGGAGATCAAGGGTGACTTCTCTCAGATCACCTGGGGATCCCAGATCCGTTCCTACGTGTTCCAGCCTTATACTATGGTGAAGGACCACCGTACCGGCGCCGAGGTGGGGAACGTCAGTGCCGTCATGGATGGGGCACTGGATCATTTTATCAATGAGGAACTGAAGGTATTGAAGTAAGAGAGGTGAAGGAGCATGAGAACCAAACAAAAGAACAACGGAAAATCCAAGGTTATGGCTCTGGCGGTGCTTCTGCTCTGCCTGCTGGTAGCCCTGGGCATGAGCGCATGCGGAAGCTCCCAGGAGGCAGCCCCGGAGGAGGGAAGCCAGCCTGCTGCGGAGGAGACAACAGAAGATGGAACTGACGCAGGAGAATCAGCAGAGAAAGACACACAGAAGAAAAAGATCGGAGAGGAGGCGGCGCTGAAGATCGCCATGGACGATGCCAAGGTGAAGGCCTCTGACCTGGATTCCACCAATGCGCAGTTTGAGATCGATGACGGCCTGGAGTACTACGAGGTAGAACTGCGCGCATGCAGCACGGAGTATAGCTACGAGATCGAAGCGTATACCGGAGAGATCATCGACAAGGATCTGGATTACGATGATGGGGAGTAAGCCGGGCGGTTACGCCTCAGGTCAGTGATCGGGGAATGGCGGGGTTTTTCACAAAGCCCCGTTTTTCTTCTTGTAACAGGGCTCGACGAAAAGGTGTTTGTCATCAGAAGGCAGAAGATGGGCGGGCAGCCTATAGAGAGAGGGAAGTAAGAGTATGAATATCAACAGGAAATTAGCAGAAGAATTCCACATACGTGAGAGCCAGGTGGAGGCCACCATCAAGCTCATCGACGAAGGGAGTACCATCCCCTTCATCGCCAGATACCGGAAGGAGGTCACAGGCAGTCTGTCCGACGAGGTCCTGCGAGATCTGGATACGCGGCTTTCGTATCTCCGCAGTCTGGAGGAGCGGAAGGCAGAGGTGAAGAAGCTCATCGAGGAGCAGGGGAAGCTGACACCGGAGCTCTCCGAGGAAATCGAGAAGGCAGAGGTGCTCCAACGGGTAGAAGACCTCTACAAGCCATTCAAGCAGAAGAAGACCACCCGGGCAGGCAAGGCGAAGGCGCGGGGCCTGGAGCCTCTGGCCATGAAGATCTACGCCCAGTTAGACACAGAGGGGGATCCGCTGGAGGTGGCCGAGAGTTTTGTGGATCCAGAGAAGGAAGTGGAGACACCGGAAGCTGCGCTTCAGGGCGCGTTGGACATCATCGCGGAGATGATCGCTGACGATCCGGACATGACCGAGGAGCTTCGTGCTTACACCTGGGAGCATGGGAAGATCGCCACAGCAGCGGTTGATCCGGAGGAGAAGACCCCCTACGACATGTACTATGACAGCAGCGAGCCCATCGCCAAGATGCCCAATCACCGGGTGCTGGCGGTGAATCGAGGCGAGAAGGAAAAGAAACTGAAGGTGAAGGTGGAGATCGAGCCGGCACCACTTCTGAAGAAGATCGGCAAGAAATTCTTCCGGCGTCGGAGCATCTACACAGAGCTGCTGGAGGCTACCGCAGAGGATGCCTACAAACGTCTCATCGCTTCTTCGGTGGAGCGGGAAATGCGAAATCGACTGACTGAGCGGGCGGAGGCAGATGCGGTGAAGGTCTTTGCTAAAAACACGGAGAATCTGTTGATGGTGCCCCCGGTGAAGGATAAGCGGATCATCAGCATCGACCCAGGCTATCGTACCGGCTGCAAGGTGGCGGTGCTGGATGGCACCGGAAAACTGCGGGCTTATACCACCATCTATCCCACCCAGCCCCGCAATGATGTGGCTGGGACTGAGAGAGTGCTCACCAAGATCATCGAGAAGTATGGTTGCGACGTGATCGTCATCGGCAATGGAACCGCTTCCAGAGAGACAGAGGAAGTGGTGGCGAACTTCCTGCGGAAACACGACTGGCCCATCCAGTACACCATCGTCAACGAGGCGGGAGCATCGGTGTATTCCGCTTCCAAGCTGGCCTCAGAGGAGTACCCGGATCTGGATGTGACCACCCGGGGCGCAATGTCTCTGGGAAGGCGTCTGCAGGATCCGCTGGCGGAACTGGTGAAGATCGATCCCAAACACATCGGCGTAGGTCAGTACCAACACGATATCAATCAGAAGATGCTGGACACGGCCCTCACAGGTGTGGTGGAGAACTGCGTTAACCGGGTAGGGGTGGATCTGAACACTGCCTCACCTTCCCTGCTGTCCTATGTGGCCGGCATCAACATGGGGATCGCCAGAAATATCGTGGCTTACCGGGAGGAGAATGGCCGGTTCACCGGACGACGTCAACTGCTGAAGGTGGCTAAGCTGGGGCCCAAGGCCTACGAGCAGTGTGCCGGCTTCCTGAGAATCAGCGGTGGGAAGGAACCCTTGGACGCGACAGCGGTGCATCCGGAATCCTACAAGGTCTGCGAGGCCATGATGGCCAAGCTGGGTGTGGAGAAATCCGCCATCACCGCAGGAGGCGCAGAGGACCTTGATGAGAAGATCGCGGAGGCCTATCCGGCCAAGAAGATGTCCCAGAGCATCAACCTGATGGCCGAGGATCTGGGGATCGGCAGACCAACGCTGATGGACCTCATCGATGAACTAAAGCGCCCCGCCAGAGACCCCCGCGAGGACGCTCCGCCGGTGATCTTCCGCAATGATGTACGGGAGTTTGACGATCTGGAGCCGGGCATGGAACTGACTGGAACCGTGCGGAACGTGGTAGATTTCGGTGCATTTGTGGACATCGGCGTCAAGCAGGATGGGCTGGTGCATATCAGTCAGCTCTCCAACAAGTTCGTCAAACACCCCATGGATGTGGTCGCTGTGGGGGACACGGTGAAGGTGAAGATCCTCTCCGTGGACAAAGACCGCAAGAAGATATCGCTGACAATGAAGGTATAATTCATGAAATACAAAGCAGTACTATTGGATTTTGACGGTACCATCGCCGATACCACCCGGCTCATTGTGGATTCCTGGCAGCACACATACAGGACGCTGACAGGCAGGGAAGGGGAAGAGGAGTTCATTCTCTCCACCTTCGGGGAGACCCTACGGGACAGCCTGCAGATGGCCTTCCCGGAGCACGATGTGCAGGAGGCGGTGGATGTCTACAAGAGTTATCAGATGAGCCTCCAGGAGAGCGCCTGGTTTCTGTTCCCCGGAATCAGGGAGATGCTCCGCGCGCTGAAAGAGCAGGGGTGCCTGGTGGGAGTCGTTACCTCCCGCACCGGGAGCACCTGCAGGCAGGGGCTGGCCAGCTGTGGGATCGAACAGTATATCGACGCGCTGGTGACCTGTGATGACACGACGGCCCATAAACCCGATCCGGAGCCGGCGCTGATCGGTCTGGGGCTGCTTCGCGGGCAGGAGGGCAGTGGTTCCCCAGAGGGTGTTCTGACGGCAGAGGAAGCGTTGTTTGTGGGGGACACCCGGTTCGATATCGACTGCGCTCACAACGCCGGTATTCCGGCAGCGCTGGTGGCCTGGTCGGCGACCATGAAAAAAGAAGATCCGGTGCAGACCTGGCCGGCGGAGTACTATCTGGAGTCCCCGGAACAGCTGGTGGAGATCCTCAGGGGGTAGAGTATGCTGCATATTTACTACGGAAGAGAGAGTCTGAACAAGGAAAAGTTCATGTACGAGCAGATTCGTCGGCGTGGGTATGGACTGGAGCATCCGGTGCTGGTGATCGTGCCGGATCAGTATACCCTGGAAGCGGAACGGCAGGCTTTTCAATGGCTGGAGAAGCCGGCTCTGCTGGGACTGGAGATCAGCAGTATGTCCAGGCTGGGGCACCGGATTCTAAGTGAATTGGGCGGCGCCGGACGTGCGTTTGTGGACAAGTACGGCAGACAGATGCTCCTTACGCGGATCGTCCGGGACATGGAAGAGGATCTCCTGGTCTTCCGCGGACGGAAGGCCAGCAGTTCCTTCGTAGAAATGGTGAACAACTTCATCTCCGAGCTGAAGCAGTACGGCGTGAGTCCAGAGGATCTGGAGGAGATACGGGACAGGATCCCGGAGAAGGAACTGCTGCACCGGAAACTGACAGATCTGGGGCATATCTACAGACGTTATCAGGAAGAGATCGAGGGAAAGTATACAGACTCGGAGGACTACGTGGATCTGTTCGTGGGGAAGATCGGACAGTCCAGGATCCTGCGGGGGGCCTCTGTGTGGGTGTACGGGTTCGACAGTTTTGCGCCCAAGTCCATGGAAGTGCTCCGAGGAATCATGGCAGCGGCGGCGGAAGTGAACGTAGTGCTCACACTGGACCGGGGATGTCGTGATGCGGCTTTGTTCGGCCTGACGGAGGCAGTGCTCCGGAATCTTCTTGCAGCAGCGGAGGAATGCGGCTGCGAGAGGGGAGAGATCCTGCCCATCGATGATTCCTACGCAGAAGGAGGGCGTGTGCAGGGCATCGCTCACCTGGAGAAGGAGCTATATGCGATCCCAAAGGACCCGGCGGCGCGGCATGAGGGGATCACGCTGGTGGAGGCTGCCAACATCTACAACGAGGCGGAGAGCGCGGCGGCGTTCGTGCTCCATCTGCTCCGGGACAAAGGATACCGCAAGCGGGATATCGTGCTGGTCTGCAATGACCTGGCAAACAGCGGGCAGGTCATCGATCGGGTGTTCCAGGAGTACGGGCTGCCCGTGTTCCATGATAACAAACGGAGCATTACGGACTCGCCGGTGGCATCCTTTCTGTTGTCCATGCTGGAGGTGGTGCGCGGAAAGTGGAAGACCAGAGATATCATCCGTACGCTGAAGGCGGGTTTTGTGGAGCTGCCAGCGGAGGAGATCGAAAGACTGGAAATCTACGCGGGACGATACAGGATCCGCGGGAGCATGTGGAAGAAGGAGTTCCTGTACGGCACACATGAGTATGGGAATGACGGGCTCTGGGAACTGAATTGCACCAGAGAGAAGGTCTGCGCGCTGTTTCAGGGGCTGGAGAGGATCGTCTCTGAGGCGGAGACTGTACGGGAGTTTGCGGAGAAATACTACGCATACCTGACAGAGGATCTGGAAATGGACGCCCATCTCCAGGCGCTGGTCAGGCGGCAGGAGGAGGCCGGACTGGGGGATCTGGCGGAGGAGACCGAGCAGATTTTCCGCATGGTGCTCCATGTGCTGGATCAGATCGTGGAGCTGATCGGAGAGGATCCCTTCCGCCTGGAGGAGTTTCTGGAGATCTTCCAGGTGGGCCTGGAACAGATCCAGATCGGCATCCTGCCAGTGTCCGTGGACGATCTGTTGATGGGGACCATGCAGCGGACCAGAACGGGAAAGGTCCGGGCACTGGTGGTCATGGGTGCCAACGATGGAGTGCTCCCATGCCAGGTCGAGGACACGGGGCTGTTCGCCCTGTCGGAGATCGATCGTATATATGAAGAAGGGTTTGAGATCTGCAAGGTGGACAGTGTACGTCGCAACGAGGAACAACTGGCTATCTACAGGAACCTGTCCCGCCCCAGCGATCATCTGTGGATCAGTTGGTCGGCGGCAGGCACCACCGGGGAGGCCATGACCAGGTCGGAGCTGATCGACGACATCCTGCAGGTATTCCCCGGGATCCCCGTGGAACCCGATGTGGTGAACGCCGCAGACGCCTTGGAGCTGATAGGCGGTCCGATGAGCACGCTGCGACATATGGTGGAGTATAGACGACATCATAAGGGGGCAGGCACTGCCGGGGAGGCGGGTCTTTGGGCAGAGGTGGCAGACTGGTACAGGGAACACGACCCGGCTATGATGGAAAAGGTGGAGCAAGGGCTGGACTTCAGGAATGCTCCCGATGCTCTGCAAGGAAGGAGCACCGTGCTGTTTGGAGAGCGTGGAGGAATCGTGAGTCTCAGTCCGTCTCGACTGGAGACTTATGCGCGCTGTCCTTTTCGGTATTTTCTGCAGTACGGTCTGCATCCGAAGGAAGATCGAACCTTTGAGATCTCGCCACTGGAGTTGGGGGATATCTATCATCTCTGCTTCATGAAGGTGGCAGAGGAGCTGACCAGCAAGGCTTTGTGGGAGACCGTGGACAGGCAGACCTGCGCTTCCATGGTGGAGTGCGCAGTGAACGAGATCGCTGCGGAGTACCGGGACGGCCTCATGGGGCTTTCCAACGAGGAAAGATACCGTACGCGGCGCATCAAGGACACCTGCGCCGCGGCGATCTGGATGTTGATCCTGCAGGTACGGGAGGGGAAGATCGATCACAGCCTGTACGAGCTGCCCTTTGGTGCCAGGCGGCCGCTGCCACCCATCGAGCTGAAGCGCGGTGACCAGACCCTCTATATCGAGGGGAAGATTGACAGAATGGATGTTCTGAAGAGCGGCCGGGTGAACATCATCGACTACAAGTCCGGTGACAACCAGCTGAAGAAGGAAGAGATCCAGGCGGGTTACCGGCTGCAGCTGATGCTCTACATGAAAGCCGCCAGCAGTGAGGAGCGGGAGCCGGCTGGGATGTTTTACTTCCATATCTACGATCCCCGGTTTGATGCGGAGAAGTTGAAGAAGGGTGGCGGAGATTCCGCAGAGCAGATCCAGGAGCAGTTGCGAAAGGCTTTTTTCCTGAAGGGCATTCTGGTGGATGAGGGCGACAATGTTGAGGCGATCGCCGGCACGTTTGAGAAGCAGTCACTCGTCACCGCCATCAGCAACAGCAAGGGTGGCCTGAAGGGTACATCTGCCAGTCTGCTGATGACGGAGAGTGAATTCCACCAGTTGGCAGAGGCCGTAGATGAGAAGCTGGACGAGCTGGCTGACCAGATGCTGGCCGGAGAGATTCCGATCTCCCCCATGCGATCCGGCAATCGGAAGCCCTGTGACTTCTGTGATTACCAGAGCGTGTGCCGGTTCGATACGGCATTTGAGGGGTGTCAGTACAGACGGGTGTAGGTGCGGTCTCTGCGTGGTGGTGACAAATATGAGAAACGAGGGTGTGTCAGATCGATGTTCCTCTCAGATCGTTGATTCTCCGCTTATGGCAAATCCGGCTATGCTTATGGCACTGCCATAAGCATACATAGTTTTGCCATAAGAAAAAGCACAAAACCGGCAAATTCTTATGGCAAATCCAGCTATGCTTATGGCAGTGCCATAAGCATACGCAATTCTGCCATAATCCCCCCCAAAAAAAGAATATTCCACCGCCGTCCCTCTCTGTTTAAAAAAATAGGGCTGCTGCCCTCAGCATCCTGAACTGACCCCCAAAAGTTAGACCAAGAATCTAACTGGAGGAGGTCAGTTTTGTTATGGCAAAGTATAGTTATGAGTTTAAACGCATAGTTGTGGATGAATACCTAAGTGGACAAGGAGGCTGTAATTATCTTAGCCAAAAATACAGTCTCACACGATCACTTATCCAGAGATGGGTTTCAAACTATCGTCATTTTGGGGATGACGGTCTTAGAAGAAGCAGGCAGAAGCAGAAATACACTTTCGAATTCAAGCTTCATGTAGTAGAATTGTATTTATCAAGTGAACTCTCTTACCAGACTCTTGCGAGCCAAGTAGGAATGACAAATAGCACATTAATTACCCAATGGGTCAATAACTATCGTGCTGCTGGACCTGATGCCCTGAGACCCAAAAAGAAAGGTCGAAAACGAACGATGGATAAAGAGAAAGTCATCCGTGAGATCGAAGATGGTGATTCGGAAGAGCAGAAGGAACTTCTTAGGCAATTGCAGGAGGAGAACCTTAGACTTCGGATCGAGAATGCATTTTTAAAAGAATCGAGGAGGCTGCGTTTAGAGGAGGAAGGTCTTCTGAACGAACTGCGAGAATCGTCCACAGCCTCCGAGGAGAATTCAAATTAAAGGACATTCTCGCAGCAGCAGGACTTCCAAAAGCCACGTATATGTACTGGCAGAAGCGATTTGATCGCGAGGATCCGGATGCTGAGCTTCTTCAGATCATGAGAGATATCAGAGAAAAGCATAAGAACTATGGCTATCGTCGAATCTATGGAGAGCTTCGGAAGCAAGGCATCAAGGTAAACAAGAAGCGCGTCCATCGCATAGTCCAGAAGTATGGCATGCAGGTTACCTCATTCACCAGGAAGAGCCGCAGGTTCAGTACATACAAGGGTGTCGTAGGAAGAATCGCTCCAAACAGAGTGAACAGAAGATTCAACACTAACATTCCTCATCAGAAGATCACTACGGATACGACAGAGTTCAAGTACTATGAGCCGGATGACAAAGGCAGAGTATCCATCAAGAAGTTTTATCTTGATCCATTCATGGATATGTGGAATCTGGAGATCCTGAGTTATGGCATTTCAGATCGTCCATCTGCGCAGAGCATAATGACGGCCTTGAATGAGGCAATCGATGTAACAAGCGATTGCAAGTTCAGACGCACATTTCACTCTGACCGTGGCTGGGCATACCAGATGAATGCTTATCGCTATGAACTGAAGAAGAACAGGATCTTTCAAAGCATGTCTCGCAAAGGCAACTGCTACGACAACTCACCCATGGAAAACTTCTTTGGGATCATGAAGCAAGAGATGTACTACGGTCAGGTATACAGAAGCTTCGATGAACTCAAAGATGCGATAGACAAATACATACGTTACTACAACCAAAAGCGCAGCAAAGCATCTCTTGGATACCGGAGTCCAGTTGAGTACCGGGAAGAGATATTAGCTGCATAGAAAAACTCCAGCGATTTCTCACTGGAGCAAAAGTCTAACTTTTGGGGGTCACCTCATCCTTCAACGCTTTGTGCAGCAACCCTTTCTCGTATTTGTCACCACTCTGCCTTTCTATCATGGGCATTCCAGAGGGCGGCGACTACACCACATCCTGCGCAAACAGCGATCATCATTGTTACGAACATCTCGACACCTCCTTTGACTGGTTTTTTGTAATTTTATTCGTTGACCGATGGTGCTTCTTTTCTTGTCTTTACTATACCACTTGACAATATGAAAAGTAAAACTGTAATATATAGATATAGTTTGAAGTAAAACTTGAAATAGGAGGAGAGTATGGAAACCGCAAGGTGCAAGGCATTTCTCGGCGCCGTGGAACAGGGGACGCTGAGCGGTGCGGCGGAGGTGCTGGGGTATACACCCTCTGGAGTCAGCCAGCTGATCACGGCGCTGGAGGAGGATCTGGGGATGGCACTTCTGGAAAGGACCCGGAAAGGCGTGACCCTTTCCGAGGCGGGGGCATTGATGATACCTGTGATACGCGGTTTTGTGGCACAGGAGGGGGCCGTGTACGAAAAGGCTGCGGATATCCGGGGACTTGCCATCGGGTCGGTATGCGTCGCTACTTATCCGAGTGTGGCCACCTACTGGCTGCCGAAGGTGTTGCGCCGGTTTCGGGAAGAGTATCCACAGATCCAGATGCGGCTGATGGAAGGGATCCGACAGGAACTGTTGGAGTGGCTGAAGAGCGGGGAGGCGGACCTGGTGATCATGCCGGAGAACCCGAACATAGAAGAAGAGATGCTGGATTGGATCCCACTGGCAGAGGATCCCATGGTGGCAGTGCTCCCGAAGGAGCACCCATTGGCAGAGGCGGCATGCTATCCCATCGCCAGATGTGGAGAGGAGGATTTTGTCATGCCGGCGCTAGGCCACGACGTAGACGTGGAAGAACTTCTGGCTGATTACGGGATCCACCCACACATCGTTTTCACCACCATGGAGAATCCAGTGCTTCTATCCCTGATCCAAAACGGCCTTGGTATGAGCGTCATGAACCGGCTCTGCACATCGATGTGGCGTGACAAAGTAGCGGTGCTCCCGCTGGATCCGCCCTCCACCGTCACCTTTGGGATCGCCGCGGCCGGGAACCGACACTTGTCCCCGGCCGCAGACAAGTTCGAAGAGTATCTGGTGCGGATGCTGACGAAGGAAGCCTCTGACCAGAAGAGGTGAGGGGTCATTCCGCGTTCAGGAACTTCCTCCTGGCCTCTGTGATCTGGCGGATATGGGGCTCCACGGTGGTGCAGCAGCCGCCCACTGCGGTCGCACCGGCTTTCATATAGGACAGGGCAAAGGTTCCAAATGCCTTCTCTGTTCCCAGCCGCTTCCAGGTCTTGGTGGTCGGGTCGTAGCGGTCACCGCTGTTGGGGTATACAGCGATGGGCAGGTCCGTGCCCTTTCGCAGCTCGTGGATCAATCCGGTGATGTAACGCGGGTCCGTGCAGTTGACGCCCAGCATCTGCAGACGCGGATGCCCGATCGAAAGCTTTCTCGCGCACTCTTCGATGAGGTCGCCTTCGTTGATGTGGGCCTGGTCCCGGCAGGAGAAACTGATCCAGTAGTCGGCACCCAGTTCTTCGGCCAGGTCTGCACAAAGCATGGCTTCCCTAAGAGACGGGACGGTCTCGATGAGGAGCAGGTCGGGGCCGGCTTCCCAGAGGACCTCCATGCGTCTGCGGTGGAAGCTTTGTAGTGTCTCGTCGGAGATCCCGTAGTTGCCTCTGTATTCTGAGCCGTCAGCCAGGTAGGCTCCGTAAGGGCCGACGGCCGCCAGACAAAGCGGCCAGGGGCGGCGGTCGGCCTGCCCCTCCTCCGCCCACCACTCCGCTCTGGCCTCACAGAAAAGCCGAACGGAGCGGGCCAGAATGTCCTCGGCCTGGGCCTCGGTATACCCGGCGTCTATCAATCCGGGAATGGTGGCCTGGTAGCTGGCTGTGATGCCGCAGTCTGCGCCGGCCTGGAAGTAGGCTTTGTGCACCTGGCGGATCAGGTCCGGTTTCTCGGCCAGTACGCGGGCCGTCCACAGTCTGTCGTTCAGATCGGCGCCCCGCTGTTCCAGAGCGGTGGACATGGAGCCGTCAATGATCATGATGGTCTGCTGTTGGAATATGTTCTGAAGTTTCTCGTTCATAGGTACCTCCTGTCCCCATGATAACGGATCGATGAGAGGGAGGCAAGGGCTGGAGCGCCTTTTGCGAAAAACGGGTTGCAATTCCCCCCATTTACAGGTATAATAGTTATCGGTCACGCAAGAAAGCGTGTTCCTCAAGCTTCTGTAGCTCAGTTGGCAGAGCAGCGCATTCGTAACGCGCAGGTCGCTGGTTCGATCCCGGTCAGGAGCTCCAACACAGGAAGACCCCGTGAGGGTCTTTTTGCGTTGGGGGTAGAGCGAGGGGATCGAACCGGGTTCAAGCAAGCCCTAATCCAGTGCAGGCAGACCGAAGGGCGGCCTGCACTGAGGTAGGTCTGCTGCGAGGGCTGCCCAAGAGACCGAGCGGAAGCGAGGTTCGATTGGAGGCAGCCTACCGCACCCCCTTTGTGTGGTTTTCGATTTCAATCAGTAAGGAATAAATGCTCTATCGAACTCCAGGGCACATTCACAACATAGTATCTTTCCTGCCATTCCGGACTCCCAAACATCTGTAAGGCTGATTGAAGGGATTTCTTGGGCGTTGTCAAATGCGCTACTGTCGGCGCAATAATCGAATTCCTGACCACACTCCTCACAGGTATCGAAATACACATCGTCCTAGAGATCCTGGACCTTCTCAACGGAGCATTCGCCACACAATACTGGTTTAATCTTGTCATACTTCAAGCCAAGTCCCCAAAAATCACTCTCGAATTCTTCGACAGCATCTGCTCTTCTAAATCTCCTGTCACAACATTCACATCTTGCCATTGGGTATCTCCTTTCCAAGCAGTATAAACATCATCTTTTTCGAAACCTGTCTATTTTTCAATTGTTCCAACTGTACAGTTACTCCGTATCTTTCAAAAACTTCCCTCTTTTGCTCTCCAACATGAGTATAGATAGTTGTAATAATTGGATGCATCTTAGTCATCAAACATCGGACAGCTTGATATGCAGTCTGGATATGGTCCTCCACATGCAGCACATCCTTCTGGAATATCATCGTCGTCTGAAGCATCTTCAAACGAGTATGAAGCACTATCATCAATCACTTCATTTTCATCAATATAGTTCAGTTGTCCACATTCAGTGCAGACCCAGGATCCACAGTTAGGATCAAATCCAGGCTGATCATTCAAACTGGCATTACACTCATCACACCACCAGTCGTAATTCGCGGGATCAAAACTTTTTTTCATTTCGTCTCCTTTTCTCTATTCTATATTGGGTTCATTGGTTATGTGATTTTTCTCAACCAGGAGATAACTCTGTTTGTAGCTATTTGATGAATTTTGAGAGCCATTCAGGTATTTTTGGGTCCCCTTTTCCCCACGATTCCACCAGTTTCTCAGACTCCTCCCAATTATTTTCTTTACCGTCAAAGAACTTATGTCTGTTGCATCTGTATTTATAAACCTTGTTGCCCTCCTGTCTATACTCATTATGATTATAATTCTGTTTGCCGAATCCTTTTCGTTCTTGTGTGCAATAGATTGTCTTCAAATCCATTCTCCTTTCTTAAACAGCATATGCTTCTAGTCCCTCCGACAGATCCAGCCTTTGGAACACTTGGACTGTGTTGATCGCATCGTTCAAGGCAGTGTGGGCGGGGGCTGGCTTTATGTCCAGTTTCCACATCGCGTAATTCAGTGGCATGCATCTGTCGTTCATACTGATTTGATCATCAAACATGATCTGGATATCGTAGCATTCCGGAAGTCCGCTTATATCCATCCCATGGTACCGCATGTTGTCTTCCAGCACGAAGATATCGTTGTCGCTCCAGGTCACAAACGCTGAATCCTCTCCACACCAGTCCAGGAATTCCGTCGCTGCAGTAACGAAGTCCTTTCCTTCCCACATCATCTCTGTGGTGATCCCGGTCAGTTCCTTTACCTTCCCGTTCATCTTCGCATATGCTTTCGGTTTTACAAGGCATTCGAAGGAATCGACTTCTTTCATCTCCTGATCCAGCTTGACAGCACCGATCTGTACGATCTCATGCCAGAGTCTGACTCCGTTGTTCACGCTCCTGAAACGGTTATGTGGACTGTTGAATTCAAGATCCATGACGATATAGTGCTTACTCATTGTTCTCTCCTTCCCAGTTTATTACCATCGCATTTAGTAATTGCTTTATGTGAGTTCCTCCTCTTGTGAATACGAACACTGCTGTCAGCGTCACCCGGAATCACGGTAAAGGAGGTACATCGGCTGATCCTTATTACTCCTACCGATGTTTTCGATATGGGAGAAGATGCATCCCAGGAGAAGGATCATTCTTGACAATCTTCTCGAATAATTATCCTCATGCAGCGATTCTTTTGATTGTATCTTTTGCTTTCCCGCCAACCGTCTTGCATTTTCCACCGGCTTTTATAGCACCCTTCTTGACACTTTTAATGGCCTTTCCGGCTTCTTCACGCACTTTCTTCTTTACTTCTGGATCGGCAGCCAGATCCATAACATACATGGTAAATATCTCTTTACCCAGACTTACGATCAGTTTCTTCATAACAAACCTCCTTCAATACTGTCCCATCCCACTGTCCGGAACCCTATTACCATTGGCCTTTGCCCTTTTCTTAATCATAGTATACGTTATATGTCTTCTTGCAAAAATATCGCAATGCGCATTCTTTCTAGCGTTATCCTTCGCTTTCTGATAAAAACGATTAAGCTCTTTTCAACACTTTCCATTCACGTTATAATATCGTTAGATTGTCGTAGAAGGCGAGGATGTTGCTATGAGCAGAAAGTCAGTGAAAGAGGAAAAAAATCTCTATCAGATAGCCAGGGAACGACTTGGTTGGTCTAGGGAGTACGCGTCGGAGGTGACTGGATTATCAACCAGCCATCTGGAGCGGATAGAGTCAGGAAAAATCATTCCAAAGGCGGATGCTGTAATAATACTGGCACGGGATTATAGCGCTCCGGAACTATGTAATTATTTCTGTACAAGCCAATGTGATATTGGAAAAAAGATTATACCTGTCATCGAAAAAAGGCAACTGTCTCAGATTGTTCTAAAGATGTTGGCAAGTATTAATGCACTGGAGTCAGATAAACGGCGTCTTGTGGAAATCACTGCGGATGAAATCATCGAGGAAGGTGAGCTTGAAGACTTTGTTATGATCGAAAAACATCTTGAACAAATGTCTAACACCATCAATTCATTGAAGTTGTGGATCAAGAGCACATCCGATGCAATTGATGAAAAGCAGTTAAATGCGGTTCGAAAGCAAATGACGGTATAGTCTGCACAGATGACTTCCGCTCAGAAGAGTATTATGGGGGAATGGACAGCATAGTGCACCGCATCCATCCATGCCGTTATTACTTGAACAAAGCCCAGTGAGCGATGGTGTTTTCTGTAGCAATAGGGGAATTACTTTCGCAGAACCCATACTTACTCATAAATCACCTCGATTCTGATTCTTGATTTGGATGGGACAAGATGATATGTCTCCTGGTTGATAGAGAGCAACCAATCCAGACTGACAGAGAATTCTTTTGCTATGACTATAAGATTCTCCGTTTCAGGTGTTCCTGCGCCGGACTCCCATTTTGCCACGGCACTGCGGGAAATATTTAACCGCTCCGCAAATTGTTCCTGCGACATACCATCTCGAAGGCGTAGTTCCCTCAGTTTTGCCCCGAGTGATAGGGGCTTTGCTTTCTTGCTGTTTATGTCCTTTTCTTTTATCATTGTAGTACGCTCGCTTCTCGTGGGATTATTTCCCTTTTGCATCTGCAATTTCTCTTAATGCGGTAAGCCAATTGCCCACTCCTGATGCTGTACTGATTGCCATGAAGCTGGCCACTGCACTTACTGTAGTCATCGCCAACTTAAGGGCGATTTCTCTATCTGTGGTTCTGGCCATCCCTTTC
Source organism: Eubacterium sp. AB3007 (assembly GCF_000688015.1). Classification (NCBI taxonomy): domain Bacteria; kingdom Bacillati; phylum Bacillota; class Clostridia; order Eubacteriales; family Eubacteriaceae; genus Eubacterium; species Eubacterium sp. AB3007. The sequence goes on from NZ_JIAD01000001.1 coordinate 1,913,091, forward strand.
GTTATTGTTTTCAGCGATAATTGCAGTTCATCGTACTCCTTGTCCGATAATTCTTCATCATCTAGCAACAATGCAACTGCACTGCTTAGAGCCTTATTGTCAGGCTGACGACAAATCTCATCATCAATTATCGTACGAATTGCAAGGTATTGAACAAGCGACATTTTGGGTTTTCCACGTTCGAGATTATAAATTGTTTGCTTGGTCAAATCCAGAAGCTCTCCGAGATCATCAGCGCTCCAGCCTGCCAGCTGCCTTATCGTATAGAGATTGCTCTGCAATCGATTTACCATTCTCTTTTGCTGTGTATTCATGGCCATTTACTTCCTTTCAGCTTCATTGACATGATAACATGGACAATGGTAAAAGTCAACAATTAAAGTAAAAATATTTTACTGATAAGCGTGTTTTGTACAAGTGCGATATTAAGGAATAAAAAACAAGTCCTCGTCATACAAGGACTTGCGCTTCGACAACTTTAGTTTTTTACCTATTAATAATGTCTTTTGAGGACTATTCTGACTTTTAATCATTATTTGTGACGACTATTGTAGTCATATGGAACACTTTGCATCAAGGAGGATCAGGTCACACTATTCTTCAAATACTTCATCCAGAAGTTCATCTTCGCCGCCATCACTGAACGTTATTTTTACTCTGTAAGCCATGCTAATCTCCTTTCAATTAATAACCACTGTAATGAATCTATAATTACCGTTCCTTCCGTGTACCGCTTTTCTTGGTTTTATTATAGTCGAAAGTGCGCTTTGTAAAAATATCAGGAATCGCAAATCAAACCTTCATAATTTGCGATAACTGGTAAAATAGATAATCCGTGGCATTGAGTGGTGCGTTACAATTGATCTACCGGCTAATCACTTCCCGAATCAATGCTTTGATTGCACCCTGCTTGCCAGGCTGTGCATCCAATTATTCAAGGATATCTTCGCCAGCTGTCCTGTTCATAATTCTTTTAAACAGTACAATATACCATAGGCGTACACCTATATTGATACTTTTTCATCGTAGAAAAGAAATCAGTTATATGGTATATTGTTAGAGGATAACCATCAGAGAAAAGATGCACAAAAGCATGAAATTCCGGTTTTTGAGAAACAGAAAGGCCCTACATGAACAAACAGCAACTAGCCTCAAAAATCTGGGAGTCGGCCAACAAGCTCCGCTCCAAGATCGAGGCGAATGAATACAAAGACTACATCCTCGGTTTCATCTTTTATAAGTTCCTTTCGGACAAAGAAGAACAGTTCCTGCGAAAGGACGGCTGGGGGACAGAGGACCTGATGGAACTGACCGAGGCAGACACCGACACCATGGGCTATTGCCGTCGCCAGCTCGGTTATTTCATCGCCTACGATAACTTCTTCTCCACCTGGCTTGCGAAGGGGAAAGATTTCGATGTATCCAACGTGACGGATGCTTTGTCCGCCTTCAATCGGCTCATCGACCCGCAGCACAAGAAGGTCTTCGAGAAGATCTTCGACACGCTGGACACGGGCCTCACAAAGCTGGGGGATACGTCGGGAGCACGCACAAAGGCTATCAGCAACCTGCTGCAGCTGATCCGGGATATTCCTATGGACGGGCAGGAGGACTACGATGTCCTGGGTTTCATCTACGAGTATCTGATCAGCAACTTTGCTGCCAATGCAGGCAAGAAGGCCGGAGAGTTCTATACGCCACACGAGGTATCCCTGCTCATGTCAGAAATCGTGGCGGATCACCTGCACGACCGGGAGAAGATCGAAATCTACGATCCCACGAGCGGTTCCGGCTCGCTTTTGATCAACATCGGCCAGTGCGCCGCCCGGCACATGGGCAGCCGCGACAACATCAAATACTATGCCCAGGAGCTGAAGGAGAACACCTACAACCTGACCCGGATGAACCTGGTGATGCGCGGCATCCTGCCGGATAACATCGTGACTCGCAACGGCGATACTCTGGAGGAAGACTGGCCGTTCTTTGATGAGAATCATGTGTATGCTCCTTTGTATGTGGATGCGGTGGTCTCCAACCCGCCCTATTCTCAGCACTGGGAGCCAACAGAGGACAAGCGGCATGACCCGCGTTTCGCCAACTACGGGATCGCCCCTAAGAGTAAGGCGGACTATGCGTTCCTGCTCCACGATCTGTATCATCTGAAGCCGGACGGGATCATGACCATCGTGCTCCCGCACGGGGTTTTGTTCCGCGGCGGTGAGGAGGGAGACATCCGCAGAAACCTCATCGAGAAGAACAACATCGACGCCATCATCGGGCTCCCGGCAAACATCTTTTTCGGCACAGGCATCCCCACCATCATCATGGTGTTGAAGCAGAAGCGTTCCAATACCGACGTGCTGATCGTTGACGCGTCCAAGCATTTTGAGAAGGTGGGAAAGAACAACAAGCTCCGGGCCTCAGACATCAAGCGGATCGTGGATGTGGTGACGGAGCGCAGGAGCACGGATCGGTTCTCCCGGGTTGTGTCCCGTGAAGAGATCCGAAACAACGACTACAACCTGAACATTCCACGCTACGTGGACTCCTCCGAGGAGACGGAAACTTGGGATATATTTGCAACCATAGTCGGGAGCATTCCCAACTCAGAAATCGACCGGCTGCAAAAGTATTGGGAAGCCTTCCCACACCTTCGGGAGGAGCTGTTTCAAAACGACGGTTCGCCTTACTCCACGCTGGCGACAGAGAATGTCGCCCAGACAATCAAGGATAGCGATGATATAGAGGCATTCCGGGATGTTTTCCACCAGACCTTCTGCGATTTTGCAGCGGATCTGAATAGCAAACTGATCGCAAGACTGGATCCCATGGAGGTAACAGTCACAGAAGAGGAGATCAGCGATGATATATTCCGGCGGCTTGCCGCCATTCCTCTGGTGGACAAGTACGAGGCCTACCAACTCCTTGACAGCGTCTGGGCGGTCATCGCCTCTGACCTGGAGACCATCCAACGGGACGGTTTCGCCTCGACCAGGTGCGTCGATCCCAGAATGGTGTTCAAGAAGAAAGGCAACACGGAAGAGGAGATCCAGGAGGGATGGGCCGGCCGAGTGATCCCTTTCGAGCTTGCACAAAGCCTTCTTCTCGGCGCTGATCTGGATGATCTGAAGGCGAAGGAGGACAGGCTGGCCGAAATCAGTACCGCCTATGAGGAAGCACTGGAGAGTCTGTCCGAGGAGGATAAGGAAAGTGGCTTTGTGAACGAGGATGGAGCCGGTTTCGTATGGCAGGAGGTCAAGAAAGCCATCAAGGCAGCGGAGCTGGATGGGGAGGTGCTGGCGGTGCTCCGGAAAGTGTCCGCCCTGAACAGCGAGGAGAAGACGCTGAAGAAGCAGATCAAGGAAGGGAATGCGGCGCTTCACCAGAAGACAAAGGAGACTATCGAGGGGTTGTCTGACCAGCAGGTGCTGGAGTTGCTGGAGAACAAGTGGATCACACCGCTGATGGAAGCGCTGAACAGTTTGCCGATAGATATCATCGACACCCTTACAAAGGAAGTTACCTCGCTATCCCAGAAGTACGCCACTACGCTTTCTGACCTGGATGCGGAGATCCGGCAGACCGAGCTTGCGTTCAGCGCCATGCTGGACGACCTCACCGGCTCTGAGTTCGATCGGAAGGGTTTGGACGAGCTGCAAAAACTGCTGAGGGGGTGAATTGGATGGCCGAAAAGAAGAAAACACCGCAGATCCGGTTCGCCGGGTTTGATGATGCTTGGGAACAGCGTAAGTTGTCCAGTATCACCGAAGAAGTCACGCGCACTGACCCAGAATCGACTGCTCCAGTCATGATGATTACAGCGAATAACGGCTTTATTGAGCAGTCTGACCGTTATGCATTCAATAATGCTGGTGAGAGTCTGAAGAAGTATATCGTTCTTGAAAAGGGCGAGATGGCATACAATCATGGAGCATCAAAGCTCCGTCCATACGGTTCCTGCTTCGCACTTACAACAGCCGAAAATGCCCGAATTCCCTTTGTTTATCACTGCTTCAGCGTTGGAGAGAATGATCCTGAATTTGTCTCCATGGAACTTAACGGAAGTCGCGTCGAGAATCAGCTCAGGAGAATTGTTTCTTCCGGTGCGCGTATGGACGGCTTGCTTAACATCTCATATGAAGAATATAGCAGTGTGGAATTAATGATACCCAGTATTCCGGAACAGCATGCTCTGGCAGATTACTTTAGGAGACTCGATAACCTTATCACCCTTCATCAGCGTAAGCAAAAAAACTTAATTGAGGCTTGCCATGGACTTCATGACAAGGTCAATATCCTGATTCTCCAGTTCCTGAATGATGTGAAGATACGTTTTCTGTGTAGTTGTCATACTTGCGTGCCCCAAGCGACGTGCCACACTGGCAATGGATACTCCGGCAAATAACAAAAGCGATGCATGCGTATGCCTCAGACCGTGAACCGAAATAACTGGAATTCCAAGTCTTGTACAGTGCCGAGCAAGAATGCTGTTCACCGTAGAGTTGTATATAGCTTTGTCTTCGCAAACGAAAATTGGTTTATCTGCAGGCAACCCCCGCACAAGCTCAGAAAACTGAATAACTGTCTGCCAGTCAATCTGGATCTTTCTGACCGAAGACTTGTTTTTCGTCGGCAGAAACCCTCCAGAACCCTTGTAATCCCAAGTCTTGTTGATCGTGATTGTCTGATGGGCGAAGTCGAAGTCCGCTGGCGTCATAGCCAGCGCTTCAGAAAACCTCATCCCAGTCTTGGCAACAAGCATAAGGAAATAGTCCCAATTGATGCAATCCTTCAATTCCAGACCGGATAGCAATGTATGCAATTCGAACTGATTCAGATACTTGATCTTCTTCACTGCAGGCGACTTTCCTTTGATGATCGTCTTTCTGGTCGGATCCCTCTCGACAAATCCCTCGTCGACTGCATCCAGAATCGCCCCTTTGATCAAGTGGTGGAAGTCCATTGTGGTCTGCCTCTCATGCGTTTCCGCGTAGGCGTTGATAATCTCCTGATATCGAATTCTATCCAGGTCACAAAGCCTCAGATCCGGCGCAAGCCGGCAAATCCAAGACTGTGCCATCTTGTATTTGTTAAGCGTGATCGGTCTTACTGCTCCCTCCTTGTATACGGTGATCCATTCGGCATAATATTCGCTGAGTAGATTCTCCGAAGATTGTTTCTTTGACATTTCTCTATTCCTCCTTGAACGAAACATGCCTGCGCTGATGAAAGGCTGCCGACAAGCGGCAGCCTAATTATTACACAAACATCTTTTGAAGCAAGGATTTCTTTATTATTTGGAGTGATTCCAACTTACGCTGATGAAGGGTGATTAGGTGGTCGAGATCATCAAAGGTCTCTGCTATCTGCCTTTGCTCATCCAACGAAGATGGAATAATGAAATCTGTATTTGATACAAGATTCCAGTCCGCACGAGGCATTTTGGATCCCGAGGATAGATTTGCGACATCATCAAATGGCTGCGTCTGGATCAAGCGATAAAGGAATTCTCTATCCACTCCAACAGGCCGCAAAACCCACCAGTCACCAACTGCAACGCCTGAAAAATCAGGGTTTAGCCAATTGTGCAAGTATGGCCGAAGTTTCCCATAAAGCACTTGCGTTCCGTCAAAGACAATGCCAGTCTTCTGTGCTTCTTTCAGACGGACATCCTTATTCAGCCGACCTTCCCCGGCGACTACATCTTCATACTCAACGCTTGGATATTCAGCAGATGATAACTGGAAAGCTGACTCTCTCTGTGTAAAGTCAGAGAACTTACGCTGTTCCCAAGCATCAGTATAATACTGTCCCTCCCTCCGCTTCATTACAGGGTATTGTTTGTATATTGTTAAGAGCTGCGCATTTCATTCAACACGCAGCCCTTCTTTCTAGTAAATGACCGAGATAGAGATGTCGGGAGATACTTCAGTGAATGATTTTCCGTCAAAGCATTTGGTCTCAAGTAGCGCGGAAATATCTCTGTCCTGAATACCTTCAGAAATACTGGTGGGTGTTTCGGCAATGCAGGTAGGCGTATCATTGGTTGACCATATTACAAGGTAACAAGCATCTCCGCGGATTTCTGGTTGAAGAGTATAGGGTTTGTCGTTAAGGTAGAATTCAATCTCGTGATTGTTTTTTATGGCATCACGAAGATCGTCCAGTGTTATTCCGGTCATGACTTTACTCCTTGAAGTATGCGGCGGATTATTTCCGCATCGGTCTCGTTGATTGAAGAAAATTGATGTGCAAAAGAAATAGCTAATTCCATGCCGATGGCATTTTCTTCTTGCCATTTTCTACAGCGGATAGAAACGATATGCTAGCACAATAATAAGCGGCAGTCAACCTTTAGGTTGATTAATTTCTTATTTTGTAAAATTTTACGTATGAATAGTGATTGCTTTAGAAATTATTGTACGTGGAAGTGTCATCGAAGTAGTGACAAAAATGTCACTTCATGATATTATAATGTCAGTTTGAGAAATGAGGGGAATAATATGAATCTGGGGAAAGAAACAGAAACTCTTGAGTTCAAGAAAACGACAGGCGAAATGAAGGCAGCAATGATATCAATATCCTCTATCCTGAACAAACATGGGATTGGTACCTTATATTTCGGTGTTAAACCAAATGGGGATGTTGTTGGTCAGGATGTATCTGAATCTTCATTGCGGGACGTTTCCAGGACGATTTATGAGAGTATCAGACCTCAAATATACCCGGCTATCGAAGAAGTTGTAATGAACCAAAGATCTTTGATCAAGGTAGAGTTCAGCGGCGATAATGCCCCATACTCTGCTGCCGGGAAATACTATCTAAGAACGGCGGATGAAGACAGAGAAGTGACACCAGAGGAACTAAGGGAATTCTTTGCCGCTAATAAGTATCGAGAGAAATGGGAGAAGGGACAGTCCGAGGCTCTTTCAACACAGATCGACAGGACTGCCATTAGAACATTTTGGCACAAAGCGGTTTCGGCAGGTAGAATGCCCGCTGGAAGATTTAATTGTCCTATCATACTGAAAAGATTTGGCCTGCTCGCTGGTGATTATCTTACAAACGCAGGGGAGGCTCTATTTGGAAATACCGGACCAGTTTCACTGAAGGTCGGGATCTTCGCCACGGACGAAAAACTGACGATTCTGGACATGAGGCTGTATGAGGACAATATCTACAATCTTCTCGACACAGCCGAAGATTACATTTTGAGGAACATACGATGGAAGGTCGAAATAACGGGAACAGGCAGAGAGGAAATACCCGAGATTCCCGTAGCTGTTATCAGAGAAGTATTGGCAAACAGTTTTGCTCATGCGCTTTATAACGGAAGGACCAATCACGAGATCTGTATCCACCCTGGAATGATCACTGTCTACAGCCCTGGCGAGTATGCAAGCAAGTATCAACCAGAAGAGTATATTAAAGGCAATGTTGAATCAGAAATCAGGAATGCCACCATTTCAAAAATCCTGTACTTGAACAAATCAATCGAGCAGTTTGGCAGTGGGTTTAAGCGAATCAACAGTCTGTGCAAAGATGCTGGAATCAAGTATTCCTATGAGAACAAAGAAAACGGTTTCAAGTTTATTATCTTCCGACCACAGATAAGAAGTGACATTTCGAGTGTCACTTTGGATGTCACTTTGAATGGAACAGAGAAAGCTGTCTATGCTATTCTTAAACAGAAACCTGATTCCTCAAGGGGCGAAATAGCAGAAAGGATTTCCAAGACAGTCAGGACCGTGCAGAGAGCATTGGATTCTCTCAGAGACAAGGGATATATAAGAAGAGTAGGCGCAAAACAAAATGCGACATGGGAGATACTGAAATAGGCAGGGATCATTACCGGAACGGAGAGGACGATACTATGGTGTTTAAGACAGAAGCGGAATTCGAAAGCGCGTTGATCCGGCGGCTTGCCGATGCGGGATGGGTGAACCATGCCACGGGCGAGGCGGAGGTTCTTCAGTATAAGACGGAGAAAGATCTGATCCAGAACTGGGCAGAGATACTGTATGAGAACAACAACAGCATCGACCGTCTGAACGATGCCCCATTGACTGACGGCGAGATGCAGCAGATCCTGGAGCAGATTCGGAACCTGCGCACGCCGGTACGGCTGAACGGATTCATCAACGGCAAGACCGTGTCCATCAAGCGGGATAACCCGGCGGATCAGCTGCATTTCGGTCACGAGATCAGCCTGAAGATCTATGACCGTCAGGAGATCGCTGGGGGGCAAAGCCGTTATCAGATCGCTGAGCAGCCGGTGTTCCCTGCCAAAAGAAAACTGCTGAATGACCGGCGGGGGGATTTCACTCTGCTAATCAACGGAATGCCGGTGATCCACGTAGAGCTAAAGAAGAGCGGCATTCCTGTCAGCCAGGCCTGTTATCAGATCGAGAAATACGCCCATGAGGGCGTGTTTACCGGGCTGTTCTCCCTGGTACAGATCTTTGTGGCCATGACCCCGGAAGAGACCATCTACTTTGCCAACCCCGGGCCGGATGGCAAGTTCAACTCGGACTACTATTTCCACTGGGCAGACTTCAACAACGAGCCGATCAACGACTGGGAACGGGTCGCAGAGGGACTTTTGTCTATCCCCATGGCGCACCAGATGATCGGCTTCTACACGGTGGCAGACGACACCGATGAGACGCTGAAGGTCATGCGTAGCTATCAGTATTACGCGGCCTCGGCCATCTCCCAGGCAGTGGCGAAACGCAAATGGTCAGAGCAGAGACAGCGCGGCGGCTATATCTGGCATACCACGGGTTCCGGCAAGACCATGACCAGTTTCAAGTCAGCACAGCTCATCGCTGGGTCTGGTGACGCAGACAAAGTCGTGTTCCTGATGGATCGCATCGAGCTGGGCACGCAGTCTCTCCAGGAGTACCGTGGATTCGCTGACGACGCTGAATCGGTGCAGGCGACGGAGAACACCGACGTGCTGGTCACAAAGCTGAAGAGTAACGATCCTGCCAACACCTTGATCGTATCCTCCATTCAGAAGATGAGCCGTGTCATGGAGGAAGGCGGCTACAAGGCGAAAGATATTGAGTTAATCAACCGGAAACGGATCGTGTTCATCATCGACGAATGCCATCGAGACACCTTCGGGGAGATGCTGATGAACATCAAGAACACCTTCCCGGGTGCCATGTTCTTCGGATTTACCGGCACGCCAATCCACGATGAAAACAAGAAGAAATTGAGTACCACGACAGACGTCTTCGGAAATGAACTCCACCGGTATTCCATCGCCGACGGCATCCGGGATAAGAACGTCCTTGGATTCGATCCTACCATGGTGATGACCTATAGAGATGTGGAACTGCGGGAGGCGGTGGCGCTAGAGAAGGCTAGGGCGAACAGTCTTACCGAAGTGCTGGAGGATCCTGCCAAGAAGGAGATCTATTATAAATATATGGATCACACTCCCATGGCGGGACATAAGGGTGAGGACGGGAGGTATGTCCGTGGGATCGAAGACTTTGTCCAAGCGGCGCAGTATGACCGTGAGGAACACCGGGAAGCTGTGGTAAAAGATATTCGTCAGAATTGGCAGCGGCTGAGCCGTGGAGGGTTGTTCCACGCGATCTTTGCCACCAGCAGCATCCCCGAGGCGATCGAATACTACCGACTTATCAGAAAGAGGATCCCGCAGCTGAAGGTGACGGCTTTGTTCGATCCGAATATCGACAATAATCCCGGGGGTCTATTCAAAGAGGACGGTCTGGTGGATATCCTGAAGGATTATAACGAGGCTTACTGCGTGCACTATACGCTGCCCACCTATGCGGCCTACAAAAAAGACGTTTCTCTGCGTCTGGCCCACAAAGCCCCCTATGCTGGGCTTGCCAATGATCCGGACAAACAGATCGACCTGCTGATCGTGGTGGATCAGATGCTCACAGGATTTGATTCCAGGTGGGTGAATACTTTGTATCTGGACAAACTCCTGCGTTACGAGGCACTGATCCAGGCGTTCTCCCGCACCAACCGGCTGTTCGATCCGGCGGAGAAACCTTTCGGGATCATACGATATTACCGGAAACCTCACACCATGCACAGGAATATCGAGGATGCGTTCAGCCTGTATTCCGGAGAGCGGCCCTACGGGATCTTTGTCAGCAAGCTAGGAGAGAACCTGAAGAAGATGAACGCCGTCTATGAGGACATTGCCTTCCTGTTCGAGTCGGAGGGGGTAGGAGATTTCGGGAAACTCCCGGACGATGTGGATGCCAGAGGACGGTTTGCCAGTCTGTTCAAGGCGTTCAACACATACCTGGAGTCCGCCGTGATACAGGGGTTCTCATGGAAGGACAGCACCTATTCCGTCGAAGGAGATGACGGGAAGACGGAGAAGATCAAGGTCGTTCCGGACGAGAAGACCTTCCTGACCCTCGCTCAGAGATACAAGGAGCTTTTCCCCGGGGGCGGTGATCCCGCTGGAGGCGGCGGGGATATCCCTTACGACATCGATCCGCATCTCACCGAGATCAATACCGGTGCAATCGACCACAGCTATATGGAGTCCCGGTTTCGGAAATACCTGAAGGAACTTCAGGACGGTGTGGAAGAGACCAGAGCCCTGACCGAACTGCACAAGTCTTTCGCTGTACTGACTCAGGAACAGCAGAAATTTGCGAAGATCTTCCTGACGGATGTGCAGCAGGGGAACATCATGGTTGCCGAGGATAAGACGTTCATGGACTACTGCAACCAGTACCAGGCAGAGGCTCATAACGACCGGATCCATCGGTTTGCAGAAGCCGTCGGCGTGGACGAAGATAGCTTGCGTGATTTCATGAATCTGGGAGTGACAGAGGACAATATCAATGTGTATGGGCGTTTCGACAACCTGAAGGCGACTGTGGACAAATCCACCGCTCAGAATTATTTTGAGCGAGCAGAGGGCAAGCCGGTCAAGCCTTTCCGCGTCCCGGCCAAGGTGGACACGATCCTGCGGAAGTTCATCCTGAGCGGCGGGTTTGATGTGGATTGAATCAGAGGAAGGCCGAAGGAACGTTCACATCCCTGCTACATACACCGCCCCGTTTGTGATATAATGATCATATATATGGAGGTTGCGATGACAAAGGATCAGGTGCTGGCCATTCTGGCCAGGGAGAAGGAGTTTGTGTCCGGGGAGCGGATCAGTGAGCAGATCGGCGTGACCCGGGCGGCGGTAAGCGGTGCAGTGAAGGCGCTGCGGAAGGACGGATATGAGATCACATCGGTGACCAACCGGGGTTACCGGCTGGAGTCCGGACCGGATCATCTGACGGCGGGGAGCATCGGGGCGTTTCTGCCGGAGGCGCGGATGGGATCCGTGCTGGTGATGGAGCAGGTGGACTCCACCAACAAGAAGCTCAGGGAACTGTCCTACGAGGGGGCACCGGATGGACAGGTGGTCATCGCGGATGCACAGACCGGAGGGCGGGGACGCCGGGGACGGTCGTTTTACTCGCCGGAGGGGAAAGGCATCTATATGTCCTACCTTTTGAGGCCGGATACGGCGCCGGCGGAGACGGTTTCGCTCACCGCGTGGACGGCGGTGGCCGTGGCGCGGGCCATGGAGAAGGTGTCGGGCCGCGCCCCTTCCATCAAATGGGTGAATGACCTGCTTCTGAATGGAGGCAAGATATGCGGTATCCTGACGGAACTGTCAGTGGAGAGCGAGACGGGGATGGTGGACAGCATCATCATTGGCATCGGGGTCAACGTCAACCAGGAACAGGAGGAGTTTCCAGAGGAGATCCAGGAGATCGCCACGTCCATGGCGGCAGCGCTGGGGCACCCGGTATCCCGGGCGGCGCTGGGCGCGGCCATGGTGGCGGAACTGGACCGGATGCGGGCGGAATGGCCGGCTGCCCGGGCAGACTATCTGGAGGCCTACAGGCAGCTGGACATCACGGCGGGGAGCGACGTGATGGTGCTGGCGGCCGATGGGGCAAGGTCCGCGAAGGCTTTGTGCATCAACGAGGATTTCTCACTGGAGGTGGAGTACCCGGATGGACGGAAAGAGGCTTTGTCCAGCGGAGAAGTGTCCCTGCGGATCTGCCGCTGATCGGCGATTGACCCAAAAGTGGGTCGAACATCCCTTGGGGGCGAACCAAATATGGGTCAAAACACACAAAGTTCGTAGAGCGCACAGGTGGCGGCAGAGAGAAAAGAACGAGATGATAAAATTTTTTCGTTGGAATTCCAATGCTCGCATAATTTGTTTTAGGGAATACGGAAAGTTGGCACAGTTCATGCTTTATTATATTGTGAAAACAACGAAATTACTTTTTACAATATAAGGAGGATATAGATATGACCGAGATGAACAGAGTATTCGCAAACGTAGCCAACCTGATGAACAGCGCAGATGCTTCCGTAAGACGTGATGTGATCGTGAACACCATGGCTTCTGAGCTGAAGGGCGTGTCCAGAGAGGACATCAAGGCCTATGTCAACGGCCAGCTGGAGTCCAGAGATCGCGCTGTATCCGACTATGACTTTGGCGTAATGATGTAGTCACCGGCACAAAGCCTTGGGACCTGGGTGCGCGGCCCCCGGAAATGACCGCGAAAACCTGTCAGTCAGAGCGCATTCGGCGCCTGAAATAAATGGAATGATGAATCAACAAGGAGGGTATCACAATGGAAAAGAAAGAAATTCTGCAGAAGGCATACGATGAGGCTGGAAACAACATGGCAGTGGCCGCTCTGGGAAGAGAAGAGGCTGTCTACGTCATGAGGCTGATCATGAAGAACATCGCCGAGCATGAGCACGCTCAGATCACCGATGAGGAGATCACTGAGTTCATTCTGCAGCACCTGAAGGAAGAGGACAGAGCGCTGAGCGACTACTTCGTAGACAGCAAGCTGTATCGTTTCTAAGGGGAAGACTCCATACTAACTACGCTAAAGGCCTGGTTCCGGATCCATCATTTCCGGGGCCGGGTTCTTTCTTTTTGCTTGACAGAAAAGTGTTTAGAAAGTAGAGTAAAGGGGAAGATAACTAGAAAGGCGGATTTTGATCATGAATATCGTTTGTTTAGACATGGAAGGCGTTCTGGTACCGGAGATCTGGATCAACTTCGCTGAGGTCAGTGGGATCCCGGAGCTGAAGATCACCACCAGGGAGGAGCCGGACTACGATAAGCTTATGCGCTATCGGCTGAAGATCCTGAAGGAGCACGGTCTGGGTCTGACGGAGATCCAGGAGGTGATCGGCAAGATCGACCCGATCCCGGGCGCGAAGGAGTTTCTGGACGAGCTTCGGACCATTACTCAGGTAATCGTGCTGAGCGATACTTTTGAACAGTTCGCGGCCCCGCTGATGCGGAAACTGAACTGGCCCATGCTGATGTGTAACACCCTGGAGGTGGCGCCGGACGGCGAGATCGTGGACTTCCATATGCGCTGCGATCACTCCAAGCTCACCACGGTGAAGGGACTGCAGGCCATCGGCTACGACACCATTGCCAGCGGAGACAGCCACAACGATCTGGAGATGATCCAGGCCAGCAAGGCAGGCTTCCTATTCAAGAGCACGGAGCAGATCAAGCAAGACTATCCGCAGATCCCGGCGTACGAGGAGTACGACGAGTTGCTGGCAGCCATCAAGGCTGCGCTTTAGAACCGTTATCGTTTGGAATCGCAGGGCTTTGTGCGTGTGACCCGAAAATGGGTCGAGGCAGAGGGCCGGCGTAGAAAGTGAGGAATCGAAATGAAATACGCAGGTACACAGACAGAGAAGAACCTTTGGGAGGCGTTCGCCGGAGAATCCCAGGCGAGAAACAAGTACACCTACTTTGCGTCCAAGGCCAAGAAGGAAGGGTTTGAGCAGATCGCAGCTCTGTTCCAGAAGACAGCAGATAACGAGAAGGAACACGCCAAGCTGTGGTTCAAGGAACTGGAAGGCATCGGTGATACCGCGGCTAACCTGGAAGCTGCTGCAGAGGGTGAGAACTACGAGTGGACAGACATGTACAAGGAATTCGCGGAGACCGCCGAGAAGGAAGGGTTCCCTGAGCTGGCTCAGAAGTTCCGCCTGGTCGGTGAGATCGAGAAGCATCATGAGGAGAGATATCGTGCTCTGCTGCACAACGTAGAGGCGCAGGAGGTCTTCAAGAAGAGCGAGGTCAAGGTCTGGGAGTGCAGAAACTGCGGTCACATCGTGGTTGGCACCGAGGCGCCGGAGGTATGTCCGACATGCGCTCATCCGCAGAGCTACTTTGAGGTGCATTTGGAGAATTATTAATAGAGAGAGTGGTGGGAGTCTGCTGCATCGTTGGCGGGGCTCCCGCCTTTTTTTTGCACAAAGCCCTGGGTCAGGAGCACTTCCGCTGGGCGTAGTTCATCACGACGATGGAGCAGAGGACCAGGGCGATGCCGGTCAGCTTGCCGGTGCCGACGGTCTGTCCGAAGGCGGCGAGCCCGATGAGGGCGGCCACCACCGTCTCCACGGAGGCCAGCACGGGGATGCGGGAGGTCTCTGTGATGCGGCTGATCCCGGCGTAGTAGAAGCAGTATGCTGCGGCTGTGGAGAAGAGGGCGAGTCCGATGACCAGGGCGATGGTGGCAGGTGCAGTGGGCAGCGCCTGGCCCCGGAAAGGGCGCACCAGGAGAAAGAGGAAAAGTGCCCCGAACAAAAGGCCGTAGAAAGCGGCGGTAAGGGGATCTTCCTTGTCTGCGCCAATGCGGGAAAGGATGGGAAGGAGGGCGTAGGTGAACCCAGCCAGGAGCCCCATGACCAGCCCGAATCCGGAGATATGGATTTCCGTGAGGTCGCCGCCGGTGACGGTGAGGATACAGCCGGCGATGTTAAGCAGGATGGCGATGAGCTTGTTTGGGGTCAGCGCCTCCCGGTAGAGCAGGCGGGAGAGCAACGCAACATAGACGGGAGATGTGTACAGAAAAACAGCGCCCGTCGCCATGCCGCATAGCTCGATGGTGTACATGTAACAGATGTTGAAGAAGGCCTGGGAGAACAGGCCGACCAGAATGCAGGAGAAGAGTCCCCTCTTGCTGATCCGAAAGGCGGAAAGGCCCCGCCCCCGCAGTAGGAGCATGGGAGCCAGAAAGAGGGCTGCAAACAGGACCCGAGCCAAAGCGACCAGCTGCGCGCTCATGCCTGACTCAGCCAGCAACGTGGAAAAGAATCCGATGGTGCCCCACAGCGAGCCCGCCGCGAGGACGAGAAGATAGCCTCGGGTCTGTGTGCTGTTTTGCATCAATACCTCCTGGTCTTCACCTTCTTCAGGTGCTTGATCTCCTTGTCGATCTGCTTCTGGGTCAGGTCGTGGACCAGGGCCAGGAGCATTTTTTTCTTGTTTTCGTTCTTATACTTGTGGCAGTGTTTCACCAGGATGGACTGAAGGGCTTCCACCTCCTCCTCTGATTCGGCGCCGGCATCCCACAGGTCCTGGGCGGTGACCTCCAGATCCTCCGCATCCAGCACGTAGCCGTGCTTGATCATGGAGTCCACAAAGCTATAGCTTTCCAGAGGCTTCAGTTCCCGCATCTTGCCCAGCTTCCAGGCGTACTGGGCGTAGTCGTTCATATCGAAGTAAAAGTCCTTGCCGAACCTTCCCACGAACTCCTCCAGGCTCTTCTGATTCCGAAGCCGGATGAACTCCATGTAGAAATAGATCAGATTGCAGATCCAGTCCACCGCCTCTTCGGTGAAGTTGGCGTCCCGGAGCGTCACCTCTGTGGCGTAGGGATCGAAGGAGAACATCAGCATGGCAAGACGGAAGCCCACATCATCCCGCCGGATGTTCAGGGCATCGAAATTGTCGATGATGTTGTAGAAGGTCTTCTTGTCCATGAGCTTGCGGATGGGGAAGCACTTGGGCAGGCAGAAGGCCATGAACCCGGTGCGCTGCAGCGCCTGCAGCGCGGCTGAGGGGGCCGGCTCCTCCAGCACCCGCAGTACCTCGTCCATGCGGTCGGGGGCGCTGATCTGGGGCCAATGCTCCTCCTGGGTCATCCAGTGCTCAAAGTCTTTTTTCTTTACGTCGCCCCGGGCGATGACGTCTGTGATCAGTACGTGCATCATCTCCCCGGGTGTAAGTGTCTGGAAATAGTCTGAATCCTTCAGCGCCTTGCTGAGGGCTTTCTCTGTCATTTCGATCATTGGGTTCCTCCGTTGATTTTCTACCCTGTATTATACCATTTTTCGACAGGAAAGCCAATAGGGGGGCCCATATCACTCCTGCCTGGGGCGAGCGTTAGTACAACGTTAGTATGCGTCTGTTAGAATATTCTAACAGAGATTTCTTTTGTAGGGGGGATTGTATGAAAGAAGATTTCAAGACAGGAAGGGAGACACTTACGATAGTTTTCGGTTTAGCATTATTGCCGTGCTATCTGTATAGCATATTTGGAGGCTCGGCAACTGGCCGGGAGTTCGCCGATGGAATGGTGAAACTTGCGGTAGCAAACTTCTTTGTCAAAGGAATAATCGCATCTGTTGTAAGATTTCGCAGGTTTAAAAAATACAGAGAAGAAAGGAACGATGGAACTGCATCTCTATAGATTGGCTCGCGTATGGAGTCTTTGAAATCACCGCGAATTGATCTCGGTGTATAACGAGGGAGTTGTCTCAGAATAGAGGAAGTTCTTTTCCTTCATCTTTTTCCTTGGAAAACTGCAATTCTCAAATTGTGAAGGAAGCGTCGAAAAAATTCCTTGAACCAGATCATCTCGGGGAATCCGAAGGAATCCGCCTGAAGGAAAATACCAGATCCTGTCATTTCCCTTCCTTAGAAAAGCAGATCCGTAGGTAATCCCAAGGAAGTTTTTTAAGGCATTCCTTCAGAACGAGCCAATCCTTGATTATTAAGGAATTCGAACGGTGGAATCCAACTCCAGTCGGGACGTCACTGCTGGCTGCCCTGTGTTTGTCTGGATGCAGCAGCAGTTCTGTCTCCAAAGATAGTGACATAAAGAAATACGAATGCACCAGAGTTGTTTTGCCGGAAGGCATAGATCGCATTGAGGACATGCTGTTTGCTGGCGACACAATCTTTGTTGCTGCAGTCACCGCCGGGAAGAAGAACTCCAAAGCGGTGAGACTCTACCGGGGAAAAGCACCTGGAGTGGACTGGGAGCAGGTGTTCGAGAAAAAGTATCCAGACAGACAAGAGAGCAAGGGGGGAGGACAAAGGCTCTGGGCGCGGAGCAGATAGGAGCGGTCGCCCTTGACTGTGACCAGACAATGAAGGAGGGCATGAACGTAAGGCTTTCCAACGAAGAGTGAGGATGTGAAACCGGGCGGCCCAGGGTGTGTGTCGGGCCGCCCGGCCTGCATTACTGGCGGAGCCTACTTGTATTCTGCGTCACAGTAGATGCAACGGTAGGACTTGCGGGCTTTGTCGGAGAGCTTGAACCGATGGGGGATCTCCTGTTCGATGGAAGTGATGCACCTTGGGTTCTTGCACTTGATGACGTTGGTCAGCTCCTCGGGGAGATCCAGGTGGACCTTCTCCTGCAGCTCGCCGTTCTTAACGATGTTTACGGTGATGTTGTCATCGACATACCCCAGGATCTGGTAGTCGATGTTGAAGTCGCCGTCGACCTTGATGATATCCTTCTTGCCATACTTCTCACTGTCGGCGTTCTGGATGATGGCCACGCAGCACTTCAGCTTGTCCAGACGCATCAAATCGTAGATAACGTTGCTCTTGCCGGCCTGGATGTGGTCCAGAACGACGCCGTTGTTTACACCATCAATATTCATATCTTATTTCCTCCCTTTGTTACAAAGCAATGTTATTTCAGTCCCAGCAGGAACAGGATCAGAGCCATGCGGATGTACTTTCCGCAGAGTGCCTGGTAGAAGTAGCAGGCGCGCGGATCGTCGTCCACTTCCACGGAGATCTCGTTGACGCGTGGCAG
This sequence comes from Eubacterium sp. AB3007, assembly GCF_000688015.1. NCBI lineage: Bacteria > Bacillati > Bacillota > Clostridia > Eubacteriales > Eubacteriaceae > Eubacterium > Eubacterium sp. AB3007. The sequence goes on from NZ_JIAD01000001.1 coordinate 1,930,997, forward strand.
CGGATGCAGGATGATCAGGTCCTTCTTGGCTGGTTCCAGAAGATCCAGGTTCAGGATGAAGCTGTCCTTCAGGCGGATATAGTCCTCCTCGTTGAAGAAACGCTCTTTCTGTACACGGGTCATGTAGAGGATATCCAGTTCCGGCATGGCCTCCTCCAGGCTCTCGTATTCCACCCACTCGGCGCCGGCTTTGTCCATGTTCTCCTTGACGTAATCGGGGACGCGCAGCTCTTCCGGGGCGATGAGGACGAACTTGATGTTCTCATAGCGGAGCAGGGCTTCGATGAGGGAATGGACGGTCCGGCCGAACTTCAGGTCGCCGCAGAGACCGATGGTGAAGTTGCCGAATCCACCCTTCTTGCGGGCGATGGTCAACAGGTCGGTCAGTGTCTGGGTGGGGTGGAAGTGTCCGCCGTCGCCGGCATTGATGATGGGGACGGTGGTCTTGGTGGCCGCGATCACCGGAGCTCCCTCCTTGGGGTGGCGCATGGCGATGATGTCCGCGTAGCAGCCGGCCATGATGACGGTGTCGCTGACACTCTCGCCCTTCTTGGTGGAGCTGGAGTTGGCGTCGTCGAATCCCAGCACGTTGCCGCCCAGCTCCATCATGGCAGCGGTGAAGCTCAGACGGGTTCTGGTGGAAGGCTCAAAGAACAGGGTGGCCAGTTTCTTGTGGGCGCAGATGTCCTGGTACTTCTCCGGGTTGTCGATGATGTCGTTGGCGACCTCCACCAGGTGGTCGATCTCCTCGACGGTAAAATCTGTGATGTTGATCAGGTTGCGGATCTCGCTCATGTTATTCCTCCTTCATCCATCCCTCGTCCGATGGATCGTTTCTGAAACGCAATATCTTCTCTTTATCCTCAGGTGCGATGTAGCCGGTGTCAGCGGCCACCTCCACCAAAGTGTCCAGGTCACAAAGGCTGTGGTTCACGGTTTTGTGCTCCGCCAACCGATCTAATCCCTTCTGCATACCGTAGGTGAAAATGCTGGCGATGCCCAGCACCTCGGCTCCAGCTTCCCGCAGCGCTTCCACGGTGTCGCAGCAGGAACCCGCGGTGGAGATCAGGTCTTCGATGACCACCACCTTCTGGCCCGGCGCAAGCCGTCCTTCGATCTGGTTGGTGCGACCGTGGTCTTTCTTGCTGCCGCGCACATAGCCCATGGGAAGTCCCATCAGGTGTCCCACGATGGCGGCGTGGGCGATGCCGGCGGTGCTGGTGCCCATCAGGACTTCGCATTCCGGATAGTATTCTCTGACCACAGCGGCCAGGCCCTCCTCCACCTTGATGCGGACCTCCGGCGCCGTCAGCGTCAGTCTGTTGTCGCAATAGATGGGGCTTTTGATGCCGCTGGCCCAGGTGAAGGGGTCCTGCGGGCGCAGGAACACCGCCTCGATGGACAGCAGGCCCTTGGCGATCTCTTGTTTCATGCTTTCCTCCTTTAGTCTACGAACTCTCTCACGCAGCGCGCGTAAGCGGCTACGGGATCTTCTGCCTGTGTGATCGGTCGCCCGACAACGATGTAGTCGGAGCCGATCGCTTTTGCCTTCTCTGGCGTGGTGATCCTGGTCTGGTCGTCGGCGGCGGCGCCGGCGAACCGGACGCCAGGTGTGACAGTCACAAAGCCTTCGCCGCAGGCCTCATGGATCATGCCTGCTTCCAGCGGGGAACATACCACGCCGTCCAGACCGGCTTCCCGTGTGTTTCTGGCGTAGGCGGTGATCACCTCGTTGATCGGGTGGTTGATTAGCAGATCCTTCTCCAGTTGATCCTGTCCGGTGGAGGTGAGCTGTGTGACGGCGATGAGGAGGGGGCTGGTCCCGTCCTCCCGGGTGAGTCCCCGTCGGGCTGCCTTCATCATCTCGATGGTCCCTGCCGCATGGACGTTGGTCATGTCTACATTCAGCCTGGCCAGACTGCGCATGGCCTTCTCTACCGTGTTGGGGATGTCGTGGAGCTTCAGGTCCAGAAAGATCTGATGGCCTCTGGCCTTGATCTCTCTTACGATCTGCGGGCCCTCTGCGTAGAAGAGTTCCATCCCGATCTTAACAAAGGGTTTCCGATCCTGGAATCTGTCCAGGAACGCCAGCGTCTCCTCCCGTCCGGGGAAGTCACAGGCGATGATGACGTCTTTGCCCATTTCTGTTTCCTCCTGTTTTTCAATGTATGCTCAGTGCCTTATGCGAATAGTCGCTAATATTTGCGATTATTCCAAAGGGCTTTCGGCGCAAGTGTATGCTCAGCGCCTTATGCGATTAATCGCAAATATTAGCGATTAATCCATACGGTTTTCGGTGCTATAGTTGCGCGATGCGACTTGTTGATGCTGCGACGGCGTATCCCTTGCCCGGTGCTGTTCGTCTGCGCGGCGCTGTGCGGTGGTTGCACGGTGCTGTTCGTCTGCGCGGCGCTGTGCGGCTGACCGGCGCTGCTACTCGACCGTTCCGATGATGTCTGCGAGCCGCTGGATCCCCAGAGATTCGCAGACGGCGGGGAGTTCCTCGATGATGGTCTTGCAGGCGTAGGGATCTACCAGGTTGGCGGCGCCCACCTGCACTGCCGTGGCACCGGCCATCATCATTTCGATTACGTCCTCGGCGGAGCTGATGCCGCCCATGCCGATCACTGGGATGTCCACCGCGTGAGACACCTGGTAGACCATCCGGACCGCTACCGGGAAGATGGCGGGGCCGGAGAAGCCTCCCATTTTGTTGGCAAGCACCGGTTGCCGGCGGCGGATGTCGATCCGCATTCCCAACAGAGTGTTGATTAGTGACAGGCCGTCTGCACCGCCCTCTTCACAGGCGCGGGCGATGGCTACGATGTCGGTGACGTTGGGGGACAGCTTCATGTAGACCGGCTTGGTGGTGACGGCCTTGACCGCCTCGGTCACCTCTCTGGCCGCCTCCGGCTGTACGCCGAAAGCCATGCCGCCATTGTGTACGTTGGGACAGCTGATGTTGACTTCCAGGATTCCCACGTTCGGGGCTTTGTCCATGGCGCGGGCGCAGGTGACGTATTCCTCGATGGAGAAGCCGCTGATGTTGGCGATCACCGGCTTGTGGTAGAGCTTCGCAAGCTCTGGGAGCTCGTGCTCCAGCACGGTATCCAGACCCGGGTTCTGCAGGCCGACAGAGTTCAGCATGCCCCGGGAACACTCTGCGATCCGAGGAAGCTCATTGCCGTAGCGCTCCTCTGCGGTGGTTCCCTTGAAGGAGATCGAACCCAGGATGTCCAGATCATATAGTTCCGCGAACTCCTTGCCGTAGCCAAAGGTGCCGCTGGCGGGGATCACCGGGTTGTCCAGGGTGATGCCGCTCAGGTCAACTTTCAGATCTACCATAGGATCTCACCTCCCTCCAGTACAGGACCGTCCTTGCAGATCCGCTTGTTTCCGTATTTTGTCCGGCAGCTGCAGCCCATGCAGGCGCCAAACCCGCAGGCCATCCGTGCCTCAAAACTGAACTGTCCATGGGAGCATGCGTTCCAGACGGCGCGGAGCATGGGCTCCGGTCCGCAGGCGCATACGTAGCCGGCCTCGGTCCTGGCGAGCGCATCGGTCACAAAACCTTTCTCACCGGCGCTCCCGTCGTCGGTCATGAGGACCGGGTCGATGCCCAGCGCACGGAATTCCTCCTGCAGGATCACGTCTTCCGCCGTAGCGAAGCCGGTGATGACGGTGGGGGTGACCCCCTGGCGGACCAGTGTCTTGGCAAGCCCGTAGATGGGCGGGGTCCCGATGCCGCCGCCCAGCAGTGTGGGAGTGCCGGCGGCGCAGGCTTTGTCCACATCGAACCCGTTGCCCAGGCCGGTGAGCACATCCAGCGATGTGCCGACGGAAAGCCGGGACAGGGCGGACGTGCCGCTTCCGACTACCTTATATATAATGGTCATGCTACACTCGTCCCAATCTGCGATGGAGATGGGACGGCGCAGGTAGTGATCCGGGATCTTCAGGTTGATGAACTGACCTGGGGCGGTGATGGGAGAGGTGTCTCCCCGGAGTACCGTCTGGTAGATGCCCTGGTTCAGCTTCCGTGTAGAAGCGATGGTCATGGTCTGTTGTTTCATAGGGATGCCTCCTCGTAGACGATCTCGCCGCCGCAGATGGTCATCAGGATCTTGCCGGTGACCTCTCTGCCGTCAAAGGGCGTGGCATGGCCCATGCTCCGGAAGGAGGCGGCGTCGATGGTGTAGCGTGTCGCCGGATCGATCACGGCAATGTCCGCGGGAGCACCATCTTCCAGAATGCCGCCGGGCAGGCCGAAACGTTTGCGGGGATTGATGGCCATCACCTGGAGCAGCTTCTCCATGGGCATGATCTTGTAGCGCACCAGGGAGGAGAAGAGCACCGGGAAGGCGCACTCCAGGCCTACGATGCCGAAGGCACTGTGAAGGATCCCCTTGGATTTCTCCTCTGCGCTGTGGGGTGCGTGGTCGGTAGCCACTATATCAACGGTTCCGTCCAGCAGCCCCTGCAGTAGGGCTTCCTGGTCGCGAATATCTCGGATGGGCGGGTTCATCTTGAACCGTCCCTCGTCCTGGAGTTTGCTGTCGTTCAGCACCAGATAGTGAGGGCCGGTCTCGCAGGTGACATCCACTCCGGACTTCTTGCCCTGGCGGATGATCTCGACAGATTCTTTGGTGGAGACGTGGCAGACGTGGTAGGCGCAGCCGGTCTTGGCGGCTAGCTCCACATCCCGCTCCACCTGGCGCCATTCGCTCTCGGAGCTGATGCCTTTGTGCCCGATGGAGGCGGCGTAGCGGCCGTCGTGGATGGAGGTGCCGCCCAGCAGCGACTCGTCCTCACAGTGTGCCACGATGATCTTGCCCAGGTCCTTTGCACGGAGCATGGCTTCCTCCATGAGGGCGCGGTCCTGCACACCCTTGCCGTCGTCGGTGAAGGCGCAAACATAGGGGGCCAGGGCTTCCATGTCGGAGAGGTGGCTGCGGCCGTCCTGCTTCTGGGTGATGGTGCCGTAGGGGATCACGTGGATGCAGGCGTCCCGGTCGATGATGTCCTGCTGGACTTTGAGTCCTTCCAGGGTGGAGGGGACAGGATCCAGGTTGGGCATGGTGAGGACGCAGGTGTAGCCCCCTGCGGCGGCGGCCTGGCTGCCGGTCAGGATCGTCTCTTTATAAGAAAAACCCGGCTCGCGGAAGTGTACATGCACATCCGTCAAACCGGGAATAATATACTTGTTGTTAAGGTCGATGATCCTCTCTGCATCCGCCGTGGGCGCCTTGCCAGGTTCAAAAACAAAAAGTTTACCGCCCGACACCAGGAGGTCTCTCTCCGTGGCGCCTTTCTCGGTAAACAGGTTGCCGTTCCGTAACAATATAGTCATGCAGATTTCCTTTCTGACTCTTCGAATTCTTAATCTTTAAATTTATATCACAAGACCGGGCGGGTGTCAATACCTTGTCGGAAAATCAATGTACTGATTTTCATACAAAATCCCTTGAATAGTTCATAGAAATATTGTATACTGTGTAACGTATGGGCTATAATAAGTATATGAAAGAAGCTTTGAGAGAAGCGGAGATAGCGGGAAGTCTGGGAGAGGTCCCCATCGGTGCCGTCATTGTCAGAGATGGCGAGATCATCGCCAGGGGGCACAACCTGACGGAGACCACCCATGATCCCACCGCGCACGCAGAGATGATCGCCATCCGGCAGGCAGCGCAGAAGCTGGGAGGCTGGCGCCTTCCGGGCTGTGAGATGTACGTGACCTGCGAACCGTGCACCATGTGCGCCGGTGCGCTGGTGTGGAGCCGCATGGAGAAGCTCCACATCGCCACCATGGATCCCAAGGCGGGGGCCTGCGGGTCGGTGTACGACGTGGTGCGTGACAGGCGGCTGAACCACTGCGTGGAGGTGGAGACCGGCATGATGGCGGAGGAAGCCAGTACCCTTCTCAAGAGCTTTTTTTCGGAACTGAGAGCCAAGAGAAAGAATAATCGGAGGACAAGATAATGAAGAGAACTGGTGCAATTGCGTGCCTGACGATGATGATCGTGATGATGATGACAGTCTGCAGTTTCGGCGCGGACTCCTTCCACATCACCCGGACCTATCCGGCGAACGGCGAGGAGAACACCACCAAGGACAATATGTGTGTGAAGATCTACTTCAACTCGGAAGTGGGCAACAAGGCATCCAAAGCTGCCAACAAGAACGCCTTCTCCATCACCAACAAGAAGGGTAAGGAGTTCCCCTCGAGGATTTACTATAATAAGAATAATCCCCAGTACGCTCTGGTGGTCATCGATACCAACAAGGTAAAGAGCAGCGGCAAGAACGCCATCAAGGACGATACAGAATACATCTGCACTCTGTCTGAGAACTTCATAGACAACAAAGGCAACAAGCTTGGCGATGATCCCAAGAGGGTCATCTCCTTCCGCACCATGAATCAGGGACGTAACACGCTGATCTACATGGTCATGATGTTCCTGATGTTCGGAGGGATGATGCTCTTCACCGTGCGACAGACGGCCAAGCAGAAGATGGAAGAAGAGCTCGGCAAGGGCAAGGACGCCAAGGAAGAACCATTCAATCCGTATAAGGAGGCCAAGAGGACCGGCAAGTCCGTGGAAGAGGTCCTGGCCAAGCACGAGAAGGAAGTGGCCAAGAAGGAAGCCGCCAGGAAAGCCAAGGCCAAGCGGGAGAAGGAACTGGACGAGTACTACGAGGAGAACGATAACTACCGGGTCTCCAAGCCGCTGCGCATCGCAGATGCCGGTGCCACCTATCGGACCGGCCGTGCCAAACTGGCAGAGGAACGAAGAGCGGAAGAGGCGCGTCTGAAGGCAGAGCGGAAGGCCACCAACTATGGAAAGAACCCCAAGGGCAAGAAGAAATAGACCATGAACGAGATCACAGTACTGTCTTATGCCAAGATCAACCTTTCCATTGATGTAGGTGGGATCGATGAGAATGGATACCACGCGGTGGATATGATCATGCAGCAGGTGGACTTCAGCGACTACGTGAAGGTAGGCTTTGTGCCGGCCGGCGGCAGCAGACGCGGGGGAAATCCGGACGCGTCGCCGCAGGTGAAGAGTGCCCGAGGCAAGATCGAGATCTCACTGCGCACCAATCGCTACTACCTGCCGGTGGATGAGCGTAACCTGGCGCACAAAGCCGCCCGGATCATGATCGACCGTTACGGAAGCACGCAGCAGAGTGGAAGGCTGGAGATCAACATCAAGAAAAGGATCCCGGTGGCAGCGGGGCTGGCCGGCGGCTCTGGCAACGGAGCAGCGGTGGTCCATGCGCTGAACCTGTTGTGGGGACTGAAACTGTCGCTGGCAGAGATCATGGAGATCTGCAGCGAGCTGGGATCGGATGTGCCCTTCAGCGCGGTGGGACAGGCGCGGGCCAACCGCAACTTCCCGGCATACCTGCGGAGGGATCCCATGGCGGCCGCCTGTGTGAGAGCGACGGGGCGCGGCACAGTGCTAGAACCGGTGCGTCCTCTGGACGCCTGGCTGGTCATCGCCAAACCCAGACTCAGTGTCTCCACTCCGGAGGTGTATCGAGGAATCGATGACTGTGTCATCACCCGCCGGCCGGACAACGACCGGTTGCAGGCGAGGCTACAGGAGGGCACGTGCGGGGAAGAGATCTATGAGGATTTTGTGAACGTGCTGGAAGCGTATACACTGGACGCCTATCCCCAGGTGGCGAAGCTGAAGGCCCTGATGGAGAGCATGGGTCCGAGCAAGGTGCTGATGAGCGGCAGCGGACCGACGGTGTTTGCGGTGTGTGAGAGCAGAAAGGAAGCGCGGAGGCTTTGTGACCGGCTCCGAGAAGAAAGTTACGAGGCATATTGGATGCGCACTTCCAGATAGAGGAATCTGATCATGATAAATTTTGATGTACAAAACCATAAGCCGCTACGGGAGATCGTGTACGATCAACTGAAGCAGCAGATCCTGACGGGTCAGATCAACCCGGGGACCAGGATGATGGAAGTGGATCTGGCGAAGGATATGGGTGTCAGCAGGACGCCCATCCGGGAGGCCATCCGGAAACTGGAGAAGGAAGGGCTGGTGATCATCGAGCCGCGCCGGGGTGCCTACGTCTCAGACATTTCTGTGAAGGATATGGTGGATACCCTGGTGGTCCGGGAGGATCTGGAGGGGCTGGCCGGGTTGCTGGCAGCGGAGACCATCACCCGGGAGGAACTGGAAGAGCTGGAGGAAATCACCACCAGCTACAGCGATGCCATTGCCGCAGGGAACATGGAGAACATCATTCACTACGACGAGTTGTTTCACCGCCGCATCGTGGAGATGACAGGGAATCACACCCTGATTCAGCTGTTCGGTTCTGTGCAGGAGCAGGCGCTGCGGTTCCGGTATCTGTATTACGATGACTTCACCAGGTACGAGAACATGCCGGTGGAGCATCGCAACATCGTGGAGGCCATCCGCAGCGGGGACGGCGAGTCCGCCCGCAGGGTCTCTGACAACCATGTGAAGAAACTCAAGGAATTCGTGGTGGCGGAGGGTGTCGCCGCATTTAAAGAACATAATTAGCACGACGGAATAAGAGAGGCTGGCTGCATGGATCGCCGAACGCAGCAGCTTCTTTTTTTATCCATAATAACGGCATAACCAGAACACTGTCTGATTATGCCGTTTTTCTTTTTACTTTTATCCTTCTGCGTTCACCAGTTTGGTGGTGATGGTGATGGTCTGTCCGTCTCGGAGCACCTGGAGCTTCACCTTGTCGCCAACCTTGTGTTTGGAGAGGATGGTGTGGAGCTCTTCCATGGTGGTCACCTTGGTGCCGTCCATGGAGGTGATCATATCGCCACGCTGGAGACCTGCCTGTCTGGCCTGGTCGCTGGTGACGCTGGTGATCAGAATGCCGCCCTGCGGGTAGCCGTACATCATGGCCTGCTCATCAGAGAGCTCGGAGATGATGATGCCGATGACCGCCTTGCTCTTGGACTGGCTGTCCGCCGTGCCGTTGTTGTCCTTGGAGGCGCTGCCGGTCTCGATGATCTCCTTGACGCTCTTGGCGACGGTGTTGACCGGTACAGCGAAGCCCAGGCCTTCCACGTCGGAGCCGGAGGACTTGGATTCTACGATGCCCACCAGGTTGCCGGAAGCGTCCAGAAGGGCGCCGCCGGAGTTGCCCGGATTGATGGAAGCGTCGGTCTGCAGCAGATTCAGTTTCTGGCCTTCGATGGTCAGGTTGCGGTTCAGCGCGCTGATGATGCCGGTGGTGGCAGTGTTACTCAGCTGGCCCAGGGGGTTGCCGATGGCGACGACCTGATCTCCTACCTCTAGCTTGGTGCTGTCAGCGTATTTCACAGCGTGCAGCTTGGTGGCGTTGATCTTGATGACTGCAAGGTCGTTGTCCTGATCGGTGCCCACCAGCTCTGCCTGATAGGTCTTGGAGTCAGAGGTGGTGACGGTGATCTTGCTGGCTCCGTCTATGACGTGGTAGCAGGTGACGATGTAGCCGTCCGACTGGACGATGACACCGGAGCCTGCGCCCTTGGTTATATAGTTTTGTGCCCACATATCAGTGGAAAGCCCTTCCGTGGTGATGGACACGATGGTGTCGTTGGATTTCTCCACGATGCTGGCGATGTCCAGGGTCTCCTTGGACTCCGTCAGGGTGTAGTTGGTGGCGGAGGTGTCCTTGGGAGAGAAGGTGTTCCCGAGCAACGCGATACCGCCGACGGTCAGCGCGGAAGTCAGCAGCATGGCGAGGATGAGGATGAGCACAAAAGCTCTTCGGGTGAGCTGCATGGGGGCCGGTGCTGCCTTGACCTTCTGGCCGTATCCACCGCCAGCGCCGCTCCCGTGGCCGCCTCCATAGTAACCGCCCCCATCGTAGCCACCACCGTTACCGGTTCCGCCGTCGTCGAAGCTGCCACCGCCCCCGGCAAAGCCGCTGCCATAGTCGTCCCCTGCCGGGCCGGCGCTGTAGTTATCCTCCGGCGCGGAGTAGTAGCTGGTGCCATCAGGCCGCATTGGCATCCCGTAGGGGTCGGTGAAGGGCTGGTAGTCTTCCTCTGCCTCCTCCTTGCCGAAGATGTCCACCTCGGTGACCGGGTCGTAGGCTTGGGGTTGTGAGGGTGATGCCTCTTCTGGCTGCGCCGCAGTGTCCATGGGGGCTGCGGAGGGATCCCCTGGTTCCGCTGTATCATCCGCCGTATCAAAGGGGGCCGCCGGTGCCGGTGTGTCCACCAGCACAAAGCCTGTTTCCTGCGGGGCAGTAGAGGTGATGGGGGTCTCGGCAATGCCGATCCCCTCCACCGGTTTGGGTGTATCGGTCGTATTTGGATCTTCCGGATCTATCCGGAATCTGAAAGTGTTGGTATCCCAATTATCCATAATCAATCTCCTTTAGTTTCGGATTCAGGTATTACTTTACCTTACATCGTCATTATAGTCAACAAAGATGGTGTTTCTGTGAAAGAAATGTCAACAAAAAAGGAATTTCAACTGTGCAAACAGTGGATAATATAGTATAATGGATAAGATTGTTGGTCAGAGACTGACAGACAGTGGAAAGGAGGTCCGGACAAGTGCAGGATATCATGTTGACGATCATCGGCAGGCAGTTTGCCGGCGATGAGGCAGAGGATAGAATGGAATTCGTAACAGAAGGGAAGCTTTACCGGCGAGGTGAGGCGACGTATCTGGTCTACGACGAGAGTGAGTTTTCCGGGTTTCCGGGATGCAAGACAAGCCTGAGAGTGAAGGGCGATACCATGCGGATGAAACGCATCGGCGCAGACACCGGTTATGGGCTGGAGATGGAGTTCCAGGAGGGGAAACGTTTCCAGAGCAGTTACCAGACTCCCTACGGAGAGATGGATATGGAGGTGTTCACCACGCGGGTGAAGAATGCTTTGTCCGAGGAGGGCACCGGCAGCGTGGAGGTGGATTACGACGTGAGCATCGGCGGCATGGCAGAAGGGAAGAACGAACTTCGGATCGAAGTGAAATAACAGGAAGGCAGTTTATGTGGGATAAGAAAAACAAGAAAAGACAGAAGAGGATCGCGCAGGCGATCGTGATCGTCGTGGCGGCGTCCATGGTGTTGACAACACTGTTCTGGGCATTTCAGGCGATCGTATAGGGAAGTTGAAGGAGGCGAGTGATGAAGATCGGATTCAGTGCAGAGAAGTATATCGAAGAGCAGTCCAAGTATATCCGGGAGAGACTCAATCACGAGAACAGCCAGCGGCTGTACCTGGAGTTCGGCGGCAAACTGGTGCACGACAAGCATGCGGCAAGAGTGCTCCCCGGGTTTGACGAGAATGCCAAGGTCAAGCTTCTGCAGAAATTGAAGGACGAAGCGGAGATCATCATCTGCATCTATTCCGGCGACATTACCACTGCCAAGACTCGCCACGATTTTGGCATCACCTATGACCTGGAGGTGCTCCGTCTGATCGATACCTTCCGGGCCTATGACCTGGAGATCAATAGTGTGGTGGTCACACGGTACGAGGATGCGCCGGCGGTTAACATGTTCATGAGCAAGCTGGAGCGCCGCGGGATCCGCACCTACAAGCACGACTTCACCAAGGGGTATCCGACGGATGTGGATACCATCGTCAGCGACGAGGGATACGGGGCGAACCCGTTCATCGAAGTGACCAAGCCGTTGGTGGTGGTCACAGGGCCGGGAGGCGGCAGCGGCAAACTGGCTACCTGCCTGTCCCAGCTTTATCACGATTACCGCCGCGGGGTGAAGGCCAGATACGCCAAGTTCGAGACCTTCCCCATCTGGAATCTCCCGCTGAAGCACCCTGTGAACATCGCCTATGAGGCGGCTACGGCAGATCTGCGGGACGTGAATCAGATTGATTCCTTCCATCTGGAAGCCTATGGAGAGACAGCCGTCAACTACAACCGCGATATGGAAGTGTTCCCGGTGGTCAAGCGGATCATCGAGAAGATCACCGGCAAGGCGGAGTACCTGTCCCCTACCGATATGGGGGTCAACCGGGCAGGATTTGGGATCATCGACGATGAGGTATGTCGGGAGGCGGCCTGTCAGGAGATCATCCGCAGATATCTGATCGCCGAGGTGGATTACAAGAAGGGCAAGATCTCTGAGTCCGCACTGGAGCGGGCCAAGCTCCTGATGAAAGAAGTCGGCATGGAACCGGAGGACAGACCGGTGGTACAGCCGGCCAGAGACTATCTGGAGCGCAAGCGGCAGGAACTGGGGGCGCAGGAGAACCTGGTCGGATTTGCCATCGAGATGCCTGACGGGAAGATCATCACCGGAAGAAGCTCCAGCCTGATGGTGGCGGCGGCTTCCTCGGTTCTGAACAGTATCAAGTATCTGGCAGGGTATCCGGATCCGCTGCTGCTGATCACAGAACAGGTTCTGGAGGCTTCCCAGAAGATGAAGACGGAGATCCTGCGGTCCGACCGCAAGGCACTGAACGTGGAGGAGGTCATGATCGCCCTCTCCATCTCCAGTACACAGAATCCGGCAGCAGAAGTTGCCAGTTCCAAACTGGAGCTGCTGCGCGGATGCAAGGCGCACTGTACCGCCATCCTGTCGGATCACGACGAGCAGACACTGCAGTCCATGGGCCTGGATGTTACCTGCGATCCGGAGTACGTCACGACGAACCTTTATACGAACTGATATGAAAAGCAAAGCGGAACAATCGATTGAGAGAATCAAGGGTATCAAGTACCAGCTTGTCATCCAGAGTGCCTGCATCGGTGTAGTGGCAGGGATAGTGGTCTCCGGGTTCCGCATGATCCTGACGAAAGCAGAGCCTCTGAGAGGCTCTGTTATTGCTATGGCAAAGGACGACCACAGCATGATCCCCCTGCTCCTGTTGGCGCTGGCGGTGTGTTACCTGGGCGCATGGCTTTGTCTGAAGATCGAGCCTCTCTGCGGAGGCTCGGGAATCCCGCAGGTGGCCGGGGAACTGAAGGGTAAGGTGTATATGACATGGTGGCGTGTGTTGCTGGCCAAGATCATCGGCGCGAGCCTGGCCATCACCGGCGGGCTGTCTCTGGGGCGGGAGGGTCCCAGCATCCAGATCGGGGCCATGGTGGGAAAAGGGTTTTCCCGCGGGGCCCGGCACATCGTCTCAGAGGAGAAGCTGTTGATCACCTGCGGCGCTGCGGCGGGACTTGCGGCGGCCTTCAATGCCCCGTTGGCGGGCGCCATGTTCGCACTGGAGGGTTTGCACAAAAACTTTTCCACCGATATTCTGTTGGGGTCTCTGACTGCCTCGGTTTCGGCGAATTTTGTGGCCTTTTATTTCTTTGGGCTTACACCGGTATTTGATCTGGTAATGGGGCGGCCGCTGCCCTTGCATCTGTACTGGATGTTGTTGTTGCTCGGGGTGGTACTTGGGCTTTTCGGAGTTCTGTACGGACGGTGTATCGCCTGGTGCCAGGATCTTTACGGGCGGCTGCCCGGGAGGTCTGTGCGGCTTTTGGTGCCGTTCCTGCTGGTGATCCCTCTGGCGATCCTGCTGCCGGAGGTACTCGGTGGCGGCAACTGGCTTGTGAGAGATACTTCAGATGGGAGATACGCGCTGGCGGCATTGGCCGTGCTTCTGGCCGTCAAGTTCTGTTTTTCGATCATCAGTTTTTCCTCCGGTGCACCGGGCGGGATATTCATGCCTCTGCTGGTGCTTGGGGGACTGGCTGGAGGGCTGTTTTTCCTGCTTCTGAATCCACTGGTAGGTGTGGAGAATGGGATGATCAGCAATTTTGTGGTGTTCGGTATGGTGGGCTACTTCGCCGCCATCGTCCGTTCGCCGGTGACAGGGATCATCCTCATCACCGAGATGGCAGGGGATTTCAACAATTTCCTGGCTTTATCTGTGGTGGCGCTGGTGGCGTACATCACAGCAGATCTGACGGGGACGCTTCCTATCTATGAGCAGCTGCTGCAGCGCATCCTCTCCGGAAAGGGGAACTACGGGATGACACATGGGCAGCGGGATGAGAAGGTGATGATGGAGAGCGATGTCTACATTGCCAGCCACATGGACGGTAACAAGATCAAGAGCATGAAGCTGCCGGAGGGCAGTCTGATCGTAGCGGTGCAGCGGGACCAGCAGGAGATCGTTCCCCGTGGAGACACGCGTCTTGCCGGCGGGGACAAGCTGACCATTCTCTGCCGACAGGGGGACATGGAGGAAGTGGACAGGATCCTGGAGGCCATGTGCCGGAGAGAGTGCAAGAGATAGTGAGGAGGAACAATGGGAATCAATGTAATACACAGATTCTTGGAAGGTGAGGATGTGATCCGCTGGGCAAGAGATTGCAGCGGCCCGGCTCTGGATGATATATGGAAGGAAGCCTGGCTGCAGGATGGGATCGGCAGCCGACTGAACGCACTTGTCGGGAACTTGGAGATGGCAGCAGGCGCCATGCGGTACAAGTGCGATCGGATCGTTCTGGTAGCGGAGGGGGCTGTTGCAGATATGCTGGAGGCGATGCTGTTTCTGGCACCGGAGAAGGACAGAGTGAAGCTGGTACGAGGCACGCTTTCTGCCGGAGAACTGAGCCGGGTGATCGAAGACCTGGAACAGGGGAGCGCGGGCCTGATCGGTGTGGCCATGGGGGAGGAGTCTCCATCTTTCTGCGCGGTGTTTGCTACCTTGCGGAAGTTGATCGCGGATCGCTACAGTCAGGAAAAGAAAGATCGCCTAAAAGCGATCTATGGACGCAGGAGCACATACTTGTCGGAGGAGATGGAGCGGGGAGACATGGAGGGCTTTAGGCTCCCAGAGGCCTATGATCCAGGAGAAGAATTCCCTGCATCTGCCTCACCCCTGGCGGCGGGGACAGCCGCCGCCTGTCTGGCATCCAGTGTGGCTATGATCTTTCCAATGATGGTGGCGGGGATCAACGCGGGTGCCTACGTACGTGGCTTTAGAGAGATGCTGGCATCTCCCTGGTGGGACCGGGACGCAGATCAGTATGGCCTGTATCTGGGCAGCAGTGTTGTGGGCTCCTGGGAAAGTGGAGAGGACCTGGAAGAGGATCTTCTTTTCTGGCAGCCTGAGCTGAGGGGGGTCTGCCGCTGGATGGCAGCGATCCGAAGAGCATGGGGTGCTGAGGCCAGGGCTTTGTGCCTGCCGGAGGAGGCGGCTATGCGCCGGCCGTCTGCCCGTGCGACCACCCTCTTCTGCGAGGAGGAAGAGGCAGACATCATGCTGCCGGCCTTTCCGGGGGTGAGTCCGGAGGGGTCGTTGCACGAGATGACCCGGGAAGCGGCGGAGGCGTTGTACCAGAGTACCGGAGGGACGATGATTCGGCTGGATCGGATGGATGCCGAAGAGCTTGGGCGCCTGATGGCATACCTGCAGCTTTCCTTCGGGATCGCCGGGTGGCTGCCACGGAATCAATGAGGGGAATTGCAGAATTAGGGTTTACAAAGCAACGGAAAGTGTTATAATTGAGTTGCACAGTAAAGTTAATATTTTAACAGATTGCGAAATCTGTATATTAGCAACAATACAGGAGGTTTTCTGAAATGAAAAAGATTGGTGTTTTAGGAACTGGCACTATGGGTGCTGGAATCGTTCAGGTACTGGCTCTGCACGGCTATGAGGTCGTTATGAGAGCAAGACGTCAGACTTCCATCGACGGTGGCCTGGCTAAGGTCGAGAAGAACCTGGCTAAGATGGTCAAGAAGGAGAAGATCACCCAGGAGAAGATGGATGAGACCATGAAGCTGATCAATGGTTCCACAGATCTGAGCATCATCGCTGATGCTGACCTGGTAATCGAGGCATCCACCGAGGATAAGGAAGCCAAGAAGGCTCTGCTGAAGGAAGTTGACGAGCTGACCGGCCCGGATTGCATCATCGCATCCAACACGTCCTCCCTGTCCATTACAGATATCGCTATGGCAACAAGCAAGCCGGACAAGGTAGTCGGCATGCATTTCTTCAATCCTGTTCCGGCTATGAAGCTGGTTGAGATCATCAACGGTCTGCTGACTTCTGAGGAGACCAACAAGGTCGTCACCGATCTGGCCGTAGAGTTGGGCAAGACTCCGGTACAGGTGAAGGAAGCTCCGGGATTCGTTGTCAACAGAATCCTGATCCCGATGATCAACGAGGGAATCGCTATCCTGAACGAGGGTATCGCTTCCGCAGAGGATATCGACACTGCTATGAAACTGGGATGCAACCACCCGATGGGACCTCTGGCTCTGGGCGACCTGATCGGACTGGACGTCTGCCTGGCCATCATGGAAGTACTGTACACCGAGTTTGGCGATCCGAAATATCGTCCGAACATCCTGCTGAAGCAGATGGTAGCTGCTGGCAAGCTGGGAATGAAGACCGGACAGGGCTTCTTCGATTACAGCAAATAATTGCACAGCCTGTGATTGAGGAGGGATGCTGCATATGCGGCATCCCTTTTTTTGTGTAGGGCGGCGCCTGCGGCGGCTTTGTGTGGATTTTCACCTGTACCGTCGGACGCTCCACGAGGCGTGGCGGGAGGCCCCAACAGAAAGAGAGGAGGAGTGAACATGGATAGGATTCGGATCGCGTTGATCGGGTACGGGAATGTAGGACAAGCCTTTGCCCGGATGCTGGTGCGAAAGCAGGAGTATATCCGGAAGACTTTCGGAAAGGAGGCAGTGATCACCGCCATCTGTACCCGGCGGAGAGGAGGGATCCTGCAGCCGGAGGGGATCGATACGTCGGCAGTTTCAGATGCCATGTTTGACAAAGCCCTGGACGCTTTTGCTATCCTGGACTCTGGAGAATACGATGTGATGGCGGAACTGAGTCCCATCAACATCATGACAGGTCAGCCGGCCACCGATCACATCCGCTGCGCCATGAACCTGGGAAAACACGTCATCACCGCCAACAAGGGTCCTATCGCCTGGCACTACCGGGAACTGAGGGATCTGTCCAGAGAAAAGGGCGTGGTGTTCTGTCAGGAGGCAACGGTGATGGACGGGGTGCCGGTCTACAATCTGGCGAAGGAGACACTGATGGGATGTCGGATCACCGAGGTCAGCGGGATCCTCAATGCTACCACCAACTTCATCCTGACGGAGATGGAAAAGGGAGTGAGTTACGAGGACGCTGTGGAAGAGGGGCGTCGGCAGGGCTTTGTGGAAGCGGATCCATCTATGGACGTGGACGGGTGGGATGCGGCTGCCAAGCTCACCGCGCTGATGAATGTATTGATGGATGTGCGCATCACCCCCTTGGACATCCGGCGGACCGGCATCGGAGGGATCACCAGGGAAGATCTGGAGGCCGCCCGGACTCAGGGGAAGAAGATCAAGTTGCTTTGCCGCGGGCGGATGGTGGACGGGCAGCCGGTGGGCACCGTGGAGCCGACGCTGGTTGAGGAGGGCTCTCTGCCGGCGATCATGGATGCCACTTCCTCTTACGTGACCGTGACCACGGATCTAATGGGAGGTGTTACTGTCATCGAGGAGCCTTTCGAGCCGGAGATCGACCATACGGCTTACGGTGTGTTGAGTGATCTGTTACGGATCCTGAGGGAGACTGCCGGAGCCCGGGTAGAATAGAGAGACCCCGGTCCTGCGGCCGGGGCTTTGGTTAGCATTGTGGATTCTGTTTCAGCCAGGCGATGATGTCATCGCTCTCGTACATGGGTTTGCCGTCGATGAAGAGGCAGGGGACCTGATACTTGCCGCCCTCTCTGACCAGACGGTTGTAGTCCTCCTGGTTTACGTCCACATCGTGGGTCTCCACGTCTGTCCTGCCGCTGGTGTAGATCTCGTTCATGACCTTGCAGCAGAACGGGCAGGTCTCTTTCAGGAAAAGTTCCAGTTTCATACCGTTGCTCCTTGTGGTTTTCAGGTGATTGCTTTTCTTGATTATCGTGGAAAAGGGGGGAGTTGTCAAGGGGAGAGATTTCTCGGGATCGCACAAAGACTTGCTCCTGAGAGCAGCCTCGTGAGCAGTATGTGCCGTCTGTTCCGCGATCCGGGATTTTTCATCAGTTTGCGGAACAGGACAGGGAATTTCTTCCGCTGAAGTGGAAAAAATTCTGTTTTGCGGGAATCTGTTCCGCGATCCGTTTTTTTCTTCGCTTTGCGGAACAGGACAGGGAATTTCTTCCGCTGAAGTGGAAAAACCTCTGTTTTGCGGGAATCTGTTCCGCGATCCGGGATTTTTCATCAGTTTGCGGAACAGGACAGGGAATTTCTTCCGCTGAAGTGGAAAAACCTCTGTTTTGCGGGAATCTGTTCCGCGATCCGGGATTTTTCATCGGTTTGCGGAACAGGACAGGGAATTTCTTCCGCTGAAGTGGAAAAAATTCTGTTTTGCGGGAATCTGTTCCGCGATATGGTTTTTTTCTTCGCTTTGCGGAACAGGACAGGGAATTTCTTCCGCTGACGTGGAAAAAATTCTGTTTTACGGGAATCTGTTCCGCGATCCGGGATTTTTCATCGGTTTGCGGAACAGGACAGGGAATTTCTTCCGCTGACGTGGAAAAAATTCTGTTTTGCGGGAATCTGTTCCGCGATCCGGGATTTTTCATCAGTTTGCGGAACAGGACAGGTTGGGAGGCATCTCCTGCAGAACATAGTTACCGGCTGAATAAGGCTTTGTCTTCAGTCTGAATCCTGCGGCGTTTACGCTCGCAGGATTTTGATTTCCAGTGCGCCGTAGGTTGAAGCCAAGCCCGCGTCGCCATGCGGCTCGCGCCCTTGGGTAACCCTGACGAAGGGCCTGCATCGCGCTGCAGCACGTGTTTTACAGCGCGGTAGGTCGTTTCCGATCACACTTCGCGGCGCTTGTGTTCTCGGACGCCCCTCGCGAATGAAATGCTTGCCAAAAGGCTGGTGACACTTGCGTCACCAGCCTTTTGGAGCATTTCACTTATTTTCTCTTCATTTCCTTCGGAGTTACGCAGGTACCGGTAGCTCTGCAGACAACGATGGGCTCTTCCAGGAAGTCAGCTGCGGAATCGTTGATGTCCTTTCTGGAGACGACGACCTTGCGAGCTTCGAACTTCATCTGACGGGAAGTGTTTCCGATCTTGGTAATCTCGCCATAAGCCTCGATGTAGTCGCCGGCATAGGTGGGAGCCAGGAACTCAACATTGTCGTATGCGCAGAACAGACCCTCGTCTCCGTCCAGTTTGATCAGAAGCTCAGTAGCAACGTCGCCAAACAGGTGGACCATGTGAGCGCCGTCTACCAACTCGCCGCCGTAATGCGCATCCTTAGCGGACATTCTGACTCTGATTAATGAAGTGATCTTTTCGTTTTCCATGATAATATCTCCTTTAATATTCAATATAACGTGTCGATGTTACAGTATAATTATAAAACTCGGCGCCTTCGGTGTAAATAATAATTGCAAAAATCCGCGAAGTGGTTTATCATTGACCATAGAAATGGCTGAACCGTTTTGTGTTCACCCGGAAAAGGAGTGAAACAAAAATGAACCGGAGTATGGAATACGATGTCAGGCGTGTGCTGGAGCCGCAGCATGTGCTCCCAGTCTCCGCCTGGAAATTAGACAACGGAAGGAAGATCGAGCCTTACGAGGTGCGGATCGAGATCAAGAAGATTCATATCGAAGGGACGAGTTTCAAACAGATCTGTCTGGAAGCGAATGACAATGACGATAGGATCCGACAGAAAATCATGGATATCGTGATCCGACGGGGGAAACTGCACAATCCGGTGACGGATACGGGGGGCCTGTTTTACGGTGTGATCCGGGAGATCGGAAGCGAGTATAGCAACCAGGACGGGTTCAAGGTGGGCGATGAGGTGGTCTGCAATACGTCCACCACATCCATCCCTGCTTATATCGACCGGGTGGGGGCTATCGACCGGGCCTTTGGGCAGGTGGATGCGGAAGGATATGCTATCATTTATGAACGTATCTCAATGGTCAAGGTTAAGGATGACATTCCCATCGACCTGATGATGTATGCGTTGAATGAGTCGGGTACATTGCTGAAGATCAGCAGCATCGCCGTCGGAAAGAAAAAGTTTCTGGTGGTGGGGAACAACATCCTCATGAACATCATCTATGGGTATGCTATACGAAAGGTGGCCAGAGAGGACTCTGAGATCATCTGCCTGCTTGACAGGAAATCCGATGTACTCTTTCGGGGGAGTTCTATGGATAAGCTCATGGAGATGGTGTTTACGGAGGTCCGTTCGGTGGATATCCTGAAACCCATGGAGGCTATGGAGGATCTGGAGAAGCGAATGCCCTTTGATCTATCGGTCAATTGCGCAGATATACCCGGCGCGGAGACCATCAACATCCTGGCCACCAAGGAGGGCGGAACCGTAGTGTTTGCCAATCTGATCAACAACTACAACATTGCCCTCTATATTACAGAATACATATCCAGGCAGATGGACATTCGGTGTGCGGATGGATATATGGAGAGCTACGAGCGGTTCGATGAGGACCTGGTGCGAGACATTGCGCCTTACGTGGAGAAGGCGGTGAAGACCACCGTTGGTTTAAATGACGATCCTTCCTATCCCATCAATCGGGAGTCCAGATTGCGAGAGGTATCCGGGCAGAGGAAGACCATGCTGGAAGACTTTGTCTGTGAGAGCCGGGCCATGGCATCGGTACTGGACGAGATCCTCACCGTCTCCAAGTACGATTGCAACGTATTGATCACCGGGGATACCGGCGTGGGCAAGGAGAAGGTGGCCAACATCATCTACAAGAACAGCAGCAGGAAGGTACAGCCGCTGGTGAAGATCAACTGCGCTTCGATTCTGCCGGACATGATCGAGACCGCCTTTTTCGGTGTGGAGGAGGCAGATGGCCCGCGGAAGGGTTATTTTGAGATGGCGGACAACGGCGTGATCTTTCTGGATGACGTAGGCGAATTGAAGATGGATATGCAGGCCAAGCTGCTGCGTGTGATCCAGGACGGAGAGTTTTATCGGGTGGGGGGCAATGTACCTGTCAAGACAAGTGTCCGTATCCTTTCGGCTACCAACCGGAATCTGGAAGAGATGATCGAAAAGGGAGAATTCCGTCGGGATCTCTACTACCGCCTGAACGTGGTGGGGATCCGGGTACCAAGTCTAAAGGAACGAACAGGAGATATCCCGGCGTTGGTCGCACACTTCCTGGGCAAGTATGGAGAGCGTTTCGACATGAAGAGGGATATCGACCGTGACGCGGTGGAATACCTGAAACAGTTTGAGTGGCAGGGCAACATCCGTGAGCTGGAGAACATGGTCCAGCGGCTGATGATCAGCGCTACATCGGAACACATCACGCTCATAGATGTAATGAAAGAGATACACGGAGATGTGTTCGAGACCAGTGCGTTGGAGGAGAGTAACCGGAAGAGCGAGGAGCAGGTGATCGATCTGGAGAAGATGGTCCAGAATTTTGAGAAGAACATTCTGCGGCATGCATGCGAGCAGTATGGTTCCACCAGGAAGATCGCCCGGGCGGTAGGGATCAGCCAGACACAGCTTGTGCGTAAGAAAAAGAAATACGGTCTTTAGAGACAAGAATGCGAACCGATATCGGTTCGCATTTGTGCGTTCGTGAACACAAAAAGGTTCGAAAAGGAGATTAGCAAAAGATTCACAATCTCGGCTCGTTTCTTTGTGGACACAGAATTGTCAGTCAATTATAATGATATTGTGGCCAAGAGGCCAAAGTGTTGTTTATACTTTTAATACTAAATAAATGATTTAGGAGGATTCAGCAATGAAAAAAGGAAACCCATATGGAACACACAGAGTCATTTCACCGAAGGGCGTTCTGCCACAGCCAGCAGACGTTATCGATAACGATATGGAGATCTATGACAACGAAGTTAAGATCAACGTTCAGACTCTGAACATTGACTCCGCTTCCTTCACCGAGATCTGCAAGCAGGTTCTGAACAAGAAGCCGGCTGAGATCGAGACTCAGGAAGAGAAGGACAAGGTTGCTGAGTGCATGAAGGGCATCGTTGCCAAAGCTGGAAAGCACAAGAACCCTTGGACTGGTTCCGGCGGAATGCTGATCGGTACTGTTGAGGAAATCGGACCTGAATGGAAGGGAGACCTGAAGGTTGGTGACAAGATCGCTACACTGGTATCTCTGTCCCTGACTCCGCTGGTAATCGACGAGATCCTGGAGATGAGACCGGCTATCGACCAGGTTGACATCAAGGGTCACGCAATCCTGTTCCAGAGCGGCATCTATGCAAAGCTGCCTGATGACATGGAAGATGGACTGGCTCTGTCCGCACTGGACGTTGCAGGAGCTCCGGCTCAGGCTGCTAAGCTGTGCCAGCTTGGCCAGACTGTACTGGTTATCGGTGGCGGCGGAAAGTCCGGACTGCTGTGCCTGTACGAAGCTAAGAAGAGAGTTGGCGTTACTGGTAAGGTTATCTGCGCTGCAGGATCCCAGAAATCCGAAGACAGAGCTCGCAACCTGGATCTGGCTGACGAGTACTTCCACATCGACGCTACCGATGCAGTTGGAATGTACGAGAAGATTATGGAGCTGACCAACGGCGAACTGTGCGACGTAGTTATCAACTGCGTAAGCATCGAGAACACTGAGATGGCTTCCATCCTGTCCTGCAAGGACGACGGAACCGTTTACTTCTTCTCCATGGCTACCAGCTTCACCAAGGCTGCTCTGGGAGCAGAGGGTGTTGGCAAAGACGTTAACATGATCATTGGTAACGGATACACCAAGGGCCACGCAGACGTTACTCTGCAGGTTCTGAGAGAGCACGAAGGCCTGAGAAAGCTCTTCCAGGAGATGTATGCATAATCGACAGGGACGATAAGTCGGTCGTATAACGCGTAAGTTTATAAGCATGACTGGTAGTATATGCGCATGCTGCCGGTCATGCCTAAGTGTTATATTGAGATTGTTTTTTGCACAAAGCCTTATAGGGCTTTGTGCTGGATAGTGAATAAGGAGATATCATGGCTATCAGAAATTGGAAAGACATCCCTCTGTTCAAGGACGTTACCGATGAACAGTGGAACGACTGGCATTGGCAGGTCGCACATAGACTGTCCACAACAGAGGAGATCGCACAGGTTATCAACCTGACACCAGAAGAGAGAGAAGAGATCGACAAGGTCATCGGCGGATTCAGAGTCGGCATCACCCCGTACTACGCTTCCCTGATGGATCCTGATGATCCAAGATGTCCGATCAGAATGCAGGCTGTGCCGACCCTGAAGGAGATGCACAGATCTGAGGCAGATGACGCTGATCCGCTGCACGAGGATGCAGACTCCCCGGCTCCAGGACTGACCCACAGATATCCGGACAGAGTCCTCTTCCTGATTACTGACCAGTGTTCCATGTACTGCCGTCACTGCACCAGAAGAAGACTGGCCGGTGAGACAGATGGTGCAAGATCCAGAGAAGACATCGATGCATGTATCGAGTACATCCGCAAGACCCCGCAGGTCAGAGACGTCCTGCTGTCCGGCGGAGATGCTCTGTGCGTTGAGGATGATACCCTGGAGTACATCATCAGCGAGCTGAGAAAGATCGATCACGTGGAGATCGTAAGACTGGGCTCCAGAACACCTGTGGTTATGCCGCAGAGAATCACCGATGATCTGGTCAACATGCTGAAGAAGTATCATCCGATCTGGCTGAACACACACTTCAATCACCCGAAGGAAATGACTCCGACCGCTATGGAAGCTCTGCGCAAGCTGGCTGACGCCGGTATCCCTCTGGGCAACCAGTCCGTACTGCTGAGAGGCGTCAACGACTGCAAGCACATCATGAGAGAGCTGGTACACGAGCTGGTCAAGAACAGAGTTCGTCCGTACTACATCTACATCTGCGACCTGTCCGTAGGTATCGAGCACTTCAGAACCTCCGTGGCTAAGGGCGTTGAGATCATCGAGGGCCTGAGAGGCCACACCTCCGGTTACTGCGTACCGACCTTTGTGGTCGATGCTCCGGGAGGCGGCGGAAAGACTCCGGTACAGCCGCAGTATGTGATCTCCGAGACACCGGACAAGGTGATCCTGAGAAACTACGAAGGCGTTATCACTACTTACACCCAGCCGAGACTGCCGGATCTTCCGTGCACCTGCGACTACTGCACAGGCAAGAAGACCTACAAGTATCAGGGTGTGTCCGCTCTGGGCGAGGGACTCCAGATCAAATCCATGGAGCCTTCCAACCTGGCAAGACACGAGAGAAACAAGCACTAATTCAGAAGGCTCACAAGGCCGCCTGAAAAGAAAGATTTTGGGGAGGCGACGGTCTCCCCTATATCGCTTAAAGGAAGTAATATAATTTATGGGCTTACTATACGATCTGTCAACCAAATACAAGACTTTGTCCATCGTCGGCATGTCGAAGAACGCCGGCAAGACCACGGCGCTGAACTACCTCATCGAGGAAGCAGACGACGAGGGTCTTCTCCTGGGGATCACATCCACCGGGCGGGACGGCGAGACATCGGATTTGGTGACGGGGACAGAGAAGCCGAAGGTCTTTCTCTATGAGGACACCATCGTGTCGGTACCCACGCAGCTGTTTGAGTTTGCAGAGGGCGGCCTGGAGATTCTGGAGAAGACCGGAATTCGCACACCGATCGGGGAGTTGATGCTCTGCCGGGTAGCGGACAGCGGCTACGTACAGATCGCAGGGCCAGTGGCGACGGTAGATTCCAAGCGGATGTGCCAGCGGATGATGGAACTGGGCACGGAGCTCATCCTCATCGACGGCGCCATCGACCGGAAGTCCATAGCTTCGCCGGAGACCTCGGATGCGGTGATCCTCTCCAGCGGCGCGGTGCTCTCCCGCAACATGCAGAAGATGGTGGCGGAGACAGCGCACGTGGTGGGGCTGTATAACCTCCCGGAGCTGGAGGAATGCGAAGCCAGAGACCTCATCCAGGAGGCGCGGAAGGAGAAAGAACGGGTCATGATGGTGGATCGGGATGGCAGTCTGCGGGTACTGGATTTGGCCACAGGGCTGGGTGCCAGCACCAGGATCGACGAAGCCATCACCGAGGAGACAGAGTTCGTCTATGTACCCGGTGCCTTCACCAGCAGCGTGATTTCCGGCATCCAGAAACCGAAACTGAAACAAGTCCGCTTCGTCCTGAAGGATCCCACCCGGATCTTTTTCGGATCAGCAGAGTGGAAACAGTGGGGGAAACGAGGGCTTGCTGTCAGCGTCCTGAAGAACATCGTGATTGCGGCGGTGACCGTCAATCCGTATTCCCCCAGCGGATATTCCTTTGAGCACAAAGCCCTGCGGGACACGATGCAGGAGGCGCTTCCGGATATTCCGGTCATCGATGTGAGACTGTAGAGAACAATTGGGGGAGAAGATGAAACAAGGTTCTAACAGAAGGCTTGCCAATGTGAAGACGAGAACAGAGACCGGATTTGACTATGTCAAGTCCATGATGGATCTGAACACGCCTTTCGGCAAGACACAACTGAAGGAAGCCGCGCCTTACTTCCCCGGGGAAGAGGAGGAACTGCGTCAGGAACTGGACCGGATCCAGTATATGGTGGAGTTCGTCCGCGCAGACGGACGTCTGGTGGGGAAATTGCAGGAGACCTTCATGATGATGAAGGATATCTCTTTCTCGCTGGCGCGCAGTCAGAAGGACACCCTGTCCGTGGTGGAACTGTTCGAGGTCAAGTCCCTGTTGCTGGAGATGCGGCAGGTGAGCACGCTTTGTGCGGGGTCGGAGAAGCCGGTGCCGGAGGAGTACATTCTGGAGGACACCACTGACATCCTGGACGAGCTGGATCCCCGGAAGGACAGACTGAACACCTTCTACATCTACGATGACTTTTCGGAGACGCTTGCACAGCTGCGGAAACGTAAACATGCTTGCGAGGTGGCGATCCGCAAGGCTCAGAAGAAAAGAAAAGAACAGATCAGGCAGGAGTATGGGATCGTGCTGACGCCCAAGTTCGACGTGATCATTCCCAAGAATGGGCCGGAACTTGAGAAGGCCAGGGAGATTGAGGATCTGGAGCAGATCGGCGAGGACTACAATTCCGTCACCTTCGAGCTGCAGAAGACCGAGGCGGTCTACGAGCATGCGAAGGAGATGGACGAGGTAATCGCCCTCATCGAAGATGAGGAACTTCGGATTCGGGGGATCCTGTCGAAGAAGGTGGCAGCGGCCAGCGAGAAGATGATGCGTAACTGCGACCGCATCGGCGCACTGGATCTGGCACTTGCCAAGGCCATCTATGCGGATAAGCATCACTGTGTCCGGCCGGAGATCTGTGAAGAACATGTGATAGAGTTTGAGAACGGAAGAAATCTTCAGGTGGAGGATATCCTCCACTCCAAGGGGAAAGAGTACTGCCCTGTTAGTCTGAAGCTGGCGGACGGGGTCACGTGCATCACCGGCGCCAACATGGGTGGAAAGACGGTGAGCCTCAAGCTGGCTGGGATGATTCCTATCCTGGCACAGTACGGGTTCTTTGTCCCCGCTGATAACGCAAGGATCGGTCTGTCTAACTACATGCAGATCCTGATCGGCGACAGCCAGTCGGTAGAGCGCGGATTGTCCAGCTTCGGGAGTGAGATGGAAGAACTGAAAGAGATCATCGATCGCAGCCAGGACAGATCGCTGTTCCTGATCGATGAGATCGCCAGCGGCACCAATCCCGTGGAAGGGCTGGCTCTTACCAAGAGCATCATCGATTTTCTGAAAGGGAAGACCTTCATCACTCTGATGACCACTCATTTTGATGCGGTCACCGAAGAGAAGGATGTGGTCAATATGCAGGTCCGGGGTCTGGCCGATGCCAATTTCCGGAAGCTGGACAGCGAACTGCATCTGGCCAACAGAAGAGAAAGGATCAACATCATCTCCAAATACATGGATTACAGACTGTATACCGTGACGGAGAACAGAGAGATCCCCAAGGATGCCCTGAACATAGCTAAAATGCTCGGCCTTAATGACGAGATCATCGAGGGAGCCAAGAAATATCTTAAATAACAAGGAGAGAGCAGGATGAAAAGCAAACTTAACATCGATCCTAAGATGGTTGCCAGCGCGCGTCAGCACGCTGCAAACATCGCTAAGGACATGCAGGAGTTCATCGATGCACATACTACGGTAAGTACAGAGAGAACGATTCTGCGACTGCTGGGAGTTGATGGCATCGATGATGTCGAAACACCGCTTCCCAATGTCGTGGTAGAGCAGATCCAGGCAGCTGGTGGCCTCCCGAGAGGAACCGCTTACTGGATGGGCAACGCCATGATCCAGACAGGTCTGAATCCGCAGGAAATCGCGGAGAAGATGGCTGCCGGCGAGTTGGAGATCACCAAGCTGCCGACTGCTCCTGTAGAGGAAGCGAAGGAGGCGATCATGCCGCTGGTGCATGAGTCCCTCAAGAAAATCCGTCAGCAGACCAAGAAAAGAGAAGAATATCTTGCTACCATCGGAGAGGGTGACAAGCCCTATCTGTATGTAATCGTAGCTACCGGTAACATCTACGAGGATGTGGTTCAGGCGAAGGCCGCTGCCAGACAGGGTGCGGACATCATCGCCGTCATCAGAACCACCGCGCAGTCCCTGCTGGACTACGTACCTTATGGACCGACCACAGAAGGATTTGGTGGTACTTACGCTACCCAAGAGAACTTCCGCATCATGAGAAAGGCCTTGGACGAGGTAGGCGAGGAAGTTGGCAGATACATCCGTCTGTGCAACTACTCCTCCGGCATGTGCATGCCTGAGATCGCTGCAATGGGCGCGCTGGAGAGACTGGACGTCATGCTGAATGATGCTATCTACGGCATCCTGTTCAGAGACATCAACATGCAGAGAACCATCGTCGACCAGTATATGAGCCGTGTCATCATCGGTTACTGCGGCATCATCTTCAACTCCGGCGAGGATAACTACCTGACTACAGATGATGCTTACGAAGCAGCCCACACCGTGACCGCTTCCCAGTTCATCAACGAGCAGTTCGCTGTTCTGGCCAACATTCAGGAGTGGCAGATGGGTCTGGGACACGCCTTTGAGATGGATCCTGCCATGGAAGACGGATTCCTGTATGAACTTGCTCAGGCACAGATGGCCAAGGAAATCTTCCCCAACGCCAGCCTGAAGTACATGCCGCCGACCAAGTTCATGACCGGAAACATTTTCCGCGGACACATCCAGGATGCGTTGTTCAACCTGGTCGCCATCTGGACCGGACAGTCCCTGCAGTTGCTGGGAATGCTGACCGAGGCGATCCTCACACCGCATATGCACGACAGATATCTGTCCATTGAGAATGCACAGTACATCTTCAACAACGCGAAACACATCGGTGACGAAGTCGAATTCAAGAAAGACGGAATCATCCAGAAGAGAGCACAGCTCGTTCTTGAGAAAGCAGACGCACTGCTGGCAGAGATCGAGAAGGATGGCCTGTTCTCAACGATCGAGCAGGGCAAGTTCGGAGGAGTCAAGAGACCTAAGGATGGTGGACACGGTCTGGAAGGCGTCTGCACAAAGGACGATCAGTACTTCAACCCATTCATCCCACTGATGAAAGAAGGTGCAGAATAATGGCAGATAAGAATTGCGCAACAGCAGTCGCTCAGGTCGATCTGACCAAGGTTAAGCCTTACGGCGATACGCTCAACGATGGATATATGGAAATGGCATTCACTCTTCCCGTTCCTTACGGTGAGGAAGCGGAGGAGGCCGCCAAGCAGTATGTTACCAAGATGGGCATCGAGGAACCGAACGTCACCTATTACCATGAGCTTTGTCCGGGATACACCTTCTTCGTGGTCTATGGAAAGTGTGTCCACACCGTGGACTACACTTCCATCAAGGTCAAGAAGGTAGATGTCGAGGTGCTGGACAGAGTGGAGTGCGGTAACTGGATTGCCGAGAACGTCGGCAGAGACATCGTCGTCGTCGGCGCATCCATCGAGTCCGACGCCCACACCGTAGGCATCGATGCTATCATCCAGATGAAGGGCTTCCACGGCCACTTCGGTCTGGAGAGATTCAAGAACGTGGTCGCTTACAACATGGGTTCCCAGGTTCCCTGCGAGCAGCTGCTGGCCAAAGCCAGAGAAGTGAACGCAGACGCGATCCTGGTTTCCCAGACTGTTACCCAGAAGGACATCCATATCAAGCAGCTCACACAGATGATCGAGCTGGTGGAAGCAGAGGGTCTGAGAGACAAGCTCATCTGCACCTGTGGCGGTCCGCGTATCTCCCACGAGCTGGCACAGGAGCTGGGTTACGACGCAGGTTTCGGCCCTGGCAAGTATGCTGAGCACGTCATGAGTTACATCATGGAGGAAGTGGTCAAGAAGGGTTGGCAGGATAAGCCGAACATCGAGGACCGCTAGTCTCTCCTTACAGTAAGAAAAACGACCGGTGGCGTCGGTGTTTAGAACTGACGCCCCGGTGGGCATATTTTGACTTGATAATTCTTTGACAACGGGGCTGTCTCGTACTATAATGAACGATAGGTCGCAGTCTATGCGACTGGCAATCGTTACGGTTTTTATTGGAAGAATTATCAAATGTTCAGAAAGATATCGAACGGATGCGTCCACCTGGTGAATCGGTTCTTACCGGATCTCTTCATCTTCTGCATCATCCTGACGGTCATCGTATTCCTGGCGGCCATGCCGGCCACCGGTTCAGGTCCCATCGACATTGTCAACGCATGGGGCGAGGGCGCCTGGAATCTGTTGGCCTTCTCCATGCAGATGGCACTGGTGCTTGTGCTGGGCAGTGCTCTGGCTAACGCCCCTGCCGTGAAGAGGCTGATCGCCCGGATCGCATCCATCGCTAAGAGTCCTGTTCAGGGAATCGTAGTCGTGACCTTCTTCTCCCTGATCGCATGCTGGGTCAACTGGGGCTTCGGTCTGGTTGTAGGTGCGATCCTGGCCAAGGAGATTGCCAGACAGGTCAAGGGCATCGACTACCGTCTGCTGATCGCATCTGCCTATTCAGGCTTTGTGATCTGGCATGCGGGATTTTCAGGATCCATCCCTCGATCATCGCGCTGGCGGGCCTGGTCTATCTGGTCTACTATTTCATCACAGCAGGATTCAACCTGTCCCTGAACATCGTCAACTTCATCTTCCTGATCCTGGGGATCATTTTCCACAAGACCCCGATCAGTTACGTGAGGGCGGTGCAGGAGGCATCTGGTGGAGCCGCAGGGATCATCCTGCAGTTCCCCTTCTACGCAGGGATCATGGGAATGATGGTGTTCGCACCGGAAGGTAGTACATCCCTGGCGGCGGCCAGTGGTTAGTGCAAGGCCCAATCATGATGCCGGCCGGACTTCATCTGGGCGTATCCCCGGCTATCACCGGAATGGCGATCGCATGGGGCGATGCCTGGACCAATATGATCCAGCCATTCTGGGCATTGCCTGCTCTGGGAATCGCAGGGCTCTCCGCAAGGGACATCATGGGCTACTGCCTGATCACCCTGTTCTTTGTGGGTATCGTTGTTTGTGGAGGATTCATCATTGTTGGCATGCTGTAACAGCAGAGAGGATCCTTGCATATATATGTAAGTTAATTTATTAAAAGAAAGGTGATTAATATGATTGACAAAGTAATAACTGCCGATGAAGCAGTTGCAGGCGTTGAAGACGGTATGACTATAATGGTCGGCGGCTTCCTGGCGACCGGTTCACCTGAGATCCTGATGGATGCACTGGTAAGAAAAGGCGTCAAGCATCTGACCGTGATCGGAAACGACGGCGGACTGGCTGAGGGTCAGCCGGCTAACGGCCCCGGAAAGACTGCGAGAGGAATCGGCAAGTTGCTGGAAAACCACATGGTTGACCACATCATCGCTTCCCATCTGGGCGTTAACCCGAGACTGAACGAGCAGTTCGCAGATGGTTCCCTGAAGTACACACTGGTTCCCCAGGGAACACTGGCAGAGAAGATCAGAGCAGCCAACTATGGTCTGGGCGGCGTTCTGACACCGGTTGGTGTAGGAACTCCGATGGAGACCGAGCTGGATGAGCTGGGCAGAGAGAAGATCACGATCGAGATCGATGGTGTCAAGTATCTGCTGGAGAGACCTCTCCACGCCGACTATGCGTTCTGCAGAGCTTCTATCTGCGACAGATTTGGTAACTTCATGAGTGCCAAGGCTACCAAGAACTTCAACTACGTCATGGCTGGCGCAGCTGATCACGTAGTGGTTGCTACTGAGAAACTGGTGGAGATCGGCGAAGTCGATCCGGATACCTTCGAAGTAGCTGGTGTACTTGTAGATAACGTTGTGGAAGGAGAACCAAAATGGCAGATATAAAAGCAAGAATTGCTAAGAGAGTAGCAAAAGAACTGCACGATGGAGACGTGGTGAACCTGGGAATTGGTCTTCCGACCATGGTTCCGCAGTTCATAGATGAGGACATCGTTGTAACCCTGCACTCCGAGAACGGATTCGCAGGACTGGACGAGACCGTACAGGATCCGGCTGAGATCGATGTAGACATCATCGATTCCGGCGGAATGTATGTAAAGACTCTGCCGAGAGTCAAGTACTTTGACACAGCAGACAGCTTTGGGATCATCCGTGGTCACCACGTAGATGCTACCGTCCTGGGCGCCATGCAGGTTGCCGAGAACGGTGACCTGGCCAACTGGATCATCCCGGGCAAGAAGGTTGCCGGCATGGGCGGCGCTATGGATCTGGTGGTAGGTGCCAAGAAGGTGATCATCGCCATGACTCACACCCAGAAGGGCAACCACAAGATCCTGGAGAAGTGCACACTGCCTCTGACTGCAGAGAAGTGTGTCGACATGATCATCACTGAGATGGGTGTTATGGAGGTCACTCCGGAAGGCATCCTGGTTACCGAGATGCATCCTGACTTCACCAAGGAAGAGATGCAGGAAGCCACTGGCTGCAAGCTGATCTTCGCCGACGACATGAAGGTTATGGAGGATTAATCCCCATTTGCGAAGCACAAAATATTCAGCCCCTCGTTTCGAGGGGCTGTTTACGTTGCCTGCATATCCATTTTCTGCTATAATTAAATGATAAGTATAATTGCGAGTACTGCGATATGGAGAATAGAACGAGATGTTTTGAGGTTATGAGAAGGGATGGACGTCGTGTCCAAGAATCGAAAGCCACTTAAAAGAAGCATACTGATCGGCATTGTGGTATTTGTGGTTGCGCTGTGTGTAGCCATCGGTTGTTACCAGTATCTTCAATACAATCAGATGCTACACGAGAAGTACCGGGTCCATATCGAGAACGTCCTGAATTACACGGAAGCCTGCATTGATGTAGATGACATGGAGAAGTGTATAAAATCCGGCAGGGAATCTGCAATTTTTAAATTGCTACAGAAGAATCTGGACCGGATCAAGGATTACATGGAAGTTGATTACATCTATGTCATCGAACCACTGAACACTAACAAGATCGATAATATCCGAAATGTCATCGCCGGAGTTAGTAAGGAGGAGGATCAGGATAAGATGGAGCAACCGGTGTATCTGAATATGCTCACCGGGGACTCCTACAGTCCGAAGGAGGCAAAGAAATACCTGGATGCCTATCGCCGCGGCAAACTCACCTTCTTTGAGAATGTCACCGAAAGGGGGCACGATTACACTGGCATGAAGACAGACCTGGAGAAAGAGCCAGAACCCTTCGCCATAATCATCATGGATGTGAACAACCTGAAGCTTGTAAATGACACTTACGGCCACGAGAAAGGAGATATTTACCTGATCCGGTGCTGCAGCCTGATCTGTGAAGTTTTCCGCCACTCGCCTGTCTTCCGTATCGGCGGCGATGAATTTGCAGTGGTGCTTCGGGGTCTCGATTATCGGAACAGGGTCGCGTTGATCGAGCAGGCCCGGCAGAAATACAGAAAGAACGCAGGTGATGAAAGTTTGGATCCGTGGGAACGTACTTCGGCAGCTCTCGGAATGGCGGAGTATGACTCTGCCCATCCGACCACCATCGAGGAGGTGGCGAACTTAGCGGATCAGATCATGTATAAAGAAAAGGAGTATAGACGGTAGCGCGATGGAGGACAATCGTTTCCAGGTGCTGGACGGCGGTCTTGCCCGTTGTCCATCAGCACAATACAGAGAGATTCATTCCTGTTGGGTCACCAATACTCGTCTCATGGGGGTATTGGTAGTTTGTGTGCGGTGGAAGAATGTGAGTGTAGAGGAGAACGACCTGTTCCATTTCTTTTACTTCGACTACGAGGAATACGGACTTGATCGTTTTGAATCATTCGCAGGTGAAGACCGAACGGAACTGGCGGAACTTGAGAGCGATCTTATCGGTGGTCTTGGAGGACGCAAGGTAGCGCTGCGGATGCGAGAAGCCGTGTCCCTCATCCAGGGCTTTGTGCGGCACAACCTCCAGAAACATATCGCATTGCCAGGAGAAGCGGAGGAATACCGCTTCTATCAGTATATGGAGGGGTCGCTGACGGCAGAAGAGGAGGAGATCCTGTGGCGGAAGACCTGTGTGCAGCTGGAATCTGAGAACGGACTGGCCAACTACTTCCTCATGCGTTGTTTTGGACGTGATTTTGACGGGGCGGCACTGCTTGCGGAGGAAGGGGTAGAGTTAGATCTCTTTCCGGAATTTCCAGCAGGGACATTCTACCGCAATCGAGTGATCCTGTCGGTGACCCGAAATGGTTGTCAGTGCAGGTCCATCGTGGAAGCAGGGGGTACTCACTTTCTGGTTGTGACAGAGTTGGACTTTCGGAATCTGCGGATCAGCGGGTACAGGAGAGTATCGCTCATGGCTTTGTCGCCGGAAGAGGTGTACATGAACCTGTCTCACGATGAGTTCGTAACGGTGTATCAGTTTGATGGCGGTCCGGCGGATTTCGGGCGTGAGAGCATCGCGCCGGCAAGGAACGCGGTCATCAGCGAGGAGCACGGTGGTCGAACGTTTATGCTCTACCAGCCGGATAACAGTCATGTGGAGAAAAGCTCTTATCAACTGCAGGATGATCTGTTGGGTGTGATCCATGTGGGGAACGGACAGTTGCTGGCCAGTGCTCAGACGCTGCGGAATATCCATAAGCTGGAGATCGCGCTGCATACATCGGAGATATTCTGGCGCATGCATCATGTGGGATCGTTCCAGTTTCTGGAGCCGGTGCTGATGCGTTTTCTTGATAGCCGATTCGAGGATTTCATGGAATTTCTGGAGGCCATAAAAATCGAATAAAAAGGATCGTGGCCCGGTTTTATGTCAACTGGTGTTCGCAGATTTGCAAACGATTTTCAACATGGCCCGCTTCCCATTATTTCGCCAATTATGGGGTTTTTCCACAGGGGTTTTCAGAATCGTATACAATTTTATTCATGCTGAGGTGTTGATAACTTGGAAGGTCGTAGATGTTGAAATTGCAATATTATCAGCGCCATTTCAGATTTGTCAAGAGGTAGTTATCCACAATTTTTGTGAAGAACAAAGCATTATTTTGGAGAACGGAGAAAACATGACGGCGAACAGACTTTTTCAGAGCGATTTTTACTTGAAAAATGCAGAAGGAAATGTATTATCACTTTACGAGGATAAAGACAGGATCAGGGTCATTCTCGATCAGACGATCTTCTTTCCTACCGGGGGAGGGCAGAGCTGCGATCGGGGGACACTGACAGTTGGAGAGCAGTCCTGGGACGTGATCGATGTCTATGAAGAGGGGGAGGAGATCATCCACGTGCTTCAGGGCGCTGCGGATGGTCTTGCAGAGGGGGCTCATGTTTCTATGGAGATACTTTGGTCCCACCGATTTGATAACATGCAGCGCCACCTGGGGGAGCACATCCTGTCCGGGGCCTTCTATCGCCTCTTCGGCGGACATAACAAGGGTTTCCACATGGGGGAGGATTACATTACCATCGACATTGCCTTCGACGAAGAGGCAGACTGCCACAAGGTCACCTGGGAGATGGCTATGGCGGCGGAAGCCGATGCCAATCGGGTGATCACAGACAATGTACCGGTGCATGTGGACTATTTCGCCTCCAGAGCAGAGGCGGAGAAGTACCCTCTTCGCAAACCGCTTGCTTTCGATGAGGATATCTCTATCGTGACGGTAGGGGACCCTGCGGATCCGGAGGACTGCGTGGCTTGCTGTGGCACCCACCCTGCCCGTACCGGTGAGGTTGGGCTTCTGAAAATCTACAAGATCGAGCCCAACAAGGGGATGTCCCGCATCTATTTTGAGGCAGGCGGCAGGGCTCTGGCGCATTACCGTCAGCAGTTCGACACTCTGTACGAGCTGTCCACCAGACTGTCGGCGGGAACGGAGGACGTTCTTCAGAAGTTCGAGGTCTTCGAGCAGAAAGCGGAGAAGACCCATGCGGAACTGGCAGCGCTGCGCAGTCGGTTGCTGGAGGAAGAGGCGGAGCGACTGGCGTCGCATATGGAACCAGGTCTGGTAGCCCACTACCAGGAGTTCTCTGTGGATGATCTGTTCAACCTGGGCAAGAAGCTTGCGGGAAGGATCACGGGCGTCATCGCCCTGGTCTGCGAACCGGTCAATACGGTGGTGCTGCTCTCTGGTGGTACACCGGCCTGTGGGGCGCTTGTGAAGGAGCACGCGGCAGCCTTCGGAGGGAAGGGCGGCGGACGGCCGGACTCGGCCCGGGCATTCTTCCCGGACAAAGACAGTCTGGAGGATTTTTTGGAAAAGACCCTTAAGCAGGGTTGACAAGCAACGTATAGACGGTATAATTGAATAAGAAATCCTTATTAAGAGTGGTTGAGGGAATAGGCCCTATGACGCCCGGCAACCTGGCTTTGTGGTAGACGCGATCTGCGGATCCGGCGGCGCAGCGAGCCAAGGTGCTACATCCTACAGGACGCGCAGCGCCCTGAAAGATGAGGAAGATCGTAAATCGTACGAGACGGCCTTCCCATTGGGAAGGTTTTTTTACACAAGTAGGAGGTAATAAATGAAGAGACTTTTTACATCCGAGTCTGTGACCGAGGGGCATCCGGATAAGGTGTGCGACCAGATCTCAGATGCGATTCTGGACGCTATTCTGGAACAGGATCCCAATGGCCGCGTAGCATGCGAGACCACCACGACCACGGGATATGCCATGGTCATGGGTGAGATCAGTACCAATTGTTATGTGGACATCCCAAAGGTGGTCAGAGGAGTCATCGATGACATCGGGTATAACAATGCGGAATACGGGTTCGATGCCAAGACCTGCGCCGTACTCAGCGCCATCGACGAGCAGTCCGGTGACATCGCTATGGGTGTCAACGACGCGCTGGAACATAAGGAAGGCAGTATGAACGACGCTATCGAGGCCATCGGTGCCGGTGACCAGGGTATGATGTTCGGCTACGCCTGCACTGAGACGCCGGAGTACATGCCGATGCCGATCGCGCTGGCACACAAGCTGACCTATCAGTTGGCCAAGGTACGGAAGGATGGCACTCTGCGCTATCTGCGCCCGGACGGCAAGAGCCAGGTGACAGTGGAATACGATGGTGACAAGGTCAAGCGTGTGGATACCGTGCTGATCTCCACACAGCATGATCCCGATGTCACACAGGAGCAGATCCGCAGAGACATGATCGAGTACGTGATTCGGCCGATCGTTCCTCAGGAGCTTCTGGATGAGAACACGAAATACTTTGTGAACCCCACCGGAAGGTTCGTCATCGGTGGTCCTCACGGGGATTCTGGACTCACCGGCCGCAAGATCATCGTGGACACCTACGGTGGATATGCGCACCACGGCGGCGGCGCTTTCTCCGGGAAGGATCCAACCAAGGTAGACCGTTCTGCGACATACGCTGCCAGATACGTTGCAAAGAATCTGGTAGCTGCGGGCTTTGCTACCAAACTGGAGATCCAGCTGGCCTATGCCATCGGTGTGGCGAAACCTGTTTCTGTTATGGTAGATACCTTCGGTACAGGCGTCATGGACGACGACAAAATCGCTGAGATCGTGAACCGTCATTTCGACCTGCGCCCGGCAGCTATCATCCGGGATCTGGACCTGCGTCGCCCGATCTACAGAAAGACGGCAGCTTACGGCCACTTCGGAAGAACCGACGTAGACTTCACATGGGAACATCTTGACAAGGTAGAGGAACTGAAGAAGGAGTTATAAAGCATGCATTTTAAACCTGAAGAAATACTGAAGACGGAGAGCCATCTGGGCCAGATCGGTCTGGTCGCAACGGAGGGCGCCAAGGAACTGGTGGATCGTGTAGACGAGTACTTGCGCGGATGGGCCGGCACACAGGAGTCGTTCATTGTTGACAGCGGATGCCCTCGATTTTCCTCTGGCGATGCCAAGGGGATTCTGAACGAGACCGTCAGAGGACGGGATCTATACGTATTTGTGGACGTGGGCAACTACGGATGCACCTACGATCTGTTCGGATACAGCAACCATATGTCACCAGATGATCATTATCAGGATCTGAAGAGGATCATCCAGGCGGTGGGGGGGAAGGCGCACCGCATCAGTGTCATCATGCCGATCCTCTACGGTGGACGTCAGCACAAGCGTAGCTTCCGGGAGTCCCTGGATGCCGCCTGCATGCTTCAGGAACTGCAGGCAATGGGCGTAGCCAACCTGTATTGCTTTGATGCGCACCAGTCTATGGTGCAGAACGCGGTGCCGCTGATGGGGTTTGATAACATCATGCCGTATTACCAGGTGCTGAAGACCCTGAAGAAGGACTTTCCGGATATAGTCTGTGACAAGGACCATTTCATGATGGTCTCTCCGGACGAGGGAGCCATGCACCGGAACATGTACTACTCTTCCGTACTGGGAGTGGATCTGGGAATGTTTTACAAGCGTCGTGACTACACAACCATCGTCAACGGCCACAATCCCATCGTGGCTCACGAGTACCTGGGCGCTTCCGTGGAAGGGAAGTCTGTGTTCATCACCGATGACATCATCTCCTCCGGCGAGTCCATGCTGGAAGTGGGGAGAGAACTGAAACGCCGCGGTGCCGCAGACATCTACTGTTACGCTACTTACGGACTCTTCACCGGTGGGCTGAAGGACTTCGACAAAGCCTATGCAGACGGCATGATCAAGGGTGTGCTGGCCTCCAATCTGACGTACCGGACCAGAGACCTGCAGGAGCGTGAGTGGTTCCATGAGGTGGATTGTTCCAAGTACACCGCCTACCTGATCGCGGCTGTCAATCATGACGTTTCCGTCAGCAACATCATCGATCCGAAAGACAAGGTAGAGGCACTGCTGGAGAAATAAAACATATGGTTTATGGATATTCTGCCGGGTTTGATGCCGAAATATCCACTTTTCCAGGCCATACACAGAAATGCATGTTTTTCCGAAACCCCGGAGGGCATGAATCTGCGAGAATATAATAGATTTGGTTGCATATGTCAGAGATTTTCAGGGATCTCTGGCATATTTTGTATATCTAGGCGAATTGCAGGCGGCTTCTGCACAGACAAAGCCCGACGAGGCCCGGATGAAGCCCAGCCAAAGCCTGGCCTTATGGATAATTTGGCCGTGGATGGGGGGAATATCCACGCGAACAATTTGCTGAAAAAACACAGTATGCAATCAATGAATATTTATAGTTGGCGCCGCCACCTGCTTTTTGCTCCACTTGACAAATCCTTTTGATCTCCTCATAATAACGGTATTGACGACTAAAGTGTACAGCAATCCAAAAAGTGGATGATAGAAAAGATAGAGGAATAGATGTATGAAAAATCTTGTGAAGAACCTGAAACCATACTGGCACTGGATCATTGTGCTGGTGTTGGTGCTCAGCCTCCAGGCTTATAGCGATCTGGCACTGCCTGCGTACACCCAGGACATCATCGATGTGGGGATCCAGAACAAGGGGATCGAACATATCATACCAGAGAAAATCCAGGCGCAGGACTATGAGTCTGCAACGGTGTTTATGACAGAAGATGAGAAGACCACCTGGGAGAAAGCGTTCGATGCCAAAGCGACACATGGGGTCTACGCCCGCCGGAGCATGTCGGAGGAGGCGCTGGATGCCGCGGACAAAGCCCTGCTGGTGCCTCTGGTGATGACCTTCCGCGCAGCCCACGCAGAGGACCTGCAGGATGCGGCCGCGGCTGACCATGCTTCCGGCGCGGCCGCGACACCTGGCGGCGGCGACACCGACCCTGCCGCCGCCCGCACTCAGATGCAGAAGGTGATCGATACGGTGGGGGACAAGACCCTGAAGGCCATGGGCGTTGCCTACGCCGCCGAGTGCGATGCACGGGCGGGCGTCGACGTGGATGCCCGCCAGACCCGGTACCTGTGGATTGCCGGAGCCAAGATGGGACTAATGGCTCTGCTCATGTTCCTGTCCGCAGGGGTGGCAGCGCTGATCGCCTCCCGGGTAGGGGCCGGTGTCGGCCGGGATCTGAGGAGAAAGCTTTA
Organism: Eubacterium sp. AB3007; assembly: GCF_000688015.1. Taxonomy (NCBI): domain Bacteria; kingdom Bacillati; phylum Bacillota; class Clostridia; order Eubacteriales; family Eubacteriaceae; genus Eubacterium; species Eubacterium sp. AB3007. The sequence goes on from NZ_JIAD01000001.1 coordinate 1,970,370, forward strand.
TCGTAACGTGATGGCCTTTTCTGACGGGGAGATGAGCCGGTTCCAGACAGCCTCGCTGATCACCCGTGCCACCAACGACGTACAGCAGGTGCAGATGGTAAGCACCATGATGCTCCGCATGGTGCTCTTCTCACCGATCATGGGTCTGTGGGGGATCATCAAGGTGGCCCATACCGGTGCTGACATGGGATACATCGTGGCACTGGCAGTGCTGATGATCATCGCTTTGGTGGGGCTCCTGATGGCAGTGACAATGCCAAAATTCCGGATCATGCAGACTTTGATCGATGGGGTGAACCTGGTGGCAAGGGAGATCCTGACGGGGTTGTCTGTGATCCGCGCCTTTACCAGAGAGAAGGAAGAGCAGGAGCGTTTTGACAAGGCCAACACAGAGCTAATGAAGACACAGCTGTTCACCTCTCGGGTCATGGCGCTGATGCAGCCCTCCATGCAGCTGATCATGTTCGGCCTGACTGTGGTCATCACCTGGGCCTCGGCCAGTCGCATCGATGACGGAACTCTGCAGGTGGGGGCGATGACCGCCTTCATCACCTATTCCATTATGATCGTCATGTCCTTCCTGATGCTCACCGTCATGTCCATCCTCCTGCCTAGAGCCGGGGTGGCGGCAGACCGTATCCAGGAGGTGATTCAGACAGTGCCTGCCATCCAGGAACCGACGGAGGTGACACACATTCGGGAGCATACAGGAACAGTGCGGTTTGAACACGTGAGTTTCCGGTATCCAGACGCAGATATGGATATCATCAAGGATATCGATTTTGAGGCCAGACCTGGAGAGACCACCGCCATTATCGGGAGCACCGGATGCGGGAAGAGTTCGCTAGTGCACCTGATCCCCAGGTTCTACGACGTTTCCGCAGGACGCGTCCTGATCGATGGAGTGGATGTGAGAGAGCTCCCACTGGAGGAGCTGCGAAGGTGCGTGGGCTTTGTGCCTCAGAAGGGCGTGTTGTTCTCCGGGACCATCGCCAGTAACCTCCGGTTCGGGGATTCGGATGCCAGCGAGGAGGAACTGAAGAGGGCGGCAGAGATCGCACAGGCGGACGGCTTTGTGCAGGAGAAGGAGAAGGGATACGACAGTGCCATCGCTCAGGGCGGCAGCAACGTGTCCGGCGGACAGAAGCAGCGGCTGGCCATCGCACGGGCAATCGCACGGAAACCGGAGATCCTCATCTTCGATGACAGTTTCTCGGCGCTGGATATGAAGACAGACGCGGCGCTCAGACGGGCGCTGGCGGAGGAACTCAGTGGGACCACCCGGATCATCGTTGCCCAGAGGATCAGCACGATCCTCCATGCGGAGCAGATCCTGGTGATGGACGAGGGAAGGATCGTGGGGCAGGGTACCCATGAGGAATTGATGAGAAGCTGCAGGGTGTACCGTGAGATCGCGGACTCGCAGCTGTCGAGTATGGAACTGGAGGCGATGTAAATGAAAGAGGATAGACAGATAAGGACATCGCGTCCCAGAGGAGGCGGCCACGGGCGAGGACTGGCGCCAGGGGAGAAGCCGCAGAACCTGCGAAAGGCGATCGCGGATATCGTGCGCTACATGGGTGGATACCGGTTGGTGGTGGTGCTTGTCATGCTGTTGGCGGCGGCATCTACCGTATTTCAGGTCATCGGGCCGAAGGTGATGGGGATGGCCACCACCGAGATCGCAGAGGGTCTCATGCGGAAGATCACTGGGAGCGGAGGGATCGCTTTTGATGTGATCGCCAGGATCCTATTCATCACCATGGCGCTCTATGTGGCCAGCTCTGTGTTCTCGTTTCTGCAGAACTTCATCATGAGTACTGTGACGCAGAGGATCAGCTACAACCTGCGGCGAGATATCGCGGACAAGATCGATCGACTGCCCATGGAGTATTTTGAGAGCCGGCCATATGGAGATGTACTTTCCCGCATCACCAACGATGTGGATACGTTGGGGACAGGCCTGAATCAGAGCATCACCCAGATCATCACGGCGGTATGTACGGTGGCAGGCGTCATTCTTATGATGCTGTCCATCTCTCCACTTATGACGGGAATCGCCGTGCTGCTGGTACCGGTGTCGGCCGGGCTCATGGCGCTGCTGGTGCGGTTCTCACAGCCCCACTTTCAGGCGCAGCAAAAGTACCTGGGGAAGATCAACGGGCAGGTAGAGGAGAATTTTGCCGGGCAGCAGGTCATCAAGGCCTTCAGCAAGGAACAGGATATGATCGACAGTTTTGAGGAGGTCAACGACGTCCTGTACAGGTCCGCCTGGAAATCCCAGGCCTTTTCCGGTATCATGATGCCGCTGATGATGTTTGTGGGCAACCTGGCTTATGCAGGGGTGGCCATCTCCGGGGGAATGCTGGCGATCCGGCGTGTCATCGGAATTGGCGATATCCAGGCATTCATTCAGTACGTAAAGAACCTGTCCCAGCCGATCTCTCAGGTGGCACAGGTGATGAACCAGGTGCAGTCCATGGCGGCCGCGTCGGAGAGGGTCTTCGCCTTCCTTGGAGAAGCGGAGGAGGAGATCGAGCCGGAGCACAAAGCAAGCCTGA